>NZ_JAMOLN010000051.1 GCF_024448165.1 Streptomyces longispororuber
CTGGCTCGGCCCCCTCTACATCTGCCGCGTCGGATAACCCCGCCCCGCCCCACGCGGCCCCACGCGCCCGTGCGCCCCACCCCCGCACGTTGCACCATGGCTGCATGTTGTTCGCCCGGCTCGCTCAGGTGTCCCAGGAGGTCGCCGCCACCTCGGCGCGGTCCCGGAAGACCGCGCTGCTCGCCGAACTGTTCCGGGACGCCGAGCCCGACGACGTGCCGATCGTCATCCCCTACCTGGCCGGACGGCTCCCGCAGGGGCGTCTCGGCGTGGGCTGGCGGGTGCTGAGCGAGCGGGTCGACCCGGCCGCCGAACCCCGGCTGACGGTGCAGGACGTGGACGCCGCGCTGACCGTCATCGGCGATGTCTCCGGCGCCGGTTCGCAGGCCGAACGCAAGCGTCTCGTGGGCGAGTTGATGGGTGCGGCCACGGAGGACGAGCAGCGGTTCCTGTTCGGCCTGGTGACCGGCGAGGTGCGGCAGGGCGCGCTGGACGCGGTGGCCCTGGACGGGCTGGCGCGGGCGACGGACGCTCCCCCGGCGGACGTGCGGCGCGCGGTGATGCTGGCGGGCGGTCTGCAGCCGGTCGCGCGAGCGCTGCTCGCGGACGGTCCCGGCGCGCTCGACGCGTTCCGGCTGACGGTGGGACGGCCGGTGCTGCCGATGCTGGCGCACAGCGCGTCGTCGGTCGGTGAGGCGCTGGACAAGCTGGCGGCCTGCGCCGTGGAGGAGAAGCTCGACGGCATCCGCGTACAGGTGCACCGGGACGGGGACGAGGTCCGGGTCTACACGCGCACGCTCGACGACATCACCGACCGGCTGCCCGAAGTGACCGCCGCGGCAGCCGGGTTGGCGGCCGGCCGGTTCATCCTCGACGGGGAGGTCGTCTCGCTGGACGCGGACGGGCGGCCGCGGGCGTTCCAGGAGGTGGCCGGGCGGGTCGGGTCGCGGGTGGACGTGGCACGGGCGGCCGAGGCGCTGCCGGTCTCCCCCGTGTTCTTCGACGTGCTGTCCGTCGACGGGCAGGACCTGCTGGACCTGCCGTACGGGCAGCGGCACGAACGGCTGGCGGGCCTCGTCCCCGAGCCGATGCGGGTGCGGCGCCTCGTCGTCGGGGACGAGTCCGACGCCGAACAGCGCGCCGCCGCCGAGGAGTTCTTCACCGCCACGCTCGGGCGCGGCCACGAAGGCGTCGTCGTCAAGGGTCTTGAGGCGCCGTACAGTGCGGGGCGCCGTGGTGCGTCGTGGCTGAAGGTGAAGCCGGTCCACACCCTGGACCTGGTGGTGCTCGCGGCCGAGTGGGGGCACGGGCGGCGCACCGGAAAGCTGTCCAACCTGCACCTGGGCGCGCGGCGCGCCGACGGCTCGTACGCGATGCTCGGCAAGACGTTCAAGGGGCTCACCGACGCGCTGCTGGCCTGGCAGACCGAGCGGCTGCGGGAGCTGGCGGTGAACGACGACGGGCACGTCGTGACCGTGCGGCCCGAGCTGGTCGTCGAGATCGCCTACGACGGACTGCAGCGGTCGACCCGCTACCCGGCGGGTGTCACGCTGCGGTTCGCGCGCGTCGTGCGCTACCGGGACGACAAGACGGCCGATCAGGCGGACACCGTGGACGCCGTGCTGGCCGCGCACCCACCCCTCGACGGCTGACCGTTTCTTTGCCAAAAGTTGAGCAGTATAAGGTGACTCGAGCGCTGAAAGATGCATCCGCCATGTAATGGCGTCCGGGACCGCAGCCCGGAACTCACGGATACGCACGGACAAGGGGAGAGACGTGCCCGCTTCACGCCTGAGCCGGACACCACTGCCGGGAATCGGCTTCCGCTACGACCTGACCACCCGCGAACAACGCCAACTGTCCGTCGTGGCGCACCGGGACGGAGGCCGTACGCTCAGCGCGTACCGGGCCGACGACCCCGACGCGTGTGCCCTGTCGCTCAAGCTGACCTCGGGCGAAGCGGCGTACCTCATCGACGCGTTGATGCCCTCGCACCACAGCCCGAACCTGCTGCATACCACCGATCTGGGGCTCGTCGCCGAGCGCATCGAGATCCCCGGCGTCTCGCACTGGAACGGCCGGCTGCTCGGCGAGACGCAGATGCGCACCGAGACCGGCGCCTCGATCGTGGCGGTGCTGCGCCGCGCCGAGGCGATCCCGTCGCCGACCCCCGACTTCCGGCTGGCGGGCGGCGACACGGTCATCGTGATCGGTACCCGCGAGGGCGTCGAGGCGGCGGCCACGATCCTGGGTCGGGAGTGATCGGATGCATTCCGCTGTCTTCCTCATCGAGTTCGGGGCGATCATCCTGGCGCTCGGCCTCCTCGGCCGGCTCGCCGGGCGGCTGCGCTTCTCGCCGATCCCGCTGTACCTCCTCGCGGGCCTCGCGTTCGGCGAGGGCGGTCTGCTGCCGCTCGGCGCGAGCGAGGAGTTCGTCGCCATCGGCGCCGAGATAGGCGTCATCCTGCTCCTGCTGATGCTCGGCCTCGAGTACACGGCGAGCGACCTCGTCAGCAATCTCAAGACGCAGTACCCGGCGGGGCTCGTCGACATGACGTTCAACGCGCTGCCCGGCGCGGCCGCCGCGCTGCTCATGGGCTGGGGGCCGGTCGCGGCCGTCGTGCTCGCCGGTGTCACCTGGATCTCGTCGTCCGGTGTGATCGCCAAGGTGCTCGGCGACCTGGGGCGGCTCGGCAACCGCGAGACGCCGGTGATCCTCAGCATCCTCGTGCTCGAGGACCTGGCGATGGCGGTGTACCTGCCCATCATCACGGCGCTGCTGGCCGGGGTGGGCTGGGCCGCGGGCGGTCTCACGCTCGCCATCGCGCTGGGCGCCGCGGGCCTCGTGCTGTTCGTCGCGGTCCGGTACGGGCGGCACATCTCCCGGTTCGTCTCCAGCGACGATCCGGAGAAGCTGCTCCTGGTCGTGCTGGGCCTGACGATCCTCGTCGCGGGCCTGGCCCAGCAGCTCCAGGTGTCCGCCGCGGTGGGCGCGTTCCTCGTCGGCATCGCCCTGTCCGGCGAGGTCGCGGAGGGCACGCACACGCTGCTGTCGCCGCTGCGCGACCTGTTCGCCGCCGTGTTCTTCGTGTTCTTCGGCCTGCACACCGATCCCGCGAGCATTCCTCCGGTGCTGCTGCCCGCGCTGGTGCTCGCCGTCGTCACGGCCTGCACGAAGATCTTCACCGGGTGGTGGGCGGCCCGCCGGGCCGGCGTCTCCGTGAAGGGCCGCTGGCGGGCCGGTGGCGCGCTCGTGGCACGCGGCGAGTTCTCCATCGTGATCGCCGGTCTCGCCGTGACGTCCGGCATCGAGCCGCGGCTCGGCCCGCTGGCGACGGCGTACGTGCTGATCCTGGTGATCGTCGGCCCGCTCACGGCGCGCTACACGGAGCCCCTCGCCCAGCGGCTGTTCCGCTCCAGGTCGGCGCCGGCGGCCGCGGCCGTGCCCGGGCCCCGGACCTCGTCCGAGGGGTCGACGGCGGTCGACGAGCAGATCCGCTGAGAGCCCGGCGCCCGCGGGCGGTCCGGGGCGTGGTGAACGGTCCCGTTCCCTCCCCGGTCGCCGTCCGTGAGCCGGGCGCTTAGCGTGGTGGACGAGCACGAGCGGGGGGTTTGTGGGTGTCTGGAGGCCACCATGGATCGCTCGCCCGAATCCGCCGAGTCCGCCGAATCCGCAGGCTCCACCGCCGAACCCGGCGCACGGTCCGCGCCACCCGGCGGTGCCCCGTACGCGGGCGGCGGCGCGCACGAGCACCGCTGGCTGATCCTCGGTGTCATCGGCATCGCGCAGCTGATGGTCGTCCTGGACGCGACGATCGTGAACATCGCCCTGCCGTCGGCCCAGCAGGACCTGGGCTTCTCCGACGGCAACCGGCAGTGGATCGTCACCGCCTACGCGCTCGCCTTCGGCAGCCTGCTGCTGCTCGGCGGGCGCGTCGCGGACCTCGTGGGCCGCAAGGCGGTCTTCCTCGCCGGTCTGGCCGGGTTCGCGGCGGCGTCCGCGTTCGGCGGCGCGGCGACGAGCTTCGGGATGCTGGTGGGCGCGCGGGCCCTGCAGGGCGTGTTCGGCGCGCTGCTCGCACCGGCCGCCCTGTCGCTGCTCACCACGACGTTCACGGACCCGAAGGAACGCGCCAAGGCGTTCGGCATCTACGGTGCCATCGCGGGCGCGGGCGGCGCCGTCGGCCTGCTGCTCGGCGGCGTGCTGACCGAGTACCTGGACTGGCGCTGGTGCCTCTACGTGAACCTCGCGTTCGCGGTCGTCGCCATGATCGGCGGGGCACGGCTGCTGCACGGCGGCCGGCCCGCGGACCGGCCGAAGCTGGACGTGCCCGGCACGATCCTGGTCTCGGTCGGCCTGTTCTGCATCGTCTACGGCTTCTCGAACGCGGAGACGCACGCCTGGGGCGACGTGCAGACCTGGGGCTTCCTCGTCGTCGGCGCGCTGCTGCTCGTCGCGTTCGCCTGGTGGGAGACGCGGGCCGCGCATCCGCTGCTGCCGCTGCGCGTCGTCCTCGACCGGGACCGCGGCGCCTCGTACCTGGCGATGTTCATCTCCGGTGCGGGCATGTTCGGCGTGTTCCTGTTCCTGACGTACTACCTCCAGCAGATCCTCGGCTACTCGCCGGTGATCACCGGTGTCTCCTTCCTGCCGATGGTCGCCTGCATGGTCGTCTCGTCGGTCGTCGCCACGAACTCCCTCGTGCCGAGGCTCGGGCCGAAACCGATCGTGCCGCTCGGCATGGCGCTGTCCGCCGTGGCCATGGCGTGGCTGACGTCGCTGGACCTGACCAGCAGTTACGCGGCGCACGTGCTGCCGCCGCTGCTCGTCGCCGGTATCGGCCTCGGCCTGATCTTCGCCACCGCGATGAACCTCGCGACCGCCGGGATCGCCGCGCACGACGCGGGCGTGGCCTCCGCGATGGTCAACACCAGCCAGCAGGTGGGCGGTTCGATCGGTACGGCGCTGCTCAACACACTCGCCACGAGCGCCGCGACGAACTACCTCGTCGGCAAGCAGCCCACCCCGCAGGTGCGCGCGCAGGCGTCGATGGAGAGCTACTCGACGGCGTACTGGTGGTCGGCGCTGTTCTTCGCGATCGGTTTCGTGGTCACGCTGGTGCTGTACCGGCCGGGCCGGCCGAAGGCCGTGGCCGGCGAGGGCGCCGTGCACATGTGAGACAGCCGTGCGGGGCGTGCCGGTGGAACGGTTCGGGCGGTCCATCCACCGGGCATACCCCTTCTGCAAAGTCCGCCCACCGGGCCCTGCGCCGGGTGGGCGGACATGCGGGGTGCGGGGCGGACGAGGTCGGGTCGAGGGGGACGTCATGCGCGGCGTGCCGTACGAGGCGTACCAGGTGGACAGCGAGCGGCTCGCGACGGCCTTCGTCGAAGTGGCGGACGCCGCCGTGCGGGGCGGTCCCCAGGCCATCGCCGCGCTCGTGGGCACCTGTGTGTCGCTGCTCGGGGTGCCGTCGGCGGCGGCCGTGCTCAAACCGCCGACCGGGCGGGTCGAGGTGGCGGCGTCGGACAACCGCGGCCTGCGGCTCGAGCGGGCCGCGCTGTCCTGGGGCGAGGGGCCCGGCGCGGACTGCCGGGCCTCCGCGATGCCGATCCGCGGGGTACCGCTGGCGCATCCGTACGCGCGGGCCAACTGGCCCTCGTACACGGCGATGGCGCGGTCCCTGGGGTTCGCGTGCGTGGTGGCGGTGCCGCTGCGGGCCGCGGACCGGTCCTTCGGTTCGCTCAGTCTGCTCTCGGAGCGGCCGGGTCCGCCGGGGCCGCTGCAGCTGCGGCTCGGCCAGCACCTCGCGGACGCCGCCGCGCTCGGCATCCTGCCGAGGTCCCGGCTCTGACCGGCGCCCGGCCTGGGGGTTTTCCCCCAACGGGGTCGGAGGACAACCTCGTTCCGGCGCTCCCTCGCCGTCCCTAGCGTGGATCACACCAGATCGGACACCAGATCGCACACCACGCGGCGACGGAACAGGGGGTCGTGATGATCGAGGCCAGGGGTCTCACCAAACGGTACGGCGGGACGGTCGCCGTCGATGAGCTGAGCTTCCGGGTGCGTCCCGGCAGCGTGACGGGGTTCCTCGGCCCGAACGGCTCCGGCAAGTCCACCACCCTGCGCATGCTCATGGGCCTGGACCGGCCGGACGCCGGGCACGCCACCATCGGCGGGCGGCCGTACGCGGAACTGCGCTGGCCGCTGCGGGAGGTGGGGGCGCTCCTGGAGGCCCGCACGTTCCATCCGGGGCGCAGCGCGCGCGGCCATCTCGCGGCGCTCGCCGCGGGCGGCGACATCGACCCGTCCCGGGTCGACGTGGTCCTGGAGACGGTCGGCCTGGCGTCGGTCGCGGGCCGCAGGGCCGGGTCGTTCTCGCTGGGCATGGCGCAGCGGCTCGGCATCGCGGCGGCGCTCCTCGGCGATCCGGCGGTGCTGCTCCTCGACGAGCCGGTGAACGGGCTCGATCCCGAAGGGGTGCGCTGGATACGCGAGTTGATGCGCTCGCTCGCGGCCGAGGGCCGTACGGTCCTGCTGTCGAGCCACCTCATCAGCGAGATGGCGCTCACCGCCGACCACCTCCTGGTGATCGGACGGGGCAGGCTGCTCGCGGACACGTCGGTGGCCGAACTGACCGCGTCCGGGCGGTCGTTGGAAGAGGCGTTCTTCGCGCTGACCGGAGACGCGGCGGCGTACCAGGCAGGAGGAGCACGATGACCACGACGGCGTACGCGCCCGCACTCACCGGCCACTACGGCTTCCGGGCGGCCGCCCGGATGGAGTGGATCAAACTGCGCACCCTGCGCTCGACGTCCTGGGCGCTGCTCCTGACGGTCGTCGGCATGATCGCCATGGGGGTCGTGACGATGGCCAACACCAAGGCGCCGCACGGCGCTTCGAAGGTGGCGAGCTTCGATCCGACGAACAACGTCCTGGCCGGGGTGGCCCTCGGCCAGCTGATCGTCGGGGTGCTCGGGGTCCTGGTCGTCACCGGTGAGTACGCGTCGGGCACCATCCGCGCCACGCTCGCCGCGGTGCCCGACCGGCGTCTCGCGCTCACCGCGAAGGCGGCCGTCTTCGGCGGACTCGCCCTGCTGGTCGGCGAGTCGGTCACGTTCGTGGCGTTCCTCGCGGGCCGTGCGGCGCTCGCCGCGGACGTCCCGCATCCCTCGCTCGGCGACCCGGACGTGCTGCGCGCGGTCCTGATGTCGGGCGCCTACCTCGCGATGGTCGGCCTGATGGGCATCGCCATCGGTGCGATCACCCGGCACACGGCGAGCGCCATCGGGGTCTTCGTCGGCATCACGTACGTCCTGCCGGCGCTGCTCGCCGGGACGACCGGCACGGCGGTGGCGAAGTTCTTCCCCACGATGATCGCGGGCAACTCCCTCGCGGTGACCGTCCCGGTGGACGGCATGCTGTCGCCGTGGGCCGGGTTCGTGGTGCTGTGCCTGTTCACGGCGGCGCTCCTCGGCACGGGCGGCCGGCTGCTGGTGCGTCGCGATGCGTGAGGTCCTGCCGGCCTGCACGCGACGGCGGGCGTGGGCGGAGGCGGCGTACTGCCTCCTGTCGGCCGTCCCCGCGCTCGCCGGGTTCCTGTTCGTGGTGGTCTGTCTCGCGCTGGGGTCGGCGCTGACCCTGACGCTGATCGGGGCGGTCCTCGGCGTGCTCTTCCTGGTCACGGGTCTCTCGCTGGCATGCGGTCTCGGGACGCTCCAACGGCGTCTCGCACAGGGCCTGTTGGGGGTGCGGGTGGCGGAGCCGGCCGGACCGCGGCCGGCCGGCGGGCTGTTCGCGCGCACCGAGGCGCGGCTGCGGGACGGGGCGGCCTGGCGGGCGGTGGCGTACGTCCTGGTGCGGCTGCCGCTCGCGATGGTCGGCCTGTACGCGGTGTCGTGGTGGGCGGTCGGCGCGGTGAACGTGATCGCGCCGATCCGCTGGGCGTTCACGCCGGACGACCTGAATCTGGTGACGCCGCTGCCGTGGGGCGGCTCGCCGCACGTGCACTCGCTCCCGGGCGCGCTCGGCACCGCGCTGGTGGGCTGCGCGATCCTGCTGGTCGCGCCGTGGCTGACCCGGGCCGCCGCGACGGCGGACCTCGCCCTGGTCCGCGCCCTGCTCGCCCCCGGCCGGCTGGCCGACCGGGTCCGGGACCTGGAGGAGACCCGCGCGCTCGCCGTGGACGACGCGAACGCCCGCCTGCGCCGTCTGGAGCGCGATCTGCACGACGGGGCGCAGGTCCGTCTCGTGGCGCTCGCGATGAGCCTGGACATGGTGCGCGAACAGCTCGACGACCGGGACCGTCCCGAGCTGCGGCGGCTGGTCGAGACGGCCAGGGACAACGCGACCGAGGCCCTCACCGAACTGCGCGACCTCTCCCGCGGTCTGCATCCGCCGGCCCTGGACGGCGGCCTCCCCGACGCGCTCACCACGCTCGCCGCGCGTTCCTCGCTCCCCGTCGACGTGACGACGGACGTGCCCGAGCGGCCGACCCCGGCGATCGAGAGCCTCGCCTACTTCTGCGCGGCGGAGCTCCTGACCAACGTCATCAAGCACAGCGGGGCGACCCGCTGCGGCATGGAACTCGCGGCGGGCGACGGCACGTTGAGGCTGCGGGTGACGGACGACGGGCGGGGCGGCGCGCGGCTGGTCGACGAGGGCGGACTCGCCGGACTGGTGCAGCGGGTGCGGACGGTGGACGGCACGCTGGAGGTGACGAGCCCGGAGGGCGGCCCGACACGGGTGACGGTCGACCTGCCGCTGCACGCATGAGCCACACCGAGCCCCTCCGGCGATTGAGGAGCGGGGTCCGGGGCGGAGCCCCGGGACGTCACCACGAGGAGACCCCTGTGAGAAGATCCGGCGCATGCGCGTAGTCATCGCCGAGGACGCGGCCGTCCTGCGGGAACTGCTGGCCCAGATGCTGACGATGCGCGGGCACGAGGTCGCGGCGGCCGTGGCGGACGCCGACGCGCTGCGGGCCGCCGTCGCCGAGCACCGCCCGGACGTGACGGTCGTCGACATCCGGATGCCCCCGACGCACACGGACGACGGGCTGCGCGCCGCGATCGACATCCGCCGTGACCACCCCGGCACGGGCGTCCTGCTGTTCTCCCAGTACGTCGAGACGAAGTACGCGACGCGGCTGCTGGCCGAGGGGTCGGCGGGCGTCGGGTACCTGCTCAAGGAGCGGGTGGCGAACGTCGCCGAGTTCACGGACGCGCTCGCCCGGGTCGCGGCGGGCGGCACCGCCCTCGACCCGGAGGTGGTCACCCAGCTGGCCGGGGCGGGCCGGCGCACGGAGGAGATCGCCTCGCTGACCGGCCGGGAGCGCGAGGTGCTGACCCTGATGGCCGAGGGCCGCTCGAACGCCGCGATCGCCCAGTCCCTGCACGTGTCGGCGGGCACGGTCGAGAAGCACGTCGCGGCGATCTTCGGGAAGCTCGGGCTGCCCGCGTCCGAGGACCAGAACCGCCGCGTACTCGCGGTCATCCGGTATCTGCACCGAGACTGACGGCATGACCGACGGGACGAAGCGAACGAAACGCAGCGCGGGTCTGCTCCTCTTCCGCCGCACGCCCACCGGGCCCAAGGTGCTGCTCGGGCACATGGGCGGCCCGTTCTGGGCGCGCAAGGACGCGGGCGCCTGGAGCGTGCCGAAGGGCGAGTACGGGGACGACGAGACCCCGTGGGACGCGGCCCGCCGCGAGTTCACGGAGGAGCTGGGGCTGCCGGCGCCCGACGGGACCCCGCTGCCGCTGGGCGACACCGTCCAGTCGGGCGGCAAGCACGTGACGGTGTGGGCGGTGGAGGGCGATCTCGACCCCGCGGACGTGGCGCCCGGCACGTTCACGATGGAGTGGCCGCGCGGTTCCGGCCGGACGGCGGAGTTCCCCGAGCTGGACCGGGTGGCGTGGTTCGGCCTGGACGCGGCGCGCGGCGTCGTGGTCACGGCGCAGACGGTGTTCCTGGACCGGCTCGCCGACCACCTCTGACGGCCGGTCCGACGAAGGGCAGGTCGGAGAGGCAGCTCTGCGGGCACGTCTGGCGGGCACGTCTGCGGGCACGTCCGAGAAGCACGTCTGACGTACGGCGCGCCGGGTACCCGGAGCGGCCCGCGTTGCGCGGCGCCGCGCCGCGCGGGAAGGTCGAAGGAACCGTGCACAGGAGGTCTTCCCATGCCCATCGCGACGGTCAACCCCGCGAACGGCGAGACGCTGAAGACGTTCGACGCCCTCTCCCCCGAGGACGTCGAGCAGAAGCTGGCCCGGGCGGCGGAGGCGTTCGCGTCGTACCGGACGACGACGTTCTTCGACCGGGCGCGGCTGCTGCAGCGGGCCGCCGACCTGCTGGACGCGGACACCCCCGACATCGCCAGGACGATGACGACGGAGATGGGCAAACCGGTCGCCGCCGCCCGCGCCGAGGCCGCGAAGTGTGCGAAGACGATGCGCTGGTACGCCGAGAACGCACAGCACCTGCTCGCCGACGAGCACCCGGCCGAGCCCGACGTGAAGGACTCCGGCGCGGCCCGCGCGCACGTCCGCTACCGGCCGCTGGGCGTGGTGCTCGCGGTGATGCCGTGGAACTTCCCGCTGTGGCAGGTCGTCCGGTTCGCGGCGCCCGCTCTGATGGCGGGGAACGTGGGCCTGCTCAAGCACGCGTCGAACGTGCCGCAGACCGCGCTCTACCTGGAGGACCTGTTCCGCAGGGCCGGGTTCCCCGAGGGCTGCTTCCAGACGCTCCTCATCGGATCCGGGGCGGTCGAGGGGGTGCTGCGCGACGAGCGGGTGGCCGCGGCCACCCTCACCGGCAGCGAGCCCGCGGGCCGCTCGGTGGCCTCGGTCGCGGGCGACGAGGTGAAGAAGACGGTCCTGGAGCTGGGCGGCAGCGACCCGTACGTGGTCCTGCCGTCGGCGGACGTCGAGAAGGCGGCCAGGACGGCGGTCACCGCGCGGGTGCAGAACAACGGGCAGTCGTGCATCGCGGCGAAGCGGTTCATCGTCCACGAGGACGTCTTCGACCGGTTCCGGGAAGCCTTCGTCGAGGGGATGCGGGCGCTGCGCGTCGGTGACCCGCTCGACGAGGACACGGACGTCGGTCCGCTCGCCAGCGAACAGGGCCGCACGGACCTGGAGGAACTGGTCGACGACGCCGTCGAGAGCGGCGCGACGGTGCTGTGCGGCGGGCAGCGGCCGAAGGACTTCGCCGACCGCGGCTGGTTCTACGAGCCGACCGTCCTCGCCGACATCACGCCGGAGATGCGGATCCACCGCGAGGAGACGTTCGGTCCCGTGGCGACGCTGTACCGGGTCGCGGACCTGGACGAGGCGATCGCCGTCGCGAACGACACCCCGTTCGGGCTGAGCTCCAACCTGTGGACCGGCGACGAGGACGAGATCGAGCGGTTCGTCCAGGACAGTCAGGCGGGCGGCGTCTTCGTGAACGGCATGACGGCGTCGCACCCCGCGCTCCCCTTCGGCGGCGCCAAGCGCTCCGGGTACGGGCGGGAGCTGTCGGGCCACGGCATCCAGGAGTTCTGCAACATCACGACGGTGTGGATCGGCGACTGACCCCGCTCCACCCTCTGCCCGCCCACTGCTCACCGAACGATCGAAACGATCAATTCGGCCGATTCTCTTGAGCGTTTGAATCGCCGGGTGCTAGAAACCGCTTACTCCCAGCGGACCCTCCAGCATCCCGGAGCTCTTCATGACGTCGCCGTCGCTTCCTGTCCTCTCGCCGTTCTGGTCCCGTCGCGCCTTCCTCGCCACGAGCGCGGCCGTCGGTGCCGCGCTCGCCGTCGGACTGCCCCGGCAGGCCTCGGCCGCCGAGGACGAGTTCGCCCAACTGCGGTCCCGCTGGCGGTCGTTGTACCTCGGCGAGGGGTTCAGCCCGACCGCCGAGCCGTTCAGGTCGAAGCTCGCCACGCTCGGCACCCAGGCCAGAACGTGGCAGGGCGCGATGAACCCGGTGACCGGATCGCTCTGGCCGGACGCCGTGTTCGGCGATCCGGAGCCCGACACGGACACGGAGTCGTACGGCTACTCGGAGAAGATCCAGACCAGCTACGAGCGGGTCCGGGTGATGGCGGAGGCGTTCTGCCAGCCCGGCACCGGACTGACCGGCGACGCGTCCCTCAAGGCGGCCGTGCTCACCGCCGTGGACCACCTGGGCAGCCAGGTCTACAACAAGTCCCAGGCCCAGTACGGGAACTGGTACAACTTCCAGATAGGCGCCCCGCAGCGGCTGCTGGACATCGCGATCCTCATGTACGAGCACCTGAGCGCCGCGCAGCTGACGGCGGCGGTCGAGGCGATCGACCACTTCGTGCCCGACTCGCTCGTCGCGAAGTACACAGGCACCAGCACCGGCGCCAACCGCATCGACCTGTGCCGCGTCCTGGCGCTGCGCGGCATCCTCGACGGCACGGCGGCGAAGGTCGCCCTGGCCCGCGACGCCATCTCGCCGGTGTTCCCCTACGTCACCTCGGGCGACGGCCTCTACGCGGACGGCTCGCTGATCCAGCACACGTACGTGCCGTACACGGGCTCGTACGGCGCGGTCCTCATCGACGGCCTGAGCAAGCTGTTCGCCCTGCTCGGCGGCTCCACCTGGGCGATCACCGACAGCGGACGGCAGATCTTCCTCGACTCGGTGGAGAGTGCCTACGCGCCGTTCCTGCACGACGGGCTGATGGTCGACAACGTGTCCGGGCGGGCGATCAGCCGCGGCCTGGTCGCCACCGACCAGCTCAAGGTCCAGCAGGACGACCACTCCCGCGGGCACGCGATCATCGCCTCGATCCTGCTGCTCGGGCAGGGCGCGAGCGCGGAGGAGAACGCGCGCTGGCAGGGGCTCGCCAAGGGCTGGTTCACCCGCGACCGCTACAGCGACGTGACGACGGGCCGCACGCTCGGTGTCGCCGCGCTGTCCCGCGTGGCGACGCTGCTCGGTGACTCCGGCGTGAAGCCGGCCGCCGAACCGGCCGGGCACCAGGTGTTCCCGGCGATGGCGCGCGCCGCGCACCGCTCGGGCCGGTTCACCGCCTCGGTGTCGATGGCGTCGAAGGCGATCACGTTCTACGAGAACGGCAACGGCGAGAACGTCCGCGGCTGGCACACCGGTTCGGGAATGCTCTACTGGTGGGCCGACGGCGACAGCACGGGCGGCGGACAGTACAGCGACGGCTACTGGCCGACCGTGGACCCCTACCGGCTGCCCGGCACGACCGTGTCGCGCAAGCCGCTCGCGGACGCCGAAGGCGGCACGTGGGGTGCGGCCCGGCCGGACACCACCTGGGTGGGCGGCGCGACGGACGGCACGTACGGGACGGTGGCGCAGGACCTGCGCGGACTCTCCTCGACGCTCAGGGGCCGCAAGTCGTGGTTCTTCCTGGACGACGCGGTCGTCTGCCTCGGCGCCGGGATCACGAGTACGGACGGCGCGGGCGTGGAGAGCGTCGTCGACAACCGGAACCTGGGGGTGTCGGGCACGGCACGGCTGACTGTCGACGGGCGGCCGCAGCCGGTCTCGCAGGCCTGGAACGCGGACTTCCCGAGGGCGCGTTGGGCCCATCTGGCCGGGCACGGCGGGTACGTCTTCCCCGGCGGGGCGCCCCTGACGGCGCTGCGCGAGGAGCGCACGGGCAGCTGGAAGGACATCAACGGCGGCGGGTCGGCCGACCCGGTCACGCGCCGGTACGTCACCCTGCTCGCCGACCACGGGACGGACCCGGCGGACGCCCACTACGCCTACGTCCTGCTGCCGGGCGCGACCGAGGCGCGCACGGCGGCCCGTGCGGCGGACCGCGACTGGCTCGCCGTCACCGTCAACTCCGCTGCCCAGCAAGGGGTTCGGGTGCCGTCGCTCGGCTTCACCGGAGTGACGTTCTGGGAGCCGGGCACGGCCGGCAAGGTGAGCGTGGACGCCCCGCTGATCGTGCAGATCCGGGAGCGCAGGGACGGCACGGCGACGGTCAGCGTCAGCGATCCGAACCGGACCGTCACCGGCGCCACGCTGACGTGGCGGCGCCCGGTCAGGTCCGTGACGTCGAAGCCGGGGTCGGTGACCGGGGTGCGGACGGGCCGGGAGCTGCAGCTGACCTTCGGTGATCTGAGCGCCGCCGGGGGCGTGTCGCAGAAGGTCGTGGTCAGGCTGAACTGACCGGTGCCCCGCACGACTCCCTGACCCGCAACTCCGGCAGGATGTCGAGGTGTTGACCCGGCCCGCCGCAGCCGTCCGGCGCGGTGAGCCGGGACAGCAGCAGTTCCGCGGCGTGCCGGCCCACCGCCCGCTTGGCCGGGGCCACCGCGGTCAGCGGCAGGTCCGCGAGGGCGGCGACCTCGTCGTCGTACGTGATGACGGCGAGGTCCTCGGGGACGCGCACGCCGTACGCCCGCAGGCGGGGGACGACGACGATCGCGTCGGCGTCGCTGTGCAGGATCGCAGCGCTCACCCCGTGCTGCTCGACCGCGTCGCGCAGGTGGCCGAAGGTCCGCTCGAAGCGCTCGGCCTCCGTGGTGGCGGGCGTGCGCGACGGCTCCGGCGCGGAGCGCAGGCCGAGCGCCGCCACGGCCGCCTCGTAGCCGCTCCTCAACCGGGCGCTGGTGGGCGACTCCTGGGCCGCGAGGGCGATGGTGCGGTGACCGAGCGCGGCGAGGTGGCGGACGGCCTCGGCGGCGCCGTGGGCGTGGTCGGAGCGGACCCGGTCGAGGGCGGCGGCCGGATGGCCGTGCGGCGCGGAGCGCTCCACGAGGACCGTGGGCACCGGCCGCTCCGTGATCCGCAGCCCCTCCCCGGGACCCGGCACGCCGGTCTCCCAGCTCGGCGTCAGGAGCAGTCCGTCGACGCCCGCGGCGAGCAGCCGGTCGACCTGGACGGAGTCCTCGCCCGGCAGGTAGTGGGAGAGCGCGACGACGAGCCGGGCACCCCGCGCCTCGACGGCCTCGCGGGCACCGCGCACGACGTCGGAGTAGTAGTACTCGGTCGTCGGCACGACCATGCCGACGACGATCCCCTGCGCCTGCCTGCCCCTCCCGTCCGGCGTCTCGGCGGGACCGGGCGCCGTCCGTGCGGTGTCGCCCGGCCAGACGACGGCGCCGTGCAGCCGGTGCAGTCGGCCCTGCGCCGCGAGGGTCTCCACGTCGCGGCGGAGCGTCACCGGGGAGACGCCCAGCTCGTCGGCGAGATCGGCGACACGCAGCGTGCCGCGCTCCCGCAGGAGTTCGAGGACGCGCGCGTGGCGCCGGTCGACGTGCAGCCGCATGCCCTGGCTCTCCCCCGTGTCACGGCCGCGGCGCAGCTGCCGCGGCCCGGTCATCGTATCGATCGACTGCGCTCGGAACGATCCCTTCGGTCGCCCGGATCCGGCGCTACAGTCGCGGGATGTTCTCCGTCGAGGAACGTGACCTGGTCCGCGCGCGGCTCCTCGCGCTCGCCGAGGCCGACCCGGGCGTCGACGGCGCGGCCGTCACCGGTTCGTTCGCCGTGGACGGCGGCGACCGCTGGTCGGACATCGACGTGATGCTCGGCGTCCGGGGCGACCCGGCCGCGGCCCTGGAGCGCTGGACGGAGCTGCTGTACGGGGAGTTCGGGGCGCTGCACCACTGGGACCTGCCCGCCGGGTCCCTGGTCTACCGGGTGTTCCTGCTGCCCGGCGGTCTGGAGGTGGATCTGGGGTTCGCCTCGGGCGACGACTTCGCGCCCCGGGGTCCGGCCTGGCGGACGGTGTTCGGGGTGCCGGGTCCCGGGCGGGAGCCCGCGCCGCCCGGTCCGGGGCGGCTCGCGGGGCTCGGCTGGCACCACGCGCTGCACGCCCGGGCCTGCGTCGAGCGTGGCCGCGGCTGGCAGGCGCAGTACTGGATCGGGGCGCTGCGCGACCAGGTGATCGCGCTGGCCTGCGTGCGTCTCGGGCTGCCGTGGGCGTACGCGAAGGGCGCGCATCTACTGCCGGTCGAGGTCACCGGACCGCTGGAGGAGACGTTGGCGCGCTCGCTCGACGCGGTCGAGCTGCGGCGGGCGCTGCGGGCCGCCGTGCGCGCCTTCCTGGCGGAACTGGCGCGCACGGACGGCGAGTTGGCCAAACGTCTGGGGACCGTCCTCGATCGCGCGGGCGTCGAGGAGCAGGGTCAGGGCTGATCCGGCCAGGGCCGCCAGGGGAGCGCGTCCCGCCACCCCGGCCGGTCGCGGGCCCACGCGGCCACCACGTCGGCGACCGGCTCGACCGCGAACGGGCTGCCGTCGCACGGCACATGGGCCTGGAAGTGCCGGTCGGGTCCGCCGTCGCGGTACTCGACCTGGTAGCTGAGGTCGTCGTTGAGGGCGACCTGGATGTAGTGCTGGTCCACCGGCTCGCGGTCGAGGCGGGCCACGACGACGTGCCGGTGCGTGAGGTTCATGTCGGCCAGCAGGTCGTGCACCTGCTCGTCGGACGGGTCGTCCCACGCCGTGCCGTTCCACTCGGTCGCGCGAAGTATCGGGTCTGTCACGGGCCCGACTCTACGGGCCCGGGCGCACCGGCACGTCCGGGCCCGTGAGGGCGCCCGGGTGCCGTGCGCGCGACCCGCATCCGTTTCCTCTCATTCACCCTGCCGTCACCGGTGGTTCGACGGCAGGGGCCGAGCGTGTGCGCAGTTCACCGTTCACGCGCCTCAGGAGGCCTCATGTCCCCGTTCGTCCCCGGCAAGCGCCGCGTCCGCCGAACCGTCGCGGCGGGGGTGCCGATCGCGGCGCTGGCCGCGCTCGTCGTGGCCGGGACCGCGTCGGGTGCGCCGGGCGGGTCGGGTGCGCCGGTCTCGTCGAGCGGATCGGCCGCGCCCGGTGCGGCACGGATCACCGGCAGCGCGACGCTCGGCGACCTGCCACTGGGTGTGTTCAGCAACCGTCTGCTGCCCGGCACGGTGGCCGACGACCGTGGCGTCGACCTCGGCGGCATCGGCTCCGACATCTACCCGGCGGGCCGCGAGGGCGAGTTCTGGACGGTGACGGACCGGGGCCCGAACGGGCAGATCAAGGTGGACGGCACGAAGCGGCGCACGTTCCCCGTGCCCGGCTTCGACCCGGCCATCGTGAAGATCCGCGTGACCGGCGACCGGGTGAAGGTGCTCGACGCGATCCCGCTGACCACGTCGTCCGGCAAGCCGGTGACCGGTCTGCCGAACCAGGACGGCCGGGACGAGAAGCCGTACTCGTACGACGCGAAGTCCCCGCTCTCCTACGACGCGGCCGGTCTGGACACCGAGGGCATCGTGCGCGCGGCGGACGGCACGTTCTGGCTGGTCGACGAGTACGGTCCGTCGCTCGTGCACGTCTCGGCGCGGGGCCGGGTGCTGGCCCGGCACGTGCCCCGGGGGCTGAACCTGAAGGGCGCCGGCTACCCGGTCGTCGAGTCGCTGCCGTCGGTGCTGCTGCACCGGAAGATCAACCGCGGGTTCGAGGGACTCGCCCAACTGCCCGGCGGTGACCTGGTGCTGGCCGTGCAGAGCCCGCTGTCGCTGCCGGACGGGGACGCGGGCGACGCCTCGCGCACCACGCGGCTGCTGCGGTTCTCGCCGAAGAAGCAGGCGGTGACGGCCGAGTACGCGTACCGCTTCGACCCGGTCGGTGTCGTCGACCCGGGCGAGGACGACACGTCGGAGCTGAAGATCTCCTCGGTCGTGGCGGTCGGCGGTGACCGGCTGCTCGTGGAGGAGCGCACCGACAAGGCGGCCCGCCTCCAGGAGGTCAGGCTGACGCGCGGTGCGGACATCCTGGGCGGCGCGTGGGACGACGCCGCCACGTCGCCGTCCCTGGAGCAGCTCGACGATCCGGCGGCGGCCGGGGTGCCGGTGCTCAGGAAGCGGCTCGTGGTGGACCTGCACACGCTCGACGGCGTGCCGGACAAGATCGAGGGCGTGGCCGTCGCCGGGCGCGACAGGCTCGCGCTGATCAACGACAACGACTTCGGCATGACCGACGGCACGGGCGCGTTCGACGCGAACGGCCGCCTCGTGGACAGCGGCATCGAGACGAAGGTCACCTACGTGAAGCTGCCGAAGGGCGCGCTCTAGCCGGCACCCCGACCCGGCGCCACGGTCTCCCGGTCTCCCGGCATCCCGGGATCACTCGGGCAACAGGCTCTCCACGTCGCTCGGGAGCAGCCCGCTGGGGAACTCGCTCGGCAGCTCGCTGGGGATCCTGCTCGGAATCCTCGACGGCAGGTTGCTGGGCAGCTCGCTCGGCAGCCGGGTCGGGATGCCGAACGACGGGGACCTGCTGACCCGTTGGCTGCTCTTGCTCGGGGGCGGTTCGTCGTTCTTGCCCGACGAACCGTCCCGGGTCGCCACCAGGACCACGGCGCCCACGATCACCGCGAGCCCGACGAGCACCGTGATCAGCAGCAGCGGACCCCGCCGGGCACGGCGCGGCCCGTCGGGCGGCGACGCGCCGAAGGAGCCGCCCTCGGACGGCGGGCCGAACCCGCCGCCCGAGGGCGGCCGGTCGCTCGGCGGCGGGGGCGGCTGCGGCGGCGGAGGGGGTACGGACATACCCCCAGGGTCGCCGCCGGGGGCCGAACGCGCGACCCCCTGGCGGAAGTCGGCGTCAGCCGCGGGCGCCCAGCAGGTGGTCCATCGCCAGCTGGTCGAGACGCTCGAAGGCCATCGAGCGCTCGGCGGCGGCGGTCACGTCGAAGTCCTCGAACGCGGACCGGTCCGCGAGGAGTCCGGCGAGGCCGTCGGCGGCGGTGGGCTGCGCCAGCTCGTCGAGCCGCGACGCGCGCAGCGCCTCCTGCACCTCCGGGTCGCCGCGGAAGGCCGCCGCACGGTCCTTGAGGATCAGGTAGTTGCGCATGCAGCCCGCGGCCGACTCCCACACGCCGTCGAAGCCCTCGGTGCGCGGCGGCTTGAAGTCGAAGACCTTCGGGCCGCTGTAACCGGCCGACTCCAGCAGGTCCACCAGCCAGAAGGCGGCCCGCAGGTCGCCGGCGCCGAAGCGCAGGTCCTGGTCGTACTTGATGCCGTTCTGCCCGTTGAGGTCGATGTGGTAGAGCTTGTCCGCCCACAGGGCCTGCGCGATGCCGTGCGGGAAGTTGAGGCCCGCCATCTGCTCGTGGCCGACCTCCGGGTTCACGCCGAACAGCTCCGGGCGCTCCAGGCGCTCGATGAACGCGAGGGCGTGGCCGACGGTGGGCAGGAGGATGTCGCCGCGGGGCTCGTTCGGCTTGGGCTCGATGGCGAAGCGCAGGTCGTAGCCCTGCTCCGTGATGTAGTCGCCGAGGAGGTCGAAGGCCTCCTTCATGCGGTCCAGCGCGTCCCTGACGTCCTTGGCGCCACCGGACTCGGCGCCCTCGCGGCCGCCCCAGGCGACGTACGTGGTGGCACCCAGCTCGACCGCCAGGTCGATGTTCCGGATCACCTTGCGGAGCGCGTAGCGACGGACGTCGCGGTCGTTGGCGGTGAAGGCGCCGTCCTTGAAGACCGGGTGCGTGAACAGGTTCGTGGTGGCGGCCGGCACCTTCATGCCGGTCGCGTCCAGGGCCTGCCGGAACCGCTTGACGACGGCCTCGCGCTCGGACTCGGACGAGCCGAACGGGATCAGGTCGTCGTCGTGGAACGACACGCCGTACGCGCCGAGCTCGGCGAGCCGCTGCACGGTCTCGACCGGGTCGAGCGCGGGCCGGGTGGCGTCACCGAACGGGTCGCGGCCCTGCCAGCCGACCGTCCACAGGCCGAAGCTGAACTTGTCGTCGGGGGTGGGCTGGTACGTCATCTTGCGGCTCCCTCGCCGTAGCCCGGCGGACGGCAGCACAATGCCGCCCGCCTATTTCGTCATGGCGCTTTACAAATTAGTATGCGGGCACGCCGCTGGGAAGCCCCCCACCGGACCGCACGAATCAGGAGAGCCGCATGTCCACTGCCGATGGTGTCGATGGACCCCTCGTCGTCGGGATCGACAGTTCCACGCAGTCCACGAAGGCCCTCGTCGTCGACGTCGCCACCGGCGCGGTGGTGGCGAGCGGGCAGGCACCGCACACGGTGACCTCGGGCGCGGGCCGGGAGAGCGACCCCGACGAGTGGTACACGGCGCTGCGCACCGCGCTCGCCCAGTGCGGCGACGCGGCGCGCCGGGCCTCGGCCGTCTCCGTCGGCGGGCAGCAGCACGGCCTGGTGACCCTCGACGCGCAGGGCAGGCCGGTCCGCCCCGCGCTGCTCTGGAACGACGTGCGGTCCGCGCCGCAGGCCCGCCGCCTGGTGGACGAGCTGGGCGGGGCGAAGGCGTGGGCGGAGCGGTTCGGCAGCGTGCCGGGGGCCTCGTTCACCGTGTCGAAGTGGGCGTGGCTCGCCGAGCACGAGCCGGAGGCGGTCCGGGCGACGGCCGCGGTGCGGCTGCCGCACGACTACCTGACCGGCCGCCTGACGGGCGCGGGCACCACGGACCGGGGCGACGCGTCCGGTACGGGGTGGTGGGCGTCCGCGACCGAGGCGTACGACGAGGACGTGCTCGGGCGGGTGGGGCTGGATCCCGCGCTGCTGCCCCGGGTCGTGGGGCCCGGCGAGGTCGCGGGCACCGTGCACGCCGCCGATGGTGAACTCCCCTTCGCCAAGGGCACGTTGGTGGCGGCCGGTACCGGTGACAACGCCGCCGCCGCGCTCGGCCTCGGCCTGCTGCCGGGCACCCCGGTCCTGAGCCTCGGCACCTCCGGCACCGTCTACGCCGTGTCACGGCGGCGCCCCACCGACCCGACGGGCACCGTCGCCGGGTTCGCGGACGCGCGCGGCGACTGGCTGCCGCTGGCCTGCACCCTGAACTGCACGCTCGCGGTCGACCGGATCGCGGCGCTGCTCGGCCTGGACCGGGAGGCCGTCGAGCGCGGCGGGACGGCGACGATCCTCCCCTACCTGGACGGCGAGCGGACCCCCGACCTGCCGCACGCCTCGGGCCTGCTGACCGGTCTGCGGCACGACACGACCGGCGGCCAGCTGCTGCAGGCCGCCTACGACGGTGCGGTGCACGCCCTGCTCGGGGCGCTCGACCGGGTCCTGGACGAGGACGCCGACCGGTCCGTGCCGCTGCTGCTCATCGGGGGCGGCGCACGCGGCACCGCCTGGCAGCAGACCGTGCGCCGGCTGTCGGGGCGGGCCGTGCAGGTGCCCGAGGCCCGCGAACTGGTGGCACTCGGCGCGGCCGCCCAGGCCGCCGGGCTGCTCACCGGCGAGGACCCGGCCGCCGTCGCCCGCCGCTGGGACACCGCACGCGGCCCGGTCCTCGACCCGGTCGAGCGGGACGAGGCGACGCTGCGCCGGATCTCGGGCGTCCTCTCGGGCGGGGCGCCGCTGCTGGAGGGCGCGTGAGCGCGCGGGCCACGGGCCGGCCCGTCCCGCCGGGTCCGGGCGCCCCGAGGGCCGCGCGTCCGGCCCGCCCTGGGAACATGGCCGCATGACCGCACCACTGCACCGGTCCCGCCCGGGGACGCCCGACACCCAGCAGGGCATGCGCCGCCGCAATCTGTCCCGCGTGATGTACGCGGTCGCCGCCGAGGGATCGCTGTCGCGGGCCGCGGTCGCCCAGCACATCGGGCTGACCAGGGCCGCCGTGTCCACGCTGGTCGACGAGCTGATCAGGGCCGGACTCCTGGAGGAGCTGGGGCCGCAGCGGCCGGGCGGCGTGGGCCGGCCCGGTTCGGCGCTCACGGTCAGCGGCCGGGGACCGGCCGGGCTCGGCGCCGAGGTCGGGGTCGACCACCTCGCGGTGTGCGCGGTGGACCTGCGCGGTGAGGTACGGGCGCGCGCCGAGCGCAGGGTCGGCAACCGGGGCCGGGCGCCGGAGCCCGTCCTGGCCGATCTCGCGGCGCTGGTGCGGCAGGTGAGCGCGGAGGCCGAGGCCGCGGGGCTGCGTCCCGCGGGCCTCGCGGTCGCGGTGCCGGGCCTGGTCGCGCGCGGCACCCACACCGTGGTGCGCGCCCCCAACCTGGACTGGCACGGCACCGACGTCGCCGCGCTGCTGCCCGGCGACGTCCCGCTGACCGTCGACAACGAGGCCAACTTCGGGGCGCTCGCCGAACTCTGGCTCGGCACCGAGTCCCCCGCGGACTTCCTGCACGTGTCGGCGGAGATCGGCATCGGCGCGGCCCTCGTCGTCGACGGCCGCCTGCTGCGCGGCACCCGGGGGTTCGCGGGCGAGCTGGGCCACGTGCCGGTGCGCCCCGAGGGTCCGGCCTGCCCGTGCGGCGGACGCGGCTGCCTGGAGCAGTACGCGGGCGAGGAGGCGGTGCTGCGCGCGGCCGGCGTCGAACCGGGCGCCGACCGGGTCTCGCTGCTCGCCGAGCGGGCGGCCGCGGGCGACACGGACACCCGGCGCGCGCTGCGCGCCGCCGGTACCGCGCTCGGGATCGCCCTGACCGGCGCGGTCAACCTCCTCGACCCGCGCGCGGTGGTCCTCGGCGGCGCCCTCTCCCGCCTGGCCCCCTGGCTCCTGCCGTCCCTGGAACGCGAGTTGACCCGCCGCACGGCGACGCCCGAGGACGGGGTGGCCGTCTCCCACCTGGGTTCGGACGGCCCACTGCTCGGAGCGGCGCACTCCGTGGTCCGTACGGTCCTCGATGATCCGATCGGGGCGGCCGAGCAGATGCCCCGGACCTGAGCCGACGGGGTGCCGCGCCCCGTGCAGCGCCCCTAACCTGGTGCGGGGCACCGTCACTCACCAGGAGCGGCCGTCCCCTGGGGGCGTCATGTACGGGGACGACATTCCGCGGGACCGTGTCGCAGAGCTCTATCCGCAGGTCCATCCGGCCCTGATCGCCTGCGCCGCCACGGTGCGGGCCCTGCTGGAGCAGCTCTGCGCGAACCACGACGTGAAGGTGCACACCGTCGAGGCGCGCGCCAAGGAGCCGGAGAGCCTGCGGGAGAAGTTCCTTCGGCATCCGCACTACGAGCGACTGGCCGACGCCGAGGACCTGTGCGGCGTACGGATCGTCACGTTCTACCTCGACGACGTGGAGCAGGTGCGCGATCTGCTCCACGAGGAGTTCGAGATCCTCAAGGAGGAGAGCAGGCACGCGCAGTCCCCCGAGACGTTCGGGTACCGGAGTCTGCATCTGATCGGCCGGTTCGACGCCCGGCGCCGCGAACTGCCGGAGTACCGCGCCTACGGCGAGTTCCGCATCGAGTTCCAGGTCCGTACGGTGCTCCAGCACGCCTGGGGCGTCATCAGCCACAGCCTCGACTACAAGAACGAGGCGGAGATCCCGCCCGAGGTGCGGCGCAGGCTGTTCCGGGTCGCGGCCCTGATGGAGACCGGCGACGAGTTGTTCGGCAGCTACCGCGCCGAGGTGCACTCCCTGCGTGCCCGCTATCTCAGCCAGACCCGCACCGAGGAGTGGACCCAACTGCCCGTCGACCTCGACTCGGTGATGACGAGCCGGCCGCGGCTGCCCGTCGGCGCAGTCCTGAAGGTCGCGCACGATGCCGGGTTCGACGACCTGGGCGAGCAGGAACCGGAGCAGCAGCGCTGGTCGGCCGGTGTGCTCGTGGGCGTCGCGAACCTGGCCGGGGTGGAGACGCTCGGACAGCTCGCGGAGCGGATGTCCCGGGTCGGCCGGCAGGCGTCCGGTCTCGCGACGCTCGCGGCGGTCAGCGCACAGCACGGATTCGTCCCCTTCGCCGACGCCATGGATGTCACCTCCCTCTCCATGCTCCTCGACCAGCCGGACCTCAGGGTGCGGTTCGGCACCACGTTCCATCCGGCGATCGAACTCGGTCTCGACGCGGCCCTGCGGGAGGAGAGCGCCTCATGAGCGACGCGGCGGAGGAAGTCGCCGAACTGCGGGCCGAGCTGGCCCGCACGCTGGACCAGAACCGACGGCTCACCGACACCTTGCGCGAGGCACGGGACCACCTCGTCGCGCTGAAGACAGAGGTCGATCTCCTCGCCCAACCTCCAGGCGGCTACGGCCAGTTCGAGCGGCTCTACACGGACGGCACGGTCGACGTGTTCACCGGCGGTCGCAGCCTCCGGCTCAATGTGTCGCCGCACATCGACCCGGAGTCCCTGGTGCCGGGCCAGCGCGTCCTCCTCAACGAAGCGCTCAACGTGATCGATGTGCTCACGTTCCCGGAGGCGGGCGACATCGTCACGCTCAAGGAAGTGCTCGACGACGGGCGGCGCGCCCTGACGATCGGGCACACGGACGAGGTGCGCCTGGTGATGCTCGCCGAGCCGCTGTACGACGTGCGGCTGCGCCCGGGCGACCGGCTGCTGCTCGAACCGCGTTCCGGATACGTCTACGAGGTGATCCCGCACACCGAGGCCGAGCCCCTGGCCCTGGAGGAGTTTCCGGACGTCGGCTACGACGAGATCGGCGGCCTCGACGAACAACTCGCCCAGATCCGCCGGGCCGTCGAGCTGACGCAGCGCCACCCCGACGTCTGCCGGCGGATGGGGCTGCGCCCGCCGAAGGGCATCCTGCTGTACGGTCCGCCCGGCTGCGGCAAGACCCTCATCGCCAAGGCCCTCGCGGGCGGGCTCGCCCGCTCCATGGGTGCGCACTCCGGGCCGCCCCACTTCCTCAGCGTCAAGGGGCCCGAACTGCTCAACAAGTACGTCGGTGAGACCGAGCGGGACATCCGGCTGATCTTCCAGCGGGCGCGGGAGAAGGCGGCCGGGGGCAGTCCCGTCATCGTCTTCTTCGACGAGATGGAGTCCCTGGTGCGCACCCGCGGCTCGGGGATCAGCTCCGACGTGGAGAACACGATCGTGGGGCAGCTGCTCTCCGAGATCGACGGCGTGGAGGGCCTGGACAACGTCATCGTCATCGGCGCCTCCAACCGCGAGGACATGCTCGATCCGGCGATCCTGCGCCCGGGCCGCCTCGATCTGCGCATCCGCGTCGACCGGCCCGACCGGGCGGCGGCGCTCGACATCTTCGGCAAGCACCTGACGGCCGGTCTCCCGCTCCATCCCCAGGACCTCGCGGCTCACCACGGTGCCGCCGACCTCGCGGTGCGGAACATGATCCAGCACGCCGTGGCGTATCTGTACACGGACAACGAGGCCACGCGCTTCGTCGAGGTGACCTACGAGAGCGGGCAGAAGGAGGTGCTCCACTTCCGGGACTTCACCTCGGGCGCGGCGATCAAGAACATCGTCGACCGGGCCAAGTCGGCAGCGGTCGAGCGTCATCTCACCGGCCGGGACGAGCCGCTCGGCATCCGCGTGCAGGACGTGATCCGGGCCGCCAAGGAGGAGATCCGCGACACGGCGCAGCTCACGAACACCACCAACCCGGACGACTGGTCGAGGGTCGCGGGCGCCCGCGGCGAGAACATCGTCTTCGTCCGCACGCTCGGCCGGGCCGCACGCCGGTTCTCCCATCGGGAGCTCAGCAACTACGGCCTCTAGGACCACCACCGAGGCACTCCCCCGGTCCAGCCCCGCCCGCGCACCCGCCAGAGGTTCGGACCTCTGACGTGCGGTTGTTCACATTGAACGGGTTGTCCACCGGCACGCCGCGCCCTCTTCCGCCCCAACCTGCGGGCGCCGTACCGTACTTCACGCGAGGCGCTCCACCGCTTCGCGGCCACCCCCCTGCAGAGCGGAGCACCGCCGTCATGAGCGACCCCCGGATGCTGACGGTCCGGCCCGGACCCGGCGAGTACGCCTGGACGTTCGGCGGAGCGCCGCCCGTCGCGCGCATCGCGCCCGGCACCGTGCTCGACCTCTTCACCGAGGACTGCTTCGCCGGTCGGGTGCGGTCGGAGAAGGACCTCGTCTCGCAGGTCTGCGAGTTCCCGTACCTCAATCCGCAGACGGGCCCCTTCCACATCGAGGGCGCGGAGCCCGGCGACACGGTCGCGGTGCACTTCGTGTCGGTGGAGCCGGCCCGCGACTGGGCGGCGTCCACGACCGTGCCGCTGTTCGGCGCCCTGACCTCCACGCACACCACGGCCACGCTGCAGCCGCCCCTGGAGGAGACCGTCTGGATCTGGCAGCTCGACCGGGAGCGCCGCACGGCCCGGTTCGCCGCGCGGGACGGCGAGTTCACCGTCGACCTGCCGATGGACCCGATGCACGGCACGGTGGGGGTGGCCCCGGCGAACCTGGAGGTCCGCTCGGCCCTCGTCCCGGACGCGCACGGCGGCAACATGGACACGCCGGAGATGCGGGCGGGCGTCACCTGCTACCTCGGGGTGAACGTCGAGGGAGCGCTGCTCAGCCTCGGCGACGGCCACGCACGGCAGGGCGAGGGCGAGACATGCGGCGTGGCCGTGGAGTGCGCCATGCGGACCGTCGTCATCGTCGAGCTCCTCAAGGGCGTGGCGACGCCCTGGCCGCGGATCGAGTCGGACACCCACATCGTGTCGACCGGTTCGGCGCGCCCGCTGGAGGACGCGTTCCGGATCTCCCAGCTCGACCTGGTGCAGTGGCTCGTACGGGACTACGGATTCAGCGAACTGGACGCGTACCAGTTCGCCACCCAGACCGTCGAGTCACCGCTCGCGAACGTCTGCGACACCAACTACACGTGCGTCGCCAAGCTCCGCAAGGAGTGGCTGCCCGCACGTGAGACGCACCGCGGCATCCACGCCCGGCTGCGCGAGATCGCGGCGACGCTGCCCCGCCCCGAGCACTGACGGGCGCCGCGGCGCCGCCGGTTCCCCCCACCGTCCGAGCCCTTCGAAAGGCAGGATCGTCATGGACCGAGCAAGACACGTTCCCGACCAGGCCGGTCGCCCGCGCCCGACCCGCCGCCGTCTCCTCCAGGCCGGTGCGCTGGCCGCCGTGCCCGGAGCGCTGCTGCCCGCGGGCCGGGCCGGCGCCCGGGCCCTGGCCGTCGACTACCCGCCGGCCGAGTCCGTCCCCGCCAGCACCTCCAACTACACGGCGTCCAGCCGCCCTTCGTCGTATCCGATCGACTACGTGATCATCCACGTCACGCAGGAGACGTACGCCGACACCCTCGCCATCTTCAAGAACTCCGCCAAGCAGGTCTCCGCCCACTACCTGGTCCGCTCCGCCGACGGGCACGTCGCGCAGTGCGTGCGGGAGAAGAACGTCGCCTGGCACGCGGGCAACTGGGACTACAACACGCGCAGCATCGGCATCGAGCACGAGGGCTGGGTGGATCAGCCGGAGTACTTCACCGACGCCATGTACCAGCAGTCGGCGGCGCTCACCGCGTCGATCTGCGCCCGTTACGGCATCCCGATGGACCGTGAGCACATCCTCGGGCACGTCGAGGTGCCGGGCACCGACCACACCGACCCCGGCCCGTACTGGGACTGGACGCGGTACATCAGGATGGTCAACTTCGTCTGATCTCCACACCCGTGTGCGGCATGTGCCACCTCGCGACATCTGTGTCCGGCTCCTTGTCGACCCGCTCCCCCGGAGCGACGATGGCCCCAGCGCCGCATCGCCGTCCCTGGAGGCCGAGTTGACCGATCCGTGGGTCGCCCTGGAGCCGGGCGCCGATCCGTCCGAGCGGGTACGGGCGCTGCGCCGCGCCCATGAGCGCTTCACGGCGGCGGGCACGGTGGCCCGGCCGGTGCGGCCGGTGGTTGCCGCGTCGTGGCGGCGCTCGGCGGGCGCGCACGTCAACCCGGACGCCTCGGCGTCGGTCGAGCTGACGGACGGGGACCTCGGGGCGTACCGCGCGGAGCATCCGCTGACCCGGGTCATGCCGCTGTTCCGGGAACTGATGGGCACGTTCGCGACCGACGGCGAGCACCTCCTCGCGGTGTGCGACGCGCAGGGCCGGCTCCTGTACGTCGAGGGCCACGCCGGGACGCGGCAGCGGGCGGGCCGGATGAACTTCGTGCCGGGCGCCCGCTGGTCGGAGTCGGCGATGGGCACGAACGCGCCGGGCACGGCCGTGGCCGTCGACCGCCCGGTCCAGGTGTTCGCCGCGGAGCACTTCATCCGCAAGGTGCAGCCGTGGACGTGCGCGGCGGCACCAGTGCACGATCCCCGGTCGGGGCGGCTGCTCGGCGCGGTCGACATCACCGGCGGGGACGGGCTCGCGCACCCGCACAGTCTGGCGTTCGTGCAGGCGGTGGCGCGCGCCGCCGAGTCCCAACTCGCCCTGCTCGCCCCGCCGTCCGCGACGGATCAGGGGCTGCGTCTGAACGTGCTGGGCCGCGACGAGGCCCTGCTCCTCACCCCGTCGGGCCACAAGATCAGGCTCAGCCGCCGGCACAGCGAACTGCTGGTCCTCCTGGCCCGCCACCCCGAGGGCCTGACCGGCGACGAACTGCTCTGCTTCCTGTACGAGGACGAGTCCGTGACGCCGGTGACGCTGCGGGCCGAACTGGCGCGGCTGCGCCGGGTGTTGGGCCCGGACGTGCTCAGGTCCCGCCCCTACCGGCTGGCCTCACCGGTCGACTCGGACCTGGCCACGGTCGAGCGACGCCTCGCCTCCGGGGCGGTGACGGCGGCGGCGTCCGCGTACACGGGACCGCTGCTGCCCGCCTCGCTGGCGCCCGCGGTGGCGCGGGTGCGGCGCAGGCTCGCCGACGAGCTGCGGGCGGCGCTCGTCGCGCGCCGCGATCCGGACCTGCTCGCGGACTGGGCGCACGCGCCGTGGGGCGAGGAAGACCTCGACGTGTGGCGGGCGCTCGCCGCGGTCCGCCCGACGCCGCCGGTCCTCGCCCGGCTGGCGGCGCTCGACGGCGAACAGGGCTACGCCGCAACGTAACTGCTCGGTACGACGCAACGTAGCTGCAACGTCGCAACTCCTAGCCTCCGACGCGAAAGCTGCCCAACGGCGGGCAGCGCGCACAGGAGGCCCCCAGATGACCCGTTACGCAGCGCCCGGCACGCAGGGCTCCGTCGTCTCCTACCAGGCCCGCTACGACCACTTCATCGGCGGCGAGTACGTACCGCCGGCCCTCGGCAAGTACTTCGAGAACCCGAGCCCGGTCAACGGTCAGCCGTTCACGGAGATCGCCCGCGGCACCGCGGAGGACGTCGAGCGTGCCCTCGACGCGGCGCACGCCGCCGCGCCCGCGTGGGGACGCACGTCGCCGGGCGCCCGCGCGGACATCCTCCTGAAGATCGCCGACCGCATGGAGCAGAACCTCGAACTCCTCGCCGTCGCCGAGAGCTGGGAGAACGGCAAGCCGGTCCGCGAGACCCTGGCCGCCGACATCCCCCTCGCCATCGACCACTTCCGCTACTTCGCGGGCGCGGTCCGCGCGCAGGAGGGGTCGCTCTCGGAGATCGACGACGACACGATCGCCTACCACTTCCACGAGCCGCTCGGCGTCGTCGCGCAGATCATCCCGTGGAACTTCCCGATCCTGATGGCGACGTGGAAGCTGGCCCCGGCGCTGGCGGCGGGCAACGCGGTGGTCATCAAGCCGGCCGAGCAGACCCCCGCGTCGATCCACGTGTGGCTGTCCCTCGTCGCGGACCTGATCCCGGCGGGCGTGGTCAACGTCGTCAACGGCTTCGGCGTGGAGGCGGGCAAGCCGCTGGCCTCCAGCGCGCGCGTCGCGAAGGTCGCGTTCACCGGGGAGACCACGACGGGGCGCCTGATCATGCAGTACGCCTCGGAGAACATCAAGCCGGTCACCCTCGAACTCGGCGGCAAGTCCCCGAACATCTTCTTCGACGACGTCTGGGCCAAGGACGACGACTTCCGCGACAAGGCGCTCGAAGGCTTCACGATGTTCGCCCTGAACCAGGGCGAGGTCTGCACCTGCCCGTCCCGCGCGCTGATCCAGCAGGGCCACTACAGCGAGTTCCTCGACGCGGCCGTCGCCCGCACCGAGGCCATCAAGCCCGGCCACCCGCTGGACACCGACACGATGATCGGCGCCCAGGCCTCCAACGACCAGCTCCAGAAGATCCTCTCCTACCTGGACATCGGCCAGCAGGAGGGCGCGAAGGTCCTCACCGGCGGCCAGCGCATCGAGTACGACGGCGAACTCGCGGGCGGTTACTACGTCCAGCCCACGATCTTCGAGGGCAACAACCGCATGCGGATCTTCCAGGAGGAGATCTTCGGCCCGGTCGTCTCGGTCGCCTCGTTCGCCGACTACGACGACGCCATCAAGATCGCCAACGACACCCTGTACGGCCTCGGCGCCGGCGTCTGGACCCGCGACATCAACACGGCCTACCGAGCGGGCCGCTCCATCCAGGCGGGCCGCGTCTGGACGAACTGCTACCACGCGTACCCGGCGCACGCCGCGTTCGGCGGGTACAAGCAGTCCGGGATCGGCCGCGAGAACCACAAGATGATGCTGGACCACTACCAGCAGACGAAGAACCTTCTGGTGTCGTACTCGGCACAGAAGCTCGGCTTCTTCTAGGAGCACGAAATAGGGCGCCTGACCTGTGCTTATGCCCGTCAGGCGCCTTCCGCACGTCCCGCTCAGGCCCGGCCGAGCGCCACATGAGCTTCGCGGAATGGTTCTACCGCTACCTCATCGGCGAAAACATGAGCGACCCCGACAGTTCAGCCTTTCACCCCGGCCCCGTGCAGTTGCAGCGCCTTCCGATGTCCGCTGACGAACACCCCGAGCCTTGGTGCGGCCCAGACCGCAACATGCAGGACACCACTGCTCCCATCACAGCGGCAGCCTGATGAGACCTACGACAAGGTCGTCACGGGATGACGAGTGCCGCCGCGGCGACGAACACCACTTGCAGTGCGGTACGGGGTCCGATCGCGTCGCCCTGAGCCACGCCGCGCCGGGCCGCCGAGACATTCGCCGGGAACATCGCGATCAGCAGCGCGACGAGACATATCGCGGCGAGGCGCTTGGTCGCCGGGACGAGGACGCCGACGGCTCCGGCGAGTTCGAGGATCCCGGTGAGCGTGACGAGGAGGCCGGGGCGGGGCAGTGCGGGCGGGACCATGCCGATGAGATCGGCGCGGAGCTTCGGATAGAAGTGGGCGAACGCGGTGAGCAGGAACATCGCCGCCAGCCCGACCCGCAGCGCGGGCTGCCAGGCGTTCAGCACGTCGATACCGGCGAGTCCGGCGACCCGGGCGGCACCGAAGCCGACCAACAGAGCGACAAGCGGTTCCATGGAGCCTCCAACTGACAGCGCATATGCGGAACTTACCATTGGCAAGATAACATCGACCTGCAATGTTGCCAACGGTAAGATGTCGACCATGACTGATCGGCCCTACCACCACGGAAACGTCCGCCGGGCGGCACTCACCGCGGCCATCGAGGCCATCGAGCAGGGCGGGCCCGCCGCGCTCAGCCTGCGCGACGTGGCCCGTCGGGCCGGCGTCTCGCACGCCGCCTTCACACCCCACTTCGGCTCCAAGGCCGGCCTGCTCACCGCGTTGGCGGCCGAAGGCTTCGACCTGCTGGCCGACGCCGTGACCGCCGTGGGCGACGACCTCGTCGAGGCCGGCGTGGCCTACGTACGGTTCGCGGTGGGACACCCGGCGCATTTCGAGGTGATGTTCCAGCCCAGCCTGCACAACGCCGACGATGCCCAACTCCTCGCCGCGCAGGACCGCGCCGGCCAGGCACTCACTACGGCGCTCTCGGCATCGGCCGGCGAAACCACCGAGCTGGCCGCCTGGTCGATCGTCCACGGCTTCGCCAACCTGTGGCTGAGCGGTGCGCTGCCGACCGGACTCGACGACGATCCCGGGAGCGCCGTACGACCGGTCCTCCGGCTGCTGTCATTCACCCAATGAGCCGGCCCTCGCCTCGATCGGCGCGAACACGCTTCTGACAGTTCCCTGCCTACGCTGATGATCTCCACGTGCTTCCACCCGCCGGACGCCAGTCCGGATATCACCCTGGCCTTCCTGGGCGAGTTGCCGGTGCAGGCCGTCCAGCGGCTTCGTTCACCCCTCGCCGCCCTGGCGGCCGCCCGCCCCTCTCTCGAACTGGCGCTGGTCGACGGCTTCACCGGACGCCCTTGGCAGACCGAACGCCTCCACCTGGTCGGCAGCACGGCAAGGATGCAGATGTACGCCCCGGGCAACCAGCCGCGCACGACGGCCGCCATCGCCTGACCAAGATCCGGACCAGGCGCGGACCAACTCGGATCAGCCGCAGTCAATTCGACCCATAGCCACAAGTCAGAGGCTAAACCGAGCCTGTACCACAAGCAGACGAAGAACCTTCTGGTGTCGTACTCGGCACAGAAGCTCGGGTTCTTCTAGAGCCTCACGTCGGGTGTCTGGAGGGGGCTCTGCCCTTCCAGACACCCGCTGAGCACGGTCACCTGGACGTCTGCCGACTCCGGATTCCGAGTCGACGGATTTCAGCGGCGATTGATCCACTCCCACGCCAGAGACACGATCGCCGTCCCTGCCGCGGTGCCCATGGCGTGCGCGAGTCCCCTGACTCCGGCGCACATTGCCACCTGCGCAAGTCGGCGCGTGAACCGACTGCTTGCCGGGTGTTCTGTCGCCTGAGTGGTGAGGCGAGATGAAAGTTTCACGATCGGACTCCCTCATGCGGGTCTCAGCAGTGCTGCGTTCGCCCGGGAATCCTGCGAGAGGATGCTGTTCGCTTTCGAGGGAGGTCCGTGCCGGAGCAGCAATATTTCTCGACTTCCCTGATGGACGGGTCCGTCGCGCGCTGCCAACCTGAACGTAGGCGAACGAAACCGGTACGTCGGGAGAACTCCGTTGGGGCCGATCGACTTTTCCCGGATCCGCACGCGAGAAGATCTCTGCACGCAGTTGGTGGCTGTTTTCCATGCAGGGGGATGGAGCGTGCACCGTCTGGCGGCGGCCGCAGATCTGAGCCCGGCCACCGTGCAGGGCATCCTGAGCGGATCCACTGGCCTGCCCCGTACCGAAACCCTGCGTGCGTTCGTGACAGCCTGCGATCAGGATCCGAAACCGTGGATCGAGGCTCGTGGACGCGTCGTGCGGGCCACCAGGGGTACGCCTACGGGCTGGCGGCGCGGCGACGAGAGCGCGGCGCGCCGACTGACACTCCCGACCCAGACCTGGCTTCCTGTCGCTGAGGCCGACCCGATAGCACTCGGTGTGCACCGCCCGAGGTCGGACCAGGGCGTGAACAGCCTGCCGCCCTATGTTCCGCGTGACGCCGATGAGGAGCTGAACCGCATCCTGGCGGAGGCCGGTGAGAACGGCGGAATGGTCCTGCTGACAGGCGATTCGACCGCCGGGAAGACGCGGACCGCCTACGAGGCCATGCAACGTGTCCTGCCAGGTCATCTTCTATGGGCGCCACCCCCTGGGGCGGATCTGCGGGAACTGCCCGCGGTGATCGGGGCGCGAGCGGAGAACAGGTTCCTGCTGTGGCTGGACGACCTGGAGGGGCACCTGCACCCTCAGGGTCTGGACCCGAACCTTCTGGCCCGGTTGTCGGCAGCCGGGGTCGTCGTCCTGGCCACGCTGCGCGAGAGCCTGTACGACCTGTACCGACCCAGCGGTGAACACGCGGCCATCAGGGACGACAATCTTCAGGCACATCTGGTCGCGCAAGCGGGCTCACGCGTCCTGAACATGGCCATGCAGGTGGAGATCGAGCGCGCCTGGAGCGCCGAGGAACTTCTCCGCACGGCGCACGCCCCGGACGCGCGGCTTCAGGACGCGCTGGCGAACCACGGCCCGTTCGGCGTCGCGGAGTACTTGGCGGCCGGCCCGCTCCTTTGGCAGGAGTGGCGAGGTGCTCTGCGGGCCGGCGGGCGGCCCCGCGGTCACGCGCTGGTTGCCGCGGCCATCGACCTGGCCCGGGCCGGGATGATGGGCCCCGTACCGCATGAGGTGGTTGTCGAGGCCCACTACGCCTACCTGCGCAGTGCCGCGCATCTCCGTCCGGAGGAGGAGACCCTGGGGCAGGCCGTGCGGTGGGCGACGTTCGTCCGCCTCGGATCCACGAGTCTCCTCGTTCCCGACGCGGCAGCGGGGACCTGGAGGGTTTTCGACTATCTCGTCGACGAAGCCCAGAGGAAGCAGGGTTTCCCCGCCGTGCCCGAGTCGGTGTGGGAGATCGCGGAACGTGAGGCCACGGGATCCCAACGTCGAGGAGTGGCCTTCTCCGCGCACGCTGCGGGCCGCGCACGTACTGCCGAGAGGCTCTTTCGGGCGATGTGGGAGGACGGCGAGGAGAGCGGTCGCACTCTGGGGGTGATTCTCGCGCAGCAGCAGCGGTACGCGGAGGCCGAACCACTCCTCCGGTCAGCTGTGGCGGACGGCGACATCCTCGCCCCGGGTGCCTACGGCCTCCTGCTGACCCAGCTCGGCCGAATCGACGAAGCGGAACCCATGCTGCGCTGGGAAGCCGAGAACGGACTGACGGACAAGGGAAATGTCGCGCTGCTCCTCGGAGACGTTCTGGGCCGCCAGGGCCGCGCGTCGGAGGCGGCGGAGCAGTATCGGACGGCGGCCGCGGCAGGCTCTCCCTACGCACCGCTCGCGTTGGGCAGCTGCCTACTCGGCCAGGACAAGTGCGACGAGGCCGAACCATGGCTGCGGAAAGCCGCGGAGGCAGGCGACCGATACGCGGCGCCGAGGCTTGCGATCACGCTCATCCGTCTGGGACGACCGGACGAAGCCGAGGAGTGGCTGCGGGCATCTCTCGACATGGGTGTCACCGTGCACTTCATCGACGTCAGCCACGCGCTCACCGAACGAGGGCGGCCCGAGGCGGCGGAGAAGTGGCTGCGCGCTGCCGCGTACTCCCGCGCTGACGCAGCCATCGCCCTGGCCATGCGCCTCTTGGGCGAAGGGCGCTTTCAGGAGGCCGAACCGTGGGCACGCAAAGTCGCCGCCCATGGTGACGCTGAAGGTCTCGCCACCCTGGGAGCAGTTCTCTGCGGTCAACTCCGCCTGTGTGAGGCGGAGCCCCTGTTGCGTCGGGCCGCGGAAGCCAGCAACACCAAGGGGACCATGTTCCTGAATTTCCTGCGGGACGAGGCCGAGCCGACCTTGCGGCTCCTGGCTGAGAAACAGGAAGTGTGGGCGGCGGAGCTGGGGCTGTTCCTCATGTCCCAGCAGCAGTTCGAAGAGGCGGAGCCTTGGCTCCGCCGAGCCGCCGAGGCGAACGCCTTCTCGACCGACGGGTCCCTGGCGAGCCTTCTCGGACAGGTCCTGCACCACCTAGGCCGGAGCGATGAAGCTGTTGCCTGGCTACGGACCGCCGTCGACCGAGGCCACATGGAGGCGGCCCGCCACTTGGGCTCCCTGCTCCTTCAGCAAGGCCACGTCGAGGCAGAGCGCTGGCTGAGGCTCGCTGCCGAGGACGGTGACATGGAAGCCGCGCACGAACTGGGGTATCACTGCTTCATGGCTGATGATCGCCTCGAGGAAGCCGAACTCTGGCTGCGTAGGGCCGCCGCCCAGGTCCCGCAAGCAAGGATGTGCCTCGGCGTGGTGCTGATCGGGACGGGCCCCGAACACATCGTTGAGGGCACGGAGTTGCTGCGTCAGGCAGCGGAAGCCGAGATCGATCCAGCCGCCTTCCTCTACGGAGACTTCCTGTGCGCGGCAGGACGTCCGGAGGAGTCGGAGCCCTGGTTGCGGCTGGCTGCGGACGCGGGAAACAGCGCGGCCGCGGACAAACTCGCCGAAGTCCTTCAACAGCTCGGCAGGCCAGAGGACTTGGAGGAGACGCAGCACCTGGAAGAGACGCAGGGCCCGGCTTCCGAACCCTAGCCGCCTCCGGGCGAGGCCGCGCCGACACGGCATGTCTCCAGCCAAGCCCTCGTACCCTTTAACGCCGATATTTCCCCGCCCACTCGATTTGGCCCGTCTCCTCCGCCCCCGTACGCCAAGATGAAAGCTCCGGCTTCGGGGAGCTAGACGACGGGGGGCTCGCGTTGGGGCGCGTGGTGGAAGTGGAGCGGGACGTGAGCGGGCGGGCGGTGCCCGAGGTGTTGCCCGGGGCGTTACGTGGGTGGCTGTGGGTGGTCGCCGGGCTCGGTGCGCTGGTGGTCGCCCTGGTCGGGGTGATGTACGCCGGGCACAGTGAGTCGGGGCAGGTGGACCGGTGGTTCGTGTTGCCGACGGAGGACAGCGTGGGGCCGCCCTGGCGGCGCGTCGCGCTGGCCACGGACTTCTGGGGGGAGCCCGCCGGTGCGGCGATCCTCGTCGGGGTCGGTGTGGTGGGGTGTCTGCTGCTGTTGCGGTGGCCTCGCGCGGCCGTGTTCCTCGTCGCCGGGGCCGGTGTGTCCGTGGTGACGGCGACGGTGGTCAAGTCCCTGGTCGGACGCACCATTCACGGTCCGGGCAATCTGTCCTATCCGAGCGGGCACACCGCCTTCGCCACCGCGCTCGCCCTCGTGGCGGCGCTGCTCGTGACCGGTCGGCTCGGGCTGGGCAGGGCGGTCGGCACGCTGCTCGTGCTCGGGGCGGGGCTGGTGGCCGGCGCCGTGATGGGGTGGGCCCAGGTCTCCCTGAGCGCCCACTACCCGACCGATGTCCTCGGCGGCTGGTGCACCGCGCTCGCCGTGGTGCCGGCGACGGCGTGGCTGGTCGACCGGACGGCGGATGCCGCCCGGCGCACACCCGGCTGACGTCCCCTCACGCCAGGCGGCGGAAGACGGGCTTCACCGGCCGTCCCCCCACCCACGGCGTGGGATCGCCGGCGTCCAGTGCCTTGCGGTACACCGCGCACGCCTGCGCGACCACGTCGACGGTGTGGTCGATGTCGGCGTCGGTGAGCGCGCTGCTCACCACGAACGACGGGGCGAGGACGCCGCCCGCGAGGAGGTGGCGCAGGAACAGGGTGCGGTATTCCTGCGACGGCCGCCCGTGCTGGTCGAGGGTGCCGAAGACCAGGTTGCTGGCCCGGCCCCGGACGACCACGTGCTCGGCGACGCCCATGGCCGCGGCCGCGTCGCGGACTCCGGCGGCCAGCCGCTCGCCGAGCGCGTGCAGGCGCGCGGTGATGCCCTCTTCCACGTAGGTGGTCTGCACGGCCATGGCTGCCGCCAGGGAGTGCGTCTCGGCGCCGTGCGTGGTGGACAGCAGGAACACCCGGTCGCCGAAGTGGCGCAGCCCGCCCCGCTCCATCAGGTCGCGGCGCCCGGCGAGCGCGGAGACGGCGAACCCGTTGCCCAGCGCCTTGCCGAACGTGGACAGGTCGGGGACGACGCCGTACAAGCCCTGGGCGCCCGCCTCCGACCAGCGCAGGCCCGTGATCATCTCGTCGAAGACGAGGACGCAGCCGTGCCGGTCGGCCAGGGCGCGCAGTCCTTCGAGGTAGCCGGGCGGGGGCTCGGTGTGGGCGGCGGGTTCGAGGACGATGCAGGCGATCTCGTCCTCGTACCGGGTGAGGATTTCCTCCGTGGCCGCCAGGTCCCCGTACGGGAAGGAGACCGTCAACTCGGTGGTCTGCGACGGGATTCCGGCGGACATCGGTGTGGTGCCGATGAACCAGTCGTCGACGGAGAAGAACGGATGGTCGCCGCAGATGGCGACCCGCCGGCGCCCGGTGACGGCGCGCGCGAGGCGCACCGCGGCGGTGGTGACGTCCGAGCCGTTCTTCGCGAACTTCACCATGTCGGCGGTCGGCACGGTGGCCAGGAAGCGTTCCGCGGCGTCGAGTTCCAGGACGGACGGCCGGGCGAAGTTGCTGCCGCGGTCGAGTTCCCGCCGGACGGCCTCGGTGACGCGCGGGTGGGCGTGCCCGAGGCTGACCGACCGCAGGCCGGAGCCGTACTCGACGTAGCGGTTGCCGTCGATGTCCCACACGTGTGCGCCGCGGCCGTGGCTGATGACGGGGGCCAGGTGTTCGGGGTACTGGTCGTCGCCCTTGGCGTAGGTGTGCGCGCCGCCGGGGATCAGTTCGTGCAGCCGCTCGTTGGCCTCGTGCGACCGGGGCAGCCGGAAGTCCTCGGTGTCCACGTGCGGATCAGCTCCCCGTTTCCTTGAGCGCTTCGGCGAGGCCCGGCGCCTCCCGGTCCCGTGCCGACATCGACACCGGCGGCATCGGCCAGGGGACGGCCAGTTCCGGGTCGTCGAAGGCGATCGTCACGTCCTCGGCCGGGTCGTGCGGGCGGTCGATCCGGTACGAGGTGTCGGCGGTCTCGGTCAGCGCCTGGAAGCCGTGCGCGCACCCCGCCGGGATGTAGAGGGTCGTCTGTGTCTCGCCGGACAGCTCGAACGTGGCCACGTTGCGGTACGTCGGCGAGTCCGGCCGGAGGTCCACGACGACGTCGAAGATCCGCCCGTACGAGCAGCGCACCAGCTTGGCCTCGCCCTTGCCTGACCGCAGGTGCAGGCCGCGCAGTACGCCCCGCACGGAGCGGGAGACGCTGTCCTGGACGAAGGCGTCCGGGTCGAGGCCCACCGAGCGGACCACGTCGGCGTCGAAGGTGCGGCAGAAGAAGCCGCGTTCGTCGGCGTACGGCGTCGGTTCGAACAGGAACGCTCCGGTGATCTCCGGAACTTCGCTTGCCTTCATGAAGCCTTCCTCGGGGCGTGGAGCAGCAGTGCGGTCAAGTCGGCAAACTGGCGCTGGAGTTGGGCGGTGACGGTGCGGTTCCGCTCGGCGAGGGTCTTCCTCAGCTCCGTCGAGCGCTTCTCCACCTCGCGGAACTGTTCGAGCAGCCGGTCGGCGTCGACCTCGCGGGCCGGGTGGCAGTACGGGCCGAGGCCCATGCGGTCCATCAGCGCGTCGCTCTTCGCGGCGTAGCTGAGGGCGAGGGTCGGGGTGCCGGCCTTCAGCGCGCAGACGAGGTTGTGGTAGCGGGTGGCGACGACGGTGTCGGCGGCCGCCGTCTCCTTCATCAGGTCGGCGAGCGAGCCGGCTTCGGCGGCGGTGACCAGCGGTGAGTCGACCGCGTCGAGGATCGCGGCGACCACCGGGGCGTCGCACGCGTCGCCGGTGAGCAGCCGGACGGTCCGGCCGTCGTCGGCCAGGGCGCGGACGAAGCGGGTCGTCCCGTCGAGGTAGCGCCGGTGGATCTCGTCGGCCCGGGCGCGGTCGTCGTTGCCGCCGTGGAAATCCATGACGCCGACGCAGACCGTGCCGGACGAGGGGCCCGCGGGCGGTGTCGGCAGGGCGAACGCGAGGTCGGGGTAGACCTCGTCGCGCGCGGTGTCCACGCCCATCTCCCGCATCGCGTCGCGGGACTGGGTGTCCCGGTACGAGCGGTAGCGGGCGAGCCGCGCCGACCAGCGGACCAGGGTGCGGGTCGGCCGGTTGCCGATCGGGCCGGCGCCGACGCCGACCAGCGCGACCCGGGTGCCGACCAGGCGGCCGCTCGCGCAGAGCAGGAACAGCGCGTACGGGAAGCCCCAGGGCCGCAGCGGCAGGGTGGCCTCCAGGACGCCCATGCCGGGCACGATCACCACGTCGTGCCGGCGCACCCACGCGGCGGTGCGCACGACGTCGACGAGCTTGCCGAGTCCCTTGCCCGCGACGGCACTCGCCCGGGACGCGGTGCGGTACTCGCCGCGGTACCAGTGCAGCCGGGTCGCGGGAATCCCGTACCGGGCCGTGACGGCCTCGGGTCCGCCGCACAGCGCGTCGACGACCGCGCCGGGGTGCTCGGCGCGGAGGTGTCCGAGGACGGCTTCGAGCGATCCGTCGTTGCCGAGGTTGCCGGAGCCTAGGAGGCCGAACACCCCGACGCGGACGGCGGTCACGTCCGCCTCCCCTCGCGTCCGGCGACGAGGTCGTCGACGGAGACGGTCAGCTTGTCCGGGTCGACCGGGGCCCGGTCCTCGACCCGCTCGCCGGCGCCCGGCCTGGCCCGGCTGGTCGCCCACTCCACGAGGTGGCGGTAGCAGGCGCGCCGGTCGGCGGCGGACAGCGGCGCCCGCCGGATCGCCGCGACGAAGCCCCAGACGTACTCGGCGAGCAGCCGGGGCGTCGGGTGCAGCGGGCCCGCCCTGCGCGGGTCGAGGTTGACGCACCGGGAGCGCTTGGACGGGTTGGCCCGCTCGGCGCGGGTGGGGTGGTCGCGACGGAAGTACAGCAGCTCGGGCACCTGGTGGAAGGGTCCGTGCAGACCGATCTCGGCGACGAAGGTGCGGTCCGCGTGGTGGTAGCTGTCGTGCGGCTTGACCCGGCGCAGCACGTCGGCCCTGATCACGCCGTAGAAGTCGTCGCCGCCGGGCTCGAACAGCATGCTGCGGAACCGCTCGGGCGCCCGCGGCGAGTCGGTGGCCAGCGTGTACGCGTAGGGGACCTTGACCTGGCCGTCCTCGTCGATGACCGCCTGGTCGGCGTGCGCGAGGATCACTGAGGGCCGCTCGTCCAGCGCGTCCACGCAGCGCCGCAGCAGGTCCCTGGCGTACAGGTCGTCGTGCGAGGCCCACTTGAAGAGTTCGCCGTGGCACTGGGTGAACACGTAGTTGTGGTTCGGGGCGGCGCCGATGTTGCGGGGCAGCCGGATGTAGCGGATGCGCGCGTCCTGCGCGGCGTACTTGCGGCAGATGTCCTGGGTGCCGTCGGTCGACGCGTTGTCGGTGATGACCAGTTCGAAGTCCTCGTACGTCTGGCCCAGCAGCGCGTCGAGCGACTCGGCCAGGTACTCCTCGCCGTTGTACACGGGCAGGCCGATGCTCAGCCTGGGGTGGGAGGTCATGTCGTCCTCACTTCGGGGATGGGGGTGGGGCGGCGCTCGCGCAGGGCGGATCGCAGCTGCAGCCACCACACGGCGGAGCCGCAGACCGTCGCGGCGGCGACGCCCCAGGCCGAGCCGACCGTGCCCGCGGCGGCCGCGCCGCCGAGCCCGCCGATGACGTAGCAGGTGGAGGCGATCAGCTGGCTGCGCAGGCTGCGCCGGGCCGCGGCGAGCGCGCGCAGTCCGGCCGCGGCGCCGGTGCCGAGGCCCGCGCCGGCGACGCCGAGCGTGACCGGCACGATGAGCTGCGACGCGGCGGGCCAGACGTCGCCGAGGGCGAGTTCGCCGAGCCGGTCCGGCATCAGCAGCAGCGCCGCGCCCCACAGCAGCGCGGCGACGGCCTGCACGCCGCCCAGCAGCAGGCAGAAGACGCCCAGGCGGTGCGGTGCGCGGCGCAGCACCCGGGCCGCTTCGGCGACGGTGACCAGCGAGAGTCCCATCAGGACGGCCATGAACGGGCCGAGCAGCAGTTCGGCACCGCGCACCACGCCGACCGCGCTGACGCCGACGATCGCGCCGAGCCCGTACGCGCGCAGCTGGCCGGCGCCGCTCACGCCGACGTTCTCGATCAGGTAGCGGCTGCCGAGGTCGCGGTGGTCGCGCAGCCACGTGCGGGCTCCGGACACGCGGGGCCGGATGCCGGACTGGAACCAGCCGTACGCCGCCGCGACCGCGGCGGAGCCGCCCCAGGCGAGCACGAAGGCCGCCACGCTGCCCACGCGGGCCGCGACGACCATCGCCGGGACGAGGGCGACGCCCCACACGACGTCGTTGACGAACGCCTTCCGTCCGGTCCCTGCCGCGAAGAACGCGAACCGCCAGGCGTCCTGCAGCAGCAGCCCCGGCAGGACCACGCCGAGGCAGGCGAACGCGGGCCCCACGTGGCCGCCGACGGCGAGCCCGGCCGCCAGGGACACCGCGCCGAGGGCGGCGCCGACACCGAGCGCGGTGCCGGACGAGCGGGCCACCGCCGTCCGCCAGGACGCGTCGGGCACACCGCTGAACCGCACCACGAGCGGGTCGGTGGCCAGGCCGCGGGAGACGCTGAGCACCACGCCGTACGTCACCCAGGCCAGGCTGAACACGCCGAACGCGGTCAGTCCGAGGGAGCGGGCCACGTAGATGCCCACCACGAAGTTGGACAGGCTGGAGGCCGCCTGGTCGGCCAGTCCCCAGGACAGCCGGCCGACGATGGCCCGCCGGGCGTGTCCGGCCCGGGCCGCCGGTGTGGTCGTCTTCTCCCCCTCGGTGGTCATCGGGGTCATGCCTTGATCAGCCCAGCGCCGTGCAGGGCGTCGGCCGCGCCCGCGACGGTGTCGAACGGCAGCCCCGACCGCTCGGCGACGTCGAGCAGGCTGTGCTCGCCGTCGGAGAGGCTGAGCACCCAGAGCATGGCCATCTGGGCCTGCTGGGTGTCGCTGCGCCCGCCGAGCGCCTCGTACAACCCGCGCCGTCCCAGCTGTGGTTCGCCGTAGGGGCTGAGGTTGACGTAGCTGCGGTTGCGGTCGAGGACGTCGAACGCCTCGCGGCACACCGCGAGGGTGTCGGCCATCGCATCGGGCGAGACGAAGTCCGGGTTGTCGGCCGAGGTGTGGTACTCGGGGTAGCCCGCGTACGGGGTGCGGCTGAGCGAGCCCACGCCGAGGTCGAACCCGGGCGAGCAGTACTGCCGCTCGTCGTAGCCGTACGGGGTGAACTCGTCGACGCGATGGGGGCGTTCGGACGTGGTGAGCACGTGCCGCAGCACCCGGTCGATCTCCGCGTCGCCGCGTCTGCTCTGTTTGTAGGTGAGCGAGCCGCGGTCGCCCGCGCAGGCCAGCACGAGGCCGTGCTTGACCTGCTCGATCCGGTCCGCGTTGCGGGCCAGCCAGGTGATCGCGCCGATGGTGCCGGGCGCGAAGATGAACCGGTAGGTGTAGTAGGGCGATCGCTCGGCGAGCGCCCGGGCCAGGTACGTCGCCACGGCGATGCCGGCCAGGTTGTCGTTGGCCAGCGACGGGTGGCAGACGTGGCAGGAGACGATCACCTCGTCGGGGACCTGGCCGGGGATCACGTGCTCGGCGTAGGTGAGGTGGCCGTCGGCGAGCGTGGAGTCGATCCGTACCTCGTACTCGCCGTCCGGCAGCGCGTCGAGGGTCTCCTGGGCGAGGCAGAAGCCCCACTCCGGTTTGTAGTAACTGGTGCGGTACGGCACCCAGTTCGGGTGGTCGGGCAGGGTGTGCAGATGGGCGCGGAGTTCGGTGAGCGGCATTTTCGTCGCCACCGGCACGCTGTAGCCGAGCACGTGCAGGCTGGACGCGGCGAAGTCGACGACGCGTCGGCCGGTGGCGTCGGCGACGTAGGCGTCGCGGATGTTCCACTCCTGCGGCACCGTCCAGTCGAGCACCTGGGTCCCGGTCGGTACCTCGTGCGTCCGCAACGGCAGGTACTCGCCGACGATGTCCAGGGTGGCGCGCACCCCGTCGCCGGTGATGCTCCGGCACAGCGGGTACAGCCGCCGCACCAGTGCGTGCATCTCCTCGCCGACCGCTGTCATCGGCGCCACCGCAGGGTGTCGTCGACGGCGCCCGCGTCGGACGCCGCGCGGAGCACGGCGAGGCGGGTGAAGCGTTGCTCGAAGTCCTTCTTGGTCAGCCCGAACTTCTGGTATGCCTCGGCGAGTTCGAGTGCGCCCCGCTTGACCGTCCACTCGCAGTCGAAGCCGGGGATCGCGGCGCGGAAGCGGGCGAAGTCGACCCGGTACGAGCGCGGGTCGGCGCCGTTCTCCCCGGTGATCCGCACCTTCGCGCCGGACACCGCCTCGGCTACCTGTTCGGCGATCTCGGCGACGGTGACGTTGTTGACCTCGCTGCCGATGTTGAAGGCCCGGTCGTGCACGGCCTCGCGGGGCGCGGTCAGCGCGGCCGTGAAGGCGCGGGCGATGTCGGCGGCGTGCACCAGCGGGCGCCACGGCGTGCCGTCGGAGAGGACGAGGACCTCGCCGGACAGCAGGGCGTGGCCCACCAGGTTGTTCAGCACGATGTCGGCGCGCAGCCGTGGCGAGTGGCCGAAGGCGGTGGCGTTGCGCATGTACACCGGCGTGAAGTCGTCGTCGGCCAGGGCGTGCAGGTCGTCCTCGACGCGCACCTTGGACTCCGCGTACGGCGTGACGGGGCGCAACGGGGCGTCCTCGGCGACCAGTTCGTCACCGCCGGCGGCGCCGTACACCGAGCAGGTGGACGCGTACAGGAAGCGGGTCACCCCGGCGTCGCGGGCCAGTCGGGCCAGTCGGACGGACGCGTGGTGGTTGATGTCGTAGGTGAGTTCAGGGGCGAGCGATCCCAGCGGGTCGTTGGAGAGCGCGGCCAGGTGGATCACGGCGTCCACCCCGGCCACGTGCTCGGCCGTGACGTCGCGCAGGTCGACCCGCTGCCCGGGCGGGTCCGCGGGCGTCGGGCCGAGGACACAGTCGGCGAACAGGCCGGCGTCGAGACCGACGACCTCGTGCCCGGCGGCCGTGAGGACCGGGGCCATCACGGTGCCCAGGTAGCCCTGGTGTCCGGTGAGCAGTACGCGCAAGGTTCAGTCCCCCAGGTCGAGCGTGAGTTTGGTGGCGGCGAACGCCTCGGCGTAGCGGGCGTGGCATTCGATGCCGCGGATGCGGGCGAGGCCGAGGAAGGCCTCGCGGTCGTACCAGGGCCGGTGCCGCTGCGAGGGGTAGTGCTCCTGCAGCAGCCTGACCTTCTGCTCGGCGAGCTCCGGGGTCAGCGGCTGGTACGCGGACGGGCGGCCGAGGTCGCCGTCCCACTTGACGATCTCGTAGCCGAGGACGAGGTGGTCGCGGAACGCGGTGGGGATCAGCCGGGCCAGGCCGCGGTGGTCCTGGTGCGCGTCGTCGGTGCGCGGGGCCAGGACCAGGTCGGGGTCGGTCCGCTCGCGCAGTTCCTCGACGGCGGCCTTGGCCTCCTCCCAGTGGGCGGGCAGCCGGCCGTCCGGCAGTTTGAGCACGGTCAGGCGCAGGTCGGCGTCCGGGCAGAACGCGGCGAGCGCGGCCTGCTCCTCCTGTTCGCGGTCGGTGCCGCCGCCGGAGAGCACGAGGGCGTCGACCCGGATTCCCGGCCGCGCGCGGCAGATCGCGAGCAGGGTGCCGCCCGCGCCGATGGCGATGTCGTCGCAGTGCGCGCCCACCGCGACGATCCGGTCCAGGGGGCCGGCCCCGAGCCGGATCACGCGGACCCCGCGACGGCGGCGGCGCGTTCCCACACGGCCCACGGGCGGTCGCCCCTGGCGTAGGCGTCGTCGAGGGCGGCGCGCTCCTTCACCGTGTCGGTCGGCTTCCAGAAGCCGCGGTGCTGGTGGGCCACGAGCCGTCCCTGCTTGGCGAGTTGGGCGCAGCCGTCGGCGACCAGGTCGCCGTTCTCCGGTATGTGGTCGAAGACTTCCTGGCGGAGCACGAAGTAGCCGCCGTTCTCCCACAGCGGCATGTCGCTCACCGCGGTGATGCCGCCCACCAGACCGTCCTCGCCGAGGTCCACGCAGTGGAACGAGGACTGCGGCGGCACCACCATCATCGACGCGCCGGCGTCCCGCCCGGCGAAGGAGTCGATCATCTGCGGCAGCGGGGCGTCGGTCAGCACGTCGGCGTAGTTGGCGAGGAACATCTCGTCGCCGTCCAGGTGGTGGCGGACCCGGCGCAGCCGCTCACCGATCGGTGACTCGATGCCGGTCTGCGCGAACGTGATCGTCCAGTCGGCTATGTCGGTGGAGAGCAGTTCGGTCCGCCCGCCGCGCAGCACGAAGTCGTTGGACGTCGTCTCCTCGTAGGTGAGGAAGAAGTTCTTGATGTGGTGGGCGCCGTAGCCGAGGCACAGGATGAACTCCTTGTGCCCGAAGTGCGCGTAGTAGCGCATGACGTGCCAGATCAGCGGCCTGGGGCCGACCATCGCCATCGGCTTGGGCACGTCGTCGGAGGTTCCGTTGCGCATGCGCATCCCGTAACCGCCGCAGAACAGGACGACCTTCATGCTGTTACCTCTTTCACCGGCGTGGCCTCGACGATGCTCAGTTCCGGGATGGGGAAGACGAGCCGGCCACCCCACTCGTGCACGTAGGAGAGCTGCTCGACCAGTTCGGTCCGCAGGTTCCACGGCAGGACGAGGACGTAGTCCGGCCGGTCGGTCTCGATCTGCTCGGGCGGCAGGATCGGGATGCGGGTGCCCGGGGTGAACCTGCCGTGCTTGTAGGGGTTGCGGTCGACGGTGTACGCGAGCAGGTCGGGCCGGATGCCGCAGTGGTTGAGCAGCGTGTTGCCCTTGCCGGGGGCGCCGTAGCCGACGACCGACTTGCCTTCCTCGGCGGCGGTGATGAGGAAGGCGAGGAGGTCGCGGCGCACCTTGGCGACCCGGGCGGAGAACTCGGTGTACCCGGACAGTTCCTGCAGTCCTGCGGCCTTCTCCCGGGCCAGCACGTCGGCCACCCGCTCGGTCGGCTCGCCGGCCGCCTCGGCGGGCCGGGCCCAGAGCCGGATGGAGCCGCCGTGCGTGGGCAGCAACTCGACGTCCACGAGGGCGAGTCCGCCGCTGGCGAGGGCCCGGATCGCGGCGGCGACCGTGTAGTACTGGAAGTGCTCGTGGTAGATCGTGTCGTACTGGTTCTCCTCGATCAGCGTCAGCAGGTGCTGCACCTCGATGGAGACCCAGCCGTCGTCGGCGACCAGGGCGCGCAGGCCCTTCGTGAAGCCGACGACGTCGGGGATGTGCGCGTACACGTTGTTGGCGACGACCAGGTCGGCCGGGCCGTGCTCGGCGCGGACGGCCGAGCCGGTGTCCGGGCTCAGGAACGCGGTGAGCGTGGGCACGCCCGCCTCCCGGGCCGCGGCGCCGACGTTCACCGACGGTTCGACGCCCAGGCAGCGGATCCCCCGGTCCACCACGTGCTTCAGCAGGTACCCGTCGTTGCTGGCGACCTCGACCACGAAGGATTCGGGTCCCAGCCCCACCTTGGTGGCCGCGTCGGCGACGAAGGTGCGCGCGTGCTCGACCCAGGACGTCGAGAAGGAGGAGAAGTACGCGTACTCGCTGAACGTGTCCTCGGGCGTGATCAGCGGCGGGATCTGCGCCAGCCAGCAGTCCGTGCAGACCCGCAGGTGGAGCGGGTACGCCGGTTCCGGCTGGTCGAGTCGGTCCGCGGCGAGGAAGCTCTCGCACGGTGGCGTCGCCCCGAGATCGACGACGCTGGCCATGGCTTCCGAGCCGCAGAGTCGGCATCGTGTCATCTACTGTCCCCCATTTTTTCGGTCCGCCCCGCGATGGCGGTGCGGTACTCGTCCACCAGGCGCTCCAACCCCACGGCCGGGCTGAAGCGCTGTTCGTAGCGGCTCCTGGCCGCCCGGCCCATCTCCTCGTTGCGGGCCGGGTCGGCCGTGATCCGGCGCAGGCAGGACACCAGTGACGCGGTGTCGCCCGGCCGGTGCAGCAGTCCGGTCAGTCCGTCCTCGACGAGTTCGACGAAGGCGCCGTGTCCGGCGGCCACGGCCGGTACCCCCGCCGCCATCGCCTCCGCGACGACCAGGCCGAACGTCTCCATGGCCATCGAGGGCGCCACGACCGCGACCGACCGGGCGACGGCCTGCCGGACCTGGTCCGGTGTCAGCAGGCCGACGTAGCGCACGTCGTCGCGGCCGGCCGCCCAGGCGGACACCTCCGGCTCCATGGGTCCGGCGCCGGCCAGCACGAGCGGCACGCCGACGCCGCCGCCCGCGGCGATCTCGTCCCACGCGGCCATCAGCAGCCGCATCCCCTTGGCCTCCGCGAGCCGCCCCAGGAACAGCACCTGCTCGCCGGTGCCCGCCCGCCGTGATTCCGGCTCCGGGACGAAGTTGTGCTTCACGGTCAGCCGCTCGGCCGGCATGCCGGAGCGCACCAGGACGTCGCGCTGCGCCGCGGAGATGCAGAAGAACCGTGCGACGCCGGACCACCACCGCCGCCGGTTGGCCGTCAGGCTGACCGCGAGCGGCACCGTCGCCAGACGGGAGTTGCGGTAGCAGCCGTGCCGGACGGCGGGCAGCGACGCCACCGATCCGACGCACTCGGTGCAGGCCCGGCCGTCCCGGTGCAGGGTGCCGGGCGGGCAGACCTGCGTGTAGTTGTGCAGCGTGGCGACGGCGGGCACGCCCGCGTCGGCGCAGGCGGCGAGGACCGCGGGCGACAGCAGCGGGAAGACGTTGTGGATGTGCACCACGTCCGGCCGCTCGGCGCGCAGCCGGACGGTGAGCTCCTTGCGTACGGCAGGGTTCCAGGGCACCAGGAGCGGCACCGCGGCCTTGCCGCGCAGGGACTTTCCGGCGATGTCGTCGCTGCGCCGCTCGAACGTCTCGACCCGGTGTCCGGCCGCGCGCAGCAGCCCCACTTCCTGGTCGACGACGCGGTTCTCCCCGCTCGGCTGCGCCGATGAGTAGCGGTTGTGCACCACGAGGACGTGCATGGTCAGGTCACCTCCCGGTC
>NZ_JAMOLN010000052.1 GCF_024448165.1 Streptomyces longispororuber
ACCGTGGTGCGGAGGCGTTCCGCCTCCGCCGCGCACTCCTCGCAGTCCGCCAAGTGGGCCGGGACCAGGCGCTGTTCGGCGGGCGGCAGGGCGTGCACGGCCCAGGCGCCGAGGAGTTCGCGCACCGACGCGTGGTCGTGGGCGTCCGTCGTCATGTCACGCGCCCCTCTCGTAGGCCGGGTCGGGCGGGTCCGCCAGGGTTTCGGCCAGGCGGTGCAGGGCCGTGCGCAGGCGGGTCTTGGCGGTGCCTTCGGGGATGCCGAGTTCGGCCGCCGCCTGACGGTACGTCCGGCCCGCGAAGTACGCCAGGTGCACCACCTGCCGTTGCGGCAGCGGGAGTTCGGCCAGGGCCGAGTGGAGGAGGAGGCTGCGCTCGCGGTCCACGACCCGTTCGTCGGGGCCGGGCTCGGCGGCCGGGATGGCGTGCAGGACCTCGTCGTCGGCAGCGGCCGCCTTGCGGTGCCGGGCCTCGCTGCGCACCCAGTCGACCGCGCGCCGGTGGGCCAGCATGGACAGCCAGGTGCGCAGCGAGCCGCGGCGGGCGTCGAAGGCGTAGGGCCGGGTCCACAGGTGGGCGAAGACCTCCTGGGCGACGTCGTCGGCGGCGCCGGCCGAGCGGGTCACCCGGACGGCGACGCCGCGGACCAGGCCCCCGTAGGTGTCGTACACCTCGGAGAGCGCGCTCTCGTCGCCGTAGACGAGGCGCTGGTGCAGATCGGCGTCGCGCGTCCGTTGGCCTGTCCGGTCCACCGGGTCGGTCGGGTCAGTGCGAGCCACCGGCACCACCACCTTCAGGCCCCTTCCTAGCGTCCGGCGGGGCCGGACGCCAGGGGTCGGGGCGGCTTCAGCCGGTGAGCGCGTCGAGCAGCCGGTCGACGTCGGCGACGGTGTTGTACAGATGGAAGGAGGCCCTCAAGTTCCCTGCCCGGTCGGAGAGTTCGATTCCGAGCTCGTGCAGCGCGGACCGGCGCACGCCGAGTCCGGGGACCGACACGATCGGGGAGCCGGGCGCCGGGACGGGCTCGTGCCCCAGTGCGGCGAGGCCGTCCCGGAACCGGTCGGCCAGGGCGAGGTCGTGGGCGCGGATCGCGTCGGGGCCCAGCTCCTCGATGAGGGCGAGGGAGTGCCGGGCACCCGTGTACGACAGCAGGCCCGGCGTCTCGTCGAACCGGCGGGCGGAGCGGGCGAGTTCGGTGACGGGGCCGTAGCAGCTGTCCCAGGGGCGCTCCCCCGCGACCCAGCCGCCGAAGACGGGGTCGAGGGACTCCAGGTCATCGGGGCCGACGAAGAAGGCCGCGCCGCGCGGGCAGGTGAGCCACTTGAAGGCGACGGAGGAGACGTAGTCGGCCGCGGCGGCGTGCTCGGCGAGCGGGAACCAGCCCGCGGCCTGCGAGGCGTCCACGTAGAGGCGGGCGTCGTGGTCCCGGGTCGCGGTGCGCAGCGCGGCGAGGTCCGCCACCCGGCCGTCCGCCGACTGGGCCGCGCTGACCGCGACCAGGGCCGTGCCGGGCCGGACGGACTCGGCGAGCGCGTCCAGCGGCACGATGCGCACCTTGAGGTCGCGGCGCACGTGGAAGGGGTTGATCGTGGAGCTGAACTCGCCCTCCGCCGTGAGGACTTCGGCCCCCTCGGGCAGTGACGCGGCGATCAGGCCGGTGTAGACGGCGACGGAGGCGCCCGTCGCCACGCGGCCGACCGGCACCCCCGCGATCCGCGCGAAGGCGGCCCGCGCCTCCTCCACGTCGGTGAAGAGGGAGTCGATGGGGCCGCCCTGTGCCATGGCGGTGACGGCGTCGCGGACGGCGTCGGCCGCGCGCCCGGGCAGCAGTCCCGAGCTGGCGGTGTTCAGGTAGGTGGTGGCGGGGGTGTACTGGGCGCGGACCAGTTCCAGGTCCAGGACGGGGCCGTGGTGCTCACCGGAGGTCTCCATGGCACCACTGTGCCCCGCCGCCAACTACCCGTCCATTGCGAATAATTGAGCAGTATCCCTAAGGAACCCTTATCGGTCCTGGTCAGGCGCCCGGGACCGCGCAGCCGTCGGGGCCGCAGGCGTCGCCGCCGCCGGCGCTGTCGATGACGGTCAGCGGGGAGCGGGCGCCCCACGCCTGGGTGAGGGCCTGGGTGAAGACCTCGGCGGGCTGGGCGCCGGAGACACCGAACTTGCGGTCGAGGACGAAGAACGGCACGCCGTTCGCGCCCAGCTCGGCCGCCTCGCGCTCGTCGGCGCGCACCTCGTCCGCGTAGGCGGTGGGGTCGGCGAGGACGGCGCGCACCTCGGCCTCGTCGAGGCCCGCCTCGACGGCGAGCCGGACGACGTGCTCCTCGTCGGCGAAGACGGAGCCCTGGTCGGCGAAGTTGCCGCGGTACAGGGCGTCGATCATGGCGTCCTGGACGCCCTTCTCGTGGGCGAGGTGGAGCAGCCGGTGCAGATCGAAGCTGTTGCCGTAGTCGCGGCCCTCGGTGAGGTAGGGCAGGCCGAGGGCCTCGGCCTGCCGGCCGAGCCCCTTCTCGTTCTCGGCGGCCTGGGCCTCGCTGATGCCGTACTTCTTGGCGATGTGCGGGACGACGAGCCCGGTGTCGCCCTTGGCGACGGTCGGGTCCAGCTCGAAGGACCGGTGCACGACCTCGACCTCGTCCTTGTGCGGGAACGCGTCGAGGGCCTGCTCGAACCGGGACTTGCCGATGTAGCAGAACGGGCAGTTGATGTCGGTCCAGATCTCGACGCGCATGGGGGTCTTCTCGCTTCAGCCGGTGTCGTACGGGCGCAGGGGGTGCCCTGCGCCCCAGTACAACCGGATGCCGCCTCCGCTCATTCCCGGCCCACGAGGGCCGGGAACGAGGAGGTCAGGAGCCGTCGCGCAGCCCTTGCGGCCAGTTCGGGCGGAATTCGATGCCGTCGTACGTGACCACGCACCCCTCCCCCACCGGGGACTGCGCCAGGAAGCCCACGTGGGCCGCCGCCGCGGACTTCTCGTCGCCCAGGGAGAAGATCCGGACGAAGGTCCACTTCTCACCGTCGAGCGAGGCGTGGAACGCGAACGCGGCGCCGGTGCGGCTGATCCGCAGCCAGACCGAGGACCCGGTCACCACGAAGGCGTTCGCGTCGTCGGAGTGGCCGCGGGTGACGACCGTACAGATCGTCGGCTCGTCCGGGGAGCGCTCGAAGCAGAGCTTCGCCCACTCCCGGTCCCCCACGTGGAGGTAGAGGACGCCCGCGTCGAACGCCGCCTCGAAACCGACCGTGACCCGGGCGATCAGCTGGAAGTCGCCGACCGGGTCCCCGAGCAGCCGGGGCGCGTCGGAGGCCGGTTCCAGCGCGTCACCGGTCGGCGGCACGAAGCGGTCCTGGCGGGGGCCCGCCCAGCCGGTGAGCGTCCCGTCCTCGTAGGACCAGTGGCCGTCGGGGCCGTAGGTGCGCAACGGGAAGGGCAGCTCGGGGAGTCGGAGTTCCATGCCCTCAGTTTTCCAGGCGGCCGTCGTAGCGACGCGGCAGCCCCAGGGGGTTGTCGTCCCGCAGCTCCGGCGGCAGCAGCGCCTCCGGCGTCGTCTGGTACGAGACCGGGCGCAGCCAGCGCTCGATGGCGGTGCCGCCCACCGAGGTGGAGGTGGAGGTCGTCGCCGGGTACGGGCCGCCGTGGTGCTGGGCGGGGGCGACGGCGACGCCGGTCGGCCAGCCGTTGACCAGGACGCGGCCGGCCAGCGGGGTCAGCTCGGCGAGGATCTCGGTGCCCCGGCCCTCGCCCGCGGCCTCGCCGGCCGACAGCTGGACGGTGGCCGTGAGGTTGCCGGGGAGGCGGGAGAGGACCGCGGTGATCTCGTCGGCCGTCTCGTAGCGGGCGACGACGGTGACCGGGCCGAAGCACTCCTCCAGGAGCAGGTCGTGCGGGCCGCCCTGCTGCGCGAGGTGCGCGGCCGGGACCGTGAGGAAGCCCGGGCTGACCGTGTGCTCGCTGCCCGCGCCCGGGGTCACCGGGGCGTCCACGTCGGGCAGCTCGGCGCGCTCGGCGACGCCGGCGATGAAGTTGTCGCGCATGCGGTGGTCGAGCAGGACGCCGGCCGCGGTGTCGCTGACGGCGGCCGTGAGCGACTTGACCAGGCTGTCGCCCGCCTCGCCGCGCGGCGCGAAGACCAGGCCGGGCTTCACGCAGAACTGGCCGACGCCGAGCGTCATGGATCCGGCCAGGCCGGTGCCGATCTGCTCGGGGCGCTCGGCGGCCGCGGCCTCGGTGATCACGACCGGGTTGAGCGAGCCCAGCTCGCCGTGGAACGGGATCGGCACCGGGCGGGCCGCCGCCGCGTCGAACAGCGCCCGGCCGCCGCGTACGGAACCGGTGAACCCGGCCGCCGCGACGAGGGGGTGCTTGACCAGCTCGACCCCGGCCTCGAAGCCGTGGACCAGGCCGAGCACGCCCTCCGGGATGCCGTGCTGGACGGCGGCCCGGCGGATCACGGAGGCGACCAGCTCGGAGGTGGCCGGGTGGTCGGGGTGCGCCTTGACGACGACCGGGCAGCCGGCCGCGAGGGCGCTCGCCGTGTCGCCGCCGGGCACCGAGAAGGCGAAGGGGAAGTTCGACGCCGAGTAGACGGCGACGACGCCCAGCGGGATCTTGTAGCGGCGCAGGTCCGGGATCGGCGGCGTCGCCGTGTCGTCCGGGTGGTCGATGACGACACCGAGGAAGGCGCCCTCGTCGACGATGTCCGCGAACGCCCTCAGCTGGAAGCAGGTGCGGGCGAGTTCACCGGTGAGCCGGACGGGGCCGAGCGCGGTCTCCGCGTCCGCGGCCTCGATCAGGTGGGCCCCGGCAGACCCGGCCTCGTCGAGCAGGTCGGCCGCCGTGCGCAGGAAGGCGGCGCGGACGGTGCGGTCGGCGAGGGCGGCGCGGGCGTCCTGGGCGGCACGGACAGCCTGGTCCACTTCCTGGGCCGTGGCCTCGACCGCAACCTGCTCCCGCTGCTTCCCGGTTCGGGGGTCGACACTCCAGACTGGTGCTGCTGCCACGACTGCCACGACGGATTTCCTCCAGCTTTTCTCGCGGCTCGCAGGACGGGCCCCGAGGGTCGTTCGATATACTGAACGCTGTCTCTGATGATGAACTCTACGGAGACTATTTCTCGTCGAACGAAGGGGTCAAGGGCGATGTCGGCAGGCGAGACGGGGGCGGCAGCGGGCGCCGGAGCGGGTGGCGCACAGGTCAAGTCGGCGGTGCGCACGGTCGAACTGCTCGAATACTTCGCGGGGCGGCCCGGTATGCACTCCCTGGCCGCGGTCCAGGAGGCCGTGGGCTATCCCAAGTCCAGCCTCTACATGCTGCTGCGCACGCTCGTGGAGCTCGGCTGGGTGGAGACCGACGCGACCGGGACGCGGTACGGGATCGGGGTGCGGGCGCTGCTCGTCGGCACCTCGTACATCGACGGCGACGAGGTCGTGGCCGCCGCCCGGCCCACCCTCGACCGGCTCTCCGACGACACGACCGAGACCATCCACCTGGCGCGGCTCGACGGCACGAACGTGGTGTACCTGGCGACCCGCCAGTCGCAGCACTATCTGCGGCCCTTCACCCGGGTCGGGCGCCGGCTGCCCGCGCACTCCACGTCGCTGGGCAAGGCGCTGCTCGCCACCCACACCGACGAGCAGGTCCGCAAGATGCTGCCGGAGACGCTGCCCGCGCTGACCGAGCACACGATCACCGACCGCGAGAAGCTCATCGAGGAGCTGCACGTGGTGCGCGAGCAGGGGTTCGCCGTGGACCGCGAGGAGAACACGCTGGGGCTGCGCTGCTTCGGCGTGGCGATCCCCTACCGGACCCCGGCGCGGGACGCCATCTCCTGCTCCGTGCCGGTGGCCCGGCTGACGCCCGCGCACGAGCAGATGGTGAAGGACGCGCTGTTCGACGCCCGGGACCGGCTGACGCTGGCCACGCGCCGGCTCTGAGGGACGGCCGGCCTCCGCCGCGCGGCGGAGGGGGATCCGCACGGGGCAGGACGTCCGGCGTGCGCGCCGGGACCAGCCTGGACGTATGACTCCCACCACCCGTTCCGTCCTGCGCGCCGGCGCCGTCCTCGCCTGCGTTCCCTACCTCGCCCTGAAGGTCGCCTGGATCGCGGGCGGCCGGATCGGCATCCCCGACGGGAGCGCGCTGCTCGACCACCGGGGCGTCATGGCCGCCGCCAACGCCTTCACCGTGCTGCTCGACGGCGCGGTCGTCGTGCTCGCGCTGCTGCTGACCCGGCCGTGGGGACGGCGGGTGCCCGCGTGGTCGCTCGCCGTGCCGATGTGGGTGGCGACCGGGCTGCTCACGCCGATCATGACCGGGTTCCCCGCGCAGCTGGCCGTCCAGGCCTTCGCCGGGTCGACGCCCGCGGCGAAGGAGCGCGAACCGTTCCTCGACGACTGGGTGTTCGCGGTCGTCTACCCGGCCTTCATCGTGCAGGGCCTCTGTCTGGGCGCCCTGTTCGTCGACTACGCCCGGCAGCGGTGGGGACACCTCTGGCAGGGCCGGGTGCGGGACCTGGCCGGGCCCGCGCCGCGCGGCGCCGCCGTGGTGGCCGCCCTGCTCGCGCTGTTCCCCGGGGTGGTGCACCTGCTGTGGGCGGTCGGCGCCGGCACCGGGCTCAACGCGGCCCGTGCCGACAGCAGGACCAGCGACTTCTTCGTCATGGAGGCCCTGAACGTGCTGTACCTGGCCACCGCCGTCGCCGGCGGACTGCTGCTGGCGTTCCGGCGGGGCCGGGACCTGCCGGTGAAGGTGCCGCTGGCGATGGCCTGGGTCGGGGCGGGCGCGGTGGCGTGCTGGGGCGGCTGGCTGGGGCTCGCCTCGCTGATCGGCGTCGCCGACGCTGCCGACCGGCCCACGGCGCTGATGAACCTCACCTACGCTGGGCAGATGATCACCGGTCTGCTCGTCGCCTCCGTCGGGGTCCGCTGCTTCGCCGCCCGCGCGCAGACCCCCGTACGGGCATGAGACGCGCCGCCCGCGTCCTGTTCGGGCGGGTCGCCCGCCGCCGGTGGGTGCATCTGATCCTCGGCGGCGCGCTCGCGATGCCGTACGTGCTGGTGGGCTCGGTCGTCGTCGGGCCGCTGGTCGGCGCGGACGACGTGTTCACCGATCTGCCGCTCCAACTCCTGTCGTTCCTGGTCGGGTTGCCGCTCGCCGCGGTCACCGCGCTGTTCCCGCTGACCCGGCCGATGTCGGTGGCCGCCGTACGGGCGCTGTGCTCGGTCGACGGCGGGGCGCTGGCGGACGGGCCGCCGCGCAGCCGGGCCGCGCGGGGCCGCACCGTCGCCTGGTTCACGCTGCACCTGGGGCTGGGCGGGGTGCTGAGCGGGATGACGCTGGCGCTGCCGCCGTTCGCGGTGGCGCTGATCGCGCTGCCGTTCTTCCCGGGGCTGCGGGACTCGAAGCCGGCACTGCCCGGCGTCCTGCAGCACGGCTGGGCGCTGGTGCTCGCGCCGGTCGCGGGCGCGCTGATGCTGGTGGCGCTCGCGGCGGTCGCGGCGCTCGCCTCGGGGCTGCTCGCCCGGTGGGCGCCCGCGCTGCTCGGGCCGACCCCGGCGGACCGGCTCGCGGCGGCCGAGGCCCGCGCCGCCGATCTGGCCGTGCGCAACCGGCTCGCACGCGAACTGCACGACTCCGTGGGGCACGCGCTGAGCGCGGTCACCCTCCAGGCGAGCGCCGCGCGCCGGGTGCTCGACAGCGACCCGGACTTCGTCCGCGAGGCGCTGGCGGCCATCGAGGACACCACCCGCCGCACCGTGGGTGAACTCGACGCCGTCCTGGGCGTGTTGCGGGCGGCGGGCGACGCCTCGGACACCGCGCCCGCGCCCACGCTCGCCGACGACCTCGACGGTCTGCTGCGCCGCACCCGGGCCGCCGGTCTCGACGTGTCGGCGCGGGTCGACGTCGATCCGGCCACCGTCCCGCCGCTCGTCTCCCGGGAGGCGTACCGGATCGTGCAGGAGGCGCTGAGCAACGCCCTCAAGCACGCGGGGACCCCGCTGGGGCTGCGGCTCGTCCGGGACGGCGACGCCCTGCGCGTCACCGCCGAGAACGCGCTGCCCGCGCACCCCGTCGCCCCGGCCCGCGCGGGCGGCGGCCACGGCCTGTCCGGTGTCGCGGACCGGGCCCGGCTGCTCGGCGGCAGCGCCACGGCCGGGGCCGACGACTCCGGCACGTGGCGCCTCGACGTACGACTCCCCCTGACCGGCCCCGCCCCGAAAGGACCCACGGCCCCGTGACCGAGCAACCCCTGCGCGTCGTCCTCGCCGACGACGAGCGCATGGTCCGCACCGCACTGCGCGCCATCCTGTCCGCCGAGCCCGACATCGACGTCGTGGGCGAGGCGGCGACCGGCGCCGAGGCGGTCTCCGTGGTGCGGGAGCTGCGGCCCGACGTGGTCCTCATGGACGTACGGATGCCGGAGGTGGACGGGATCCGGGCGACCGAGCAGATCCTGCGCGGCGCGGCGGAGGGCGCGCCGCGCATCGTCGTCGTCACCACCTTCGAGAACGACGCGTACGTGTACGAGGCGCTGCGCGCGGGAGCGGCCGGGTTCCTGCTGAAGCGGGCCGACGCCGACGCGCTGGTGGGGGCGGTGCGGCTGGTGGCGCGCAGCGACAGCCTGCTCTTCCCGGCCGCCGTGCGGGCGCTGGCCGCGGAGCACGCCACGCGGCAGGCCGTCGCGCCCTGGGTGGCGCGGCTCACCGGGCGGGAGAGCGACGTGCTGCGGCTGATGGCGGCCGGGCTGACGAACGCGGAGATCGCCGGCCGGATCGGGGTGGGCGCCGCCACGGTGAAGACGCACGTGGCGGCGGTGCTCGCGAAGACCGGGGCGCGGGACCGTACCCAGGCGGTGATCGCCGCGTACGAGGGCGGCTTCCTGCGGCGGGACGCGTGAGAGATTTCTGAGAAAAGCAGGACCATCGGAACGAATCGATCGGCTTCGCTCGTCTTCTGTGCGGGATGAACAAGACGATCAGGCGCGCCTCGGTCTTCACGCTGCTGCTCATACTCGCCCTGCTGGTCAGGGCGACCTGGGTGCAGTTCTACGACGGCCAGGCCCTCGCGGACAACGACAAGAACCGGCGGAAGACGATCGCGCAGTACGCGTATCCGCTGGGCGACATCATCGTGGGCGGAAAGGCGGTGACCGGCTCGGCGAGAACGGGAGGCAGCAGTGACCTCGCGTACAAGCGGACCTATGAGGACGGCTCGCTGTACGCGGCGGTGACCGGCTACACGTCGCAGGTGTACGGCGCGACGCAGCTGGAGTCGATCTACCAGGGGGTGCTCGACGGCACCGACGTCCGGCTGAAGAACCCCCTGGACACGCTCACGAACAAGCGCGCCGACCCCGGTGACGTGGTCACGACGATCGACCCTGCCGTGCAGAAGGCCGCGTACAAGGCGCTCGGCGACAAGAAGGGCGCCGCCGTCGCGATCGACCCGGACACCGGGAAGATCCTCGGCATGGTGTCGACGCCCTCGTACGACCCGTCGAAGATCAGCGGTTCGGGCGCGTCGGACGCGAAGGCGTGGAAGGCGCTGGCCGACGACGAGGACTCGCCGACCACGAACCGGGCGCTGAAGCAGGCGCTGCCGCCGGGCTCCACGTTCAAGCTGGTGGTCGCCGCGGCCGCGCTGGAGGACGGCCTGTACGGGTCGGTCGACGAGAAGACCGACTCGCCGAACCCGTACCTGCTGCCGGGGACCAGCACGTACCTGAAGAACGAGAGCGCGAGCGCGCCCTGCGAGGACGCGACCATCCGGACCGCGCTGCAGTACTCCTGCAACAACGTCTTCGGGAAGCTGGCCGTCACCCTCGGGCAGGACAAGGTCAGGGCGATGGCCGAGAAGTTCGGGTTCGACGACGCGAAGCTGGACGTGCCCGTGCGGGCCGCCGAGAGCGTGTACCCGTCCGGCATGGACAAGGCGCAGACCGGGCTCTCCGGCATCGGCCAGTTCGACGTCACGGCCACGCCGCTGCAGATCGCCATGGTCTCCGCGACCATCGCCAACGGCGGGAAGCTCGCCTCGCCCCACATGGTGTCCGAGGTGACCGACGCCGACGGCGACGCGATCACCAGCTACCCGGACTCCGACGACTCCCGGGTGGTGAGCGAGTCGACCGCGTCGCAGCTGCAGTCGGCGATGGAGACGGTGGTGTCGAAGGGCACCGGTACGAACGCGCAGATCCCGGGGGCGACGGTCGGCGGCAAGACGGGCACGGCCCAGCACGGCGAGAACAACAGCCAGACGCCGTACGCCTGGTTCACGTCCTACGCGAAGGACGACTCGACCGGGAAGAAGGTCGCCGTCGCCGTGCTCGTGGAGCAGTCCGACGCCGCACGCTCCGAGGTGAGCGGGAACGGGCTGGCGGCGCCGATCGCGAAGGCGATGATGGCCGCCGCCCTCGCCGGATAGCCGCTCAGCGGCGGCGCGACCACCACGGACGCCGCTTCCGCTCCCGCACCGGTTCCGCGGGAGCGGGCGGCGGCGCCTTGGGGCGCTTGTACCAGGCGTACACGACCCAGGTGCCGCACGGCTCCCAGCCGTCGTGGGCCAGCTCCGCGTCGCGTGCGCCGCGGTCACCGGGCACGACGTCGCGGCGGTACTCCCAGTACCGGGGGCGCTCGGGGTTGCGGCGGCTGACGAAGCGGCCGAGCGCGTCGATGTCCTCGACCTCCCAGCCGTCGTCGCCGAAGCGGTCGAGCAGGGCCTGGTCGGCATAGGTGTCCGCGGACCAGCGCCAGCTCTCGAAGCGTTCGTCCGCCGTCGCCTGCCCGGGGGCCAGCCGGCGAGCGAGTTCGGCCGCCGGGCCGAAGGCGCCGGCCGGGTCCGCCGGCCCCGGTCCGCCGTGGTGCGCCCCGAGTTCGGCGACGGTCGCCGCGGCGTGCTCGGGCGGCAGGCCGCGCGTGCGCAGGAGCCGGGCCAGCTCGTCCCAGTACGCCGCGTGGGCCGTCATCCCGTGCCCCTCCTCGTGTTCCGCGTGCGATGTGCGTCCCCCACATTTTCCCCTGCGGCGGAGTGGCCGGAACGGGACGCTCCGAGATGTCCGGTATCACGGACGCCCTTCGAACCGTCGTACGGAACGCTGGTACTCTCTCGCATCCCGTCGGGCCGCACAGTGAGGGAGGGATCAGCGTGGGCACCGTCGTGGACGACGCCTCCTCCGCCGAGTTCCATGCCTTCTTCGAACGGCATCACGCCGAACTCGCCCGCCTCGCCCACCTGTTGACGGGCGAGCCGGACGCCGCCGACGATCTCGCGGCCGATGCGCTGCTCGCGCTCTGGCACCGCTGGGACCGGGTCAGGGCGGCCGAACACCCCGTCGCGTACGCGCGCGGCGTCGTCGCCAATCTCGCCCGCACCCGGATCCGCAGCGCGGTCCGCGAACGGCGCCGGGTCGCCCTGTTCTGGTCGGGGCGCCAGGAGCGCACCGAGGGACCGGACGTCCCGGCGGTCGTCGACGTCCAGGGCGCGCTGCGGGAACTTCCGTTCCGCAAAAGGGCCTGTGTGGTGCTGCGGCACGCCTTCGACCTGTCGGAGAAGGACACGGCGCTCACCCTCGGGATCTCGGTCGGTACGGTGAAGAGCCAGACGTCGAAGGGCCTGGCCGAACTGGAACGCCGACTCGGCCAGGCCTTCGGTCCTGGCGGGGTGAACGAGCGGACGCCCCGGCGCGTACCCGCGGTGGGCGCGCGGATCGACGCCACGGAAGGAGGCGGGCGATGAGCGACGACCTGCACCAGCAGCTGCGCGAGGCGGCCGACGCGCACCGTCCCGACCGTGCGCGGATGCTCGCCCGCATCGAACGCGGTATGTCCGAGGCGCCCGGATCGCGCGACGTCCCGCCCGAGCGGCACGGACCGGCCGTCGGCTGGGTGCGGATCGCCGGGGTCACCGCCGGGGTCGCGGGCGTGCTCGCCGTGGGCGGGTTCGCGGTCGGCGCGGCGCTGCGCCCGGACGAGGCCCCGCAGCAGAAGGTCGCCGTGTCACCGACGCCCACCCCGTCGCCGTACGCCACCTCGCGCGCGCCCCGGCCGTCCGCGTCGTCGGACCGGGGAACCCCGTCGGCACCCGCCACCGCGCCGGACCGCTCCGCCTCCGCGCCCGCGAAGCCGTCGGCGAGCTCCGGCGCCGACGACCACGAGCACCCGGCGCCGACCGCCCCTGACACCTCCGACGGGCCGCTGTGGTCGGACGGCTCCGTCGACCGGGGGTCCAACGACTACTGGGCGCAGAGCAACGTCACCTTCAAGTCGAAGGAGCAACTCTCCACGCTGACCGTGGAGTTGAGGATCGCCCAGACCGGGAAGGTGGCCGACACGGGCAACTGGCGCTCGCTGCCCGCCGAGGACTTCGACGTGTCCGTCGCCGAGCGGGACGGCTTCCTGGTGTACCGCTGGGTGCTGAAGCCCGGCCGGACGGTGCCGGCCGGCGAGTACGTGTTCGCGGGCCAGTACGACCACGCCTCCGGCGGACGGGACGCGGCCGACGACGCGTACGCGGTGTCGGCGCGCACAGATGCCGGTGAACGGGCCGCCGTGGGCGGGGACTTCGCGTAGCCCCGAAAGTGCGGCGGCCGGGCGGCAACCCTTCCGCGCGGCACGGCGACTAGGGGGCATGACCAAGAAAGCCAACCAACCCCCACGTCACCGCCGCCGCGCCACCAGGGGCCGCGTCACCATCGGCGCCCTGGCCGCGCTCGCGCTCACCGGCGGCGCCCTCGCCACGAGCGGCATGCTCAGCACCGCGGGCGCCGCGACCGCCTGGCCGGAGGCCAAGGGCACCCAGGCCGTGAGCAGCACGATCTCGGTGTCGGGCACGCTCGACGGCGGCTACAAGCGGTACTACGGCTCCGGCGACCTCGGCGGCGACGGCCAGGACGAGGGCCAGGACCCGATCTTCGAACTGAAGGACGGCGCCACCCTCAAGAACGTCATCATCGGCTCCCCCGCCGCCGACGGCGTGCACTGCGCGGGCAGTTGCACGCTGCAGAACGTCTGGTGGGAGGACGTCGGCGAGGACGCCGCCACCTTCAAGGGCAAGTCGACGTCGTCGGTCTACACGGTGTACGGCGGCGGCGCGAAGTCGGCCTCCGACAAGGTGTTCCAGTTCAACGGCGCCGGCAAGCTCGTCGTGACCAAGTTCCAGGTGTCGAACTTCGGCAAGCTGGTCCGCTCCTGCGGCAACTGCTCGACCCAGTACAAGAACCGCAACATCATCGTCAACGACGTGGACGTGACCTCGCCGGGCAAGTCCATCGTCGGCATCAACTCCAACTACGGCGACACCGCGGCGCTGCGCAACATCCGCATCCACGGCGACAGCAGCAAGAAGATCAAGCCGTGCGTCCGGTACGAGGGGAACAACACCGGCGCCGAGCCCAAGGAGGTCGGCAGCGGCCCCGACGGCACGTACTGCCAGTACACCGCGTCCGACCTGAGTTACGACTAGATCGCTGATCCCGGGCCACTCGGAACCGAGACGCCCCCGCCGGTGGGACCCGGCGGGGGCGTTCTCCCGTCAGCTGACGTAGTACGTCGGGTTGGGGAACTTGTACGTGCGGTCGGCGTGGCCGCCCTCCAGGTCGGAGTACTGGTCGCCGAAGTTGCCGACGATGTCGTGGCCGAGGGACTCGATGTGCTTGCGGGTGCCCGCCTTGTACTGGACCGTGGTGCAGTTCCAGGCGGCGGGGGTGGCGCACGAGCTCAGGTAGGCGGGCGGGTTGGCCTTGTCCTTGAGGAAGACGTGGCCGGCGTCGAGGTTGACGTCGATGCCGACCTTCTTGAGGTTCTCCACGGCGGCCGCGCGCTGCGACTCGCCGAGTCCCGAGTTGTAGAAGACCTCGACGCCCTTCGACTCGGCGTAGGCGATGAGCTCGGGGGTGCCGAACACGGCGGGCCGGTCGGCCTTGTTGACGTACTCCTTCCAACTGGCGTCGTTGTAGACGTAGTTGGTCTTCTTCTCGTAGTCGAGGCTGAGCAGCAGCGTGTCGTCGATGTCGAAGACGACGGCGGGCCGGTCGCCCTTGCCGTGGTACTTCTTCGCGGCCTTGGCGATCTGCTTCCTGGCGCCGGCCTGGACCCGGGCGAGGTCCTGCGCGTACTGACTGTCGGCCGAGGCCTGCCAGACGCCGTCGGCGTCCTGGGTGGCCCCGTAGTAGGAGTCGATCTCCTTCACCAGGAGGCCGATGTTGTGGGGTTCGGCGGTGCTGTGACCAGTGGTGGGACCCGCGTCGGCGGAGCCGACGACGGCGAGCCCCGAGAGGGCGAGGGCGGCGACCGTCGCGGTGGCGGCGGCGAGGTGGCGCTTGCGCATCGGTGACGTGATCCGAATCTGGCCGTGGGGCCGTCGGGGACAGGAACTCCCTAGAGGGTTCCTGCAGGTTGCGGCATGTCTACGCGCATCACATCAGCTGTGCGGCACCCTTTACCCGATCGATACCGATGGTGCGGCAATCACGGCCATTGCCCAGGTCTGAACCTCGCTTGACCTGGTGTTGAACCCGGCCATCTAAGGTCAGCAGCACACGCACGAACCAGCCGGAGAATCAGCGAGGACGAGACCACCGTGACTGCCGGAACCACCTTCGCCGCCGCGGGTCACGGGCCGTCGCCCGTGATTCTGGGCGCCTTTCTGCTCGGTGGACTCGTGGCGGTCTGGACCGGTGTGAACTGGGCGCTCGATCTCCGCGGGATCAGCACCCGGCGGGGTGCCGCGGCGCCCACGGTGTTCGCGCGGCCCGGCTATCTCCGCCTGCTGGGCGCGCTGATGGCGGTCGCGGGACTGCTGCTGATCCTCGTGGCGTACGCCCTGTGGCACCTGGGATGAGGCGGCGCGGGGCACTCCCCCGCCCCGGCCGCCTCCGGGTCGTTCAGCGGCGGGGGCCCGCGTGGTGGGTGACGTACGCGGTGACGGCCGGTGCGGTGGGCCGCAACCGGTAGGCGTAGCCGGGGAGTCGGCGCGGGTTCCAGCCGGTGTCGGGGGTGTAGCCGGGGCCGATGGCGGCGGCCGCCCGGGCGTCGAGGTGGGCGGGGCGGCCGTCGATCCAGGAGCCGTCGTCGTGGAAGGCGGTGCCGCCGTAGGCGCCGACGACGGTCGGGGCGCCGTCCCCCGGCTCGTACGCGAAGACGTTGCGTTCGCTGACGACGGCGGATTCGACGCCGACGCCGAGCGCGTACTCGGGGCGGGCGCCGGTGTAGAGGTTGTTGTAGGCGTGCACCTGGCCGAAGCGGACGCGGGGGGCGCGCTGCACGATGTCGTGGAACCAGTTCCGGGCGAAGGTGATCTTCAGTTTGCCGCGGTCGCGGTCGCCGCGGCTGTCGCCCGAGCCGATGAGCAGCGCCTTGTCGTGGTCGGTGAAGCGGCTGTCGGCGACGGTGATGAAGTTCGAGCCGTCCTCGATGTCGAGGAGTCCGTCGTGGCGCTGGACGGGCTTGCCGTGGAAGCCGGTGGGGGCCTTGGAGTCGGGGTGGCGGCCGTCGGTGAAGGTGCAGTGCTCGACGAGGATGCGGCTGCCGGTGACGACGGTCATCGCGTCGAAGCGGGCGTTCCAGTTGCCGCTCGCGCCGTCGTCGGGCGACCAGGTGGTGAAGTGGTCGACGGGCGCCTCCAGTTGGAGGTCGCGGACGACGATGTTGGTGCCGGTGTTGACGGTGAGGAAGACGCCGAGGAGGCGGGCCCCGTGGACGCCTTCGAGGGTGGTGTTGGCCGGGACCGTCAGCTGGATCTGGAGCTTCTGCCGGTTGGAGCCGGTCTGGCGCAGCTGGCGCTGCTGCTTGCAGTCGTCGTACCGGGTGTCGGACCATTCGGCTCCGTCGGGGCCGAAGCACGCCATGTACCGGGTCCGGTCGTAGCCGGGAGCGTAGTCCTGTTCCCCGAGCAGCCGGCCGCTGCCGTCGTCGGCCTCGGCGCCGTCGATGTCGACGGCGACCCGGATGATCTTGGGTGCGGTGGGTGCGCCGTGGTTGGCGAGGGCCTCCTTGAGTTCGGCGCGGGTGCGCACCGTCCATACGGAGGCGGGGTCGGCGCCGGCGCCGCCGGTGACGGTGCCGCCGTCGGCGCCGGCCCAGCCCTCGACGGACGGGACGGGTTCGGATGCGGGTGCCGGGGCGGCGGCGGGCAGCAGGAGGGTCGCGGCGACGGCCGCGAGGGCGGCGGGGATGGTTCGACGAAACATGACGTGCGGGTCCTTTCGTCGGTGGGGGGTACGGACGGGTGGCCCTACAGGACGTCGTCCAGCCGGGCGAGGACCGCGTCCTGCACGGGGGCGGCGAAGAGGTCGAGGTGTTCCGCGGCGTCGGCTCCCGCCCCGAGGCGGCGGCGCCCGGTCGCCTCACGCATGGGGCCGCCACTCCCCCAGGTACGTCGCGCGGGTGTGCTCGGCGGCCTGGGCGGCGGTGAGCTGGGGCCGGTTCGCGGGGACGGTGATCGCGGCGCCCGGGCCGGTGTTCCGGTACTCGGCGAAGCGCTGGTCCTGCCACGGGAAGCCGGCGGACATGGTGGCGTAGGGGGAGACCGCGTCGATGCCGGCGCCGAGGTGGGTGTCGCGGACGACGAGCGCGGGCCGGGCGGTGGTGTCGGAGCTGGGCACCCAGGGGCGGGCCAGCTTGTAGAAGGCGTCCGGGGCGGTGGAGGTGACGCGGCTGCGGGTGACCAGATAGCCGCGCGGGTTGGCGCCGGCGGTCGAGGGCGCGAACACGAAGCCGTGGGGCGGGCCGGCGAGGTCGGTCCTGGCCAGGGTCCGGAAGTGGCAGCGGTCGAGGACGGCGGTGGCCCGGCCGAAGACGAAGTCGACGTCGCCCTCGACATGGCAGTCGCGGAAGTACTGGCGGGCGAAGGCGGTCAGGGACGTCGAGTCGGCGTACAGGGTGTCCTGGTGGCCGAGGAAGCGGCACCGGAAGAACGCCGAGCGGTCGCCCTGCACCTTGAGCGCGACGGCCTGGGTGCCGGCGATGCCGGGGTGGTCGGCGCGCAGCCAGTCGTTGGCGAAGGTGAGCGCGTGCGCGGTGAAGCCGTCGGCGCGCAGGGTGACGGTGGCCGAGCCGGTCGTGCCGTAGGTCCCGGATCCGTCGGGCTTCGGGGTACCGGCGGCGTTGTCGTACACCACGACGGTGTCGCGGGGGTCGTCGGAGGCGCCGATCCAGGTCGCGCCGGTGGCGGTGGCGGGGGCGGAGACGGTCTCCCGGTAGGTGCCCGGGGCGATGACGAGGGTGTGTCCTTCGCCGGTCGCGGCGTTCGCGGCGGCCTGCACGGTGGTGAAGTCGCCGGCGCCGGCCGCGTCGACGTAGAGCGTCCGCTCGGTGAGGCGGGCCTTCGGCGATCCGTAGCGGCCGAACGGGCGGTTCCTTCTGTCGGCGGCCGTGGCGGGGGTCGTGCCGAGGCCGGCGAGGGCGAGGGCGGCACTCCCTCCGAGGAACCCTCTCCGGGTCGGGGAGCGGTGGGGCGGGTTCGGGTTCATGGCGTGCTCCTTCGGGGCCGGGTCGGTGTGGTGGGCGGGTGCGGGTGCGTGGGGGCTGGTCGCGCAGTTCCCCGCGCCCCTGGAGCAGGCGGCTGCGCCGCAGCTCCATCGGGCGCCCCTGAGAGGCCGCACGAAGTGCGCCTCTCAGGGGCGCGGGGAACTGCGCGAGTAGCCCCCACGCAGTCGGGCTTTCAGGGACGCGGCGAACTCAGCGGAGCGCTTGGGCTCCGGCTCCCCCGGACACGATCCGCGGCACCGCCTTCGCCGGGTCGACGTGGCCGCGCAGGACCGGGGTCCAGCCCGCGCCGGAGGCGAGCGTCTCCTCGGGGATCTCGGCGTTGTGGACGGCGACGAGATCGACCGGCTTGCCGTTCACGAGGTTCCCGTCCGCGGTGATCGGCGCCTCGGACCACTTCTTCAGGATCTTCGCCGGGCTCACCCCCGCGGCCAGCGTGAACGCGTTGTGCTCGGCGACGATCTGCGACTCCTTGCCGACGCCGAACGAGTAGCTGAAGTCGCCGTCGCCCACGAAGTGGTTGTTGTACGAGTCGACCTGCCCGAAGCGGACGCGCGGCGCGCGCTCGACCAGGTTCCTGAACAGGTTGTGGTGGAACGTGACCTTGAGGTGTCCGCGGTCGATGGCGGTGGTCGCCGCGTTGTCGCTGTTGCCGACGAGGATCGTCTTGTCGTGGTCGGCGAAGACGTTCCAGGAGGCGGTCACGTGGTCGGCGCCCTTGACGACGTCGAGTTCGCCGTCGTGCTGCTGGAAGATCCGGCCGTAGTAGCTGGGCAGCGTCGAGTCGGGGTGGGCACCGTCGGTGAACGTGTTGTGGTCCATCCACACGTGCGTGGAGCCGTTGACGACGGCCGAGTCGTACTCGGAGTTCCAGTTGCCGTCGGCGGTGTCGGTGGGGTCCCACTGCGGGAAGCAGTCGAGCGGGGACTCCAGGGTGAGGCCGCGCACGATGACGTTGTCGACGCCGCCGATCTGGAGGCTGCCGCCGACGATCCCGGGGTTCTTGCCGACGCCGATGATGGTGGTGTTGGCGGGGACGTCCGCCTTGATGGCCGCGGCCTGGCGCGCGGCGGACAGGTTGCGCAGGTACTCCTGGGTGCCGGGGGTCTGCTTCTGCTCCTCCAGGTCGGTGTCGCGGCCCCAGACGGCCGGGTCGTAGTCGGCGAGGTACTGGTCGAAGTCGTAGCCGTCGACGGCGAAGTCGTCGCAGGTGGCGCCGTCCGCGTCGAGGGTGCCCTTGATCTTGATGATGCGCGGCGCGGTGCCGTCCTGGGCGAGGGCGGCCCGGAACCCGTCCCAGGTGGTGACGGTGTGGACGCGGTCGGGCGCGGCGGCGGCGCCGCCGGTGGTGCCGGTGCCCTCGGCGGCCCAGCCGTCGCCGGCGGGCAGCACCTGGCGGGCGAGGTCGCGGCCGTGGGCCTGGGCGGCGCCGGTACCGGTGACGGCGAGCACCAGGGCGGTGCATCCGACGATCCCGGCTATGACACGCCCATGACATATCTGTGTACGCACTGTGCGGCTCCTCAAGCGGGGTGAACTCACAAGGAACGGAAGGGGATCAGGCGGGTGTCGTACCGGGCAGCCAGGTCAGCCGGGACTGCCATACCTGTGCCAGCTCGTCGATCTCGCGGCCGAGCCGGCGCACGTCGCGGGCCGGCAGGACCCGGGCGCGCAGCAGCTCGCGGGCGGCGAGGCGGGCCACGGCGATGGCGCCGGGCGGGTTGAAGTGGGTGTTGTCCTGCTCCGTCGCGGTCCAGTTGAAGTAGACCTTCGTCTGCTCGGCGCCGAGCTCCTGCCACAGCGCGAGGGAGAGCGCCTCGACGTCGAGCAGGGCGACGCCCTCCTCCTTCGCCAGGGCCCGCATCGCCGCCGGGTAGTCGCCGTGCGTGGGCAGGGCGGTGCCGCTCGCGTCGAACTTCCGGCGCTCGACGGAGGTCGCGAGCACCGGGCGCGCACCCTTGGCGCGGGCCCCGTCGAGGTACAGCTTCAGATACTGCTGGTACGTCGACCAGGGCTCCGTGTAGCGCGTGGGGTCGGCGCTCTTCTCGTCGTTGTGCGCGAACTGGACGAGCAGGAAGTCGCCGGGGCGGATCGCGGCGAGGACGGCGTCGAGGCGGCCCTCGTCGACGAAGCTCTTCGAACTGCGGCCGTTGACGGCGTGGTTGGCGACCTCGATGCGGTCGGCGAGGAAGAGCGGCAGGGCCGTGCCCCAGCCGGTCTCGGGCTTGGCGTCGGCGTACTTCTGGGCGGCGGTGGAGTCGCCCGCGATGAACAGGGTGCGGCGCCCCGGGGCGGTCCCGGCGGCGGCCGGGGACGCGAGCGCCGCCGCCAGGGGCAGGGCCGCGAGCGCGGCCAGCGTGGTTCTTCGAGTGGTCGACACGACGGCGTGCCGTCCTTTCGTGAGGGGGCCGGCGGCGGGAGCGGCGCGACGTGAGGCATCCCGCGGCCGGCCCGGTCGAGCGGGCGAGGGCAGGGGAACGGGCTAGTTGGCCTGTTCCTTCCACTCCGCCTGCGCCTTGTTCAGCTGCTCGGCGAGGGTGTCGAGGAACTGCTTGGCGGTCTGCTTGCCGAGGAGCACCTTCTGGAAGTCGTCCTCGTTGTCGGCCTTGGAGATGGTGTTCCAGTCGGGCAGGTAGTACGGCAGCTGCACGATCTTGGTGGAGCCGGACTCCAGGGCCGCGGCGGCGAGCTTGGTCGGCTCGGACTTCTGGACCCAGTCGTCCTTGGCCGCCTCGGTGTTGGCCGGGATCTGCTTGGCCGACTCGTTCCACTTGCTGTTCTCCGCGTGCGAGGCGGCGAACTCGATGAACTGCCAGGCGGCCTTCTTGTTCTTGCTCGCCTTGAACAGGCCGAGTCCGTCGACCGGGTTGGAGACCTGCACGCGGGTGCCGTTGTCGCCGGTCGGGTTGGGCAGGCCGCGGAACTTGTCGCCGAACGCCTTCACGTGGTCGCCGTAGGAGCCCAGGTTGTGGCTGAGCATGCCGATCTTGCCGTTGTCGAACTGCGAGACCATCTTGGTGAAGTCGTTGTTGACGTCGGCGGACGGCGTCGCCTTCTTGTACAGGCCGGCGTACTTCTGCAGCGCCGCGACGTTCTTGGGGTCGTTGACCGTCGTCTTGGTGTTGTCGGCGTCCCAGAACGAGGTGATGCCGCTCTGGCCGTACATCACGTCGAGCGCCTGGGCGATGGAGCCCTCGCCGCCGCGGATGGTGTAGCCGAACTCGTTCTTGCCGGTGGCGGTGAGCTTGGTGGCCGCGTCGAAGAACGCGGTCCAGGTCTCGGGGGCGTCCAGGCCCGCCTTCTCGAAGAGGTCGGTGCGGTAGTACAGGACGCCGTTGTTGGCCGAGGTCGGCACCGTGTACAGGTCGGATCCCGAGCCGCCCGCCGCCTTCACCGACTCCAGGAAGGCGTTGTTGAGCTTGCCGTTGAGGGAGCTGGTGGCGAGGCGGTCGTCGAGCGGTTCGAGGGCCTGCTGCGCGGCGATGCCGGCGAGCATCGCGGTGCCCACGCCGCCGACGTCGGGCAGGCCGCCGCCCTGGATGGCGGTGTCGTACTTGGACTGCACGTTCTCGGCGGGGATGCCGACGTACTTGACCTTGATGTCCGGGTACTTCTTCTCGAAGTCCTTGATGATCTCCATCCAGACATCCCGGCGCACCGCCGTGTTGTTGTCCCAGAAGGTGATCTCGCCCTTGCCCGAACCCTCGTCGCCCTTGCCGCCGCCACCGCTGCTGCCGTCGTCGCCGCAGGCGGTGGCGGTGAACGCGAGGACGGTGGTCAGGGCGAGGGCGGTGCCGGTGCGGAGCGCGCCTCTGCGCGTACGGATGTTCATGTTCGGCTCTCTTCTTCCGGTCTCTTCTGCTGGATCCGACTAGGGGTTTCTCAAGGAGGCCTGGGGGCCGGAGAACTTCTTCACCAGGGCGGGCACGGCGGCGGCCGGGTCCAGGTGGTAGCGGTACTGGGCGCGCGGGTCGAAGGCGTCGCCCCAGGCGTCGGTGCGGCCCGTGGTGTTCTTGAGGATCGAGCCGCGCTGCACCAGTTCGGCCGTGGCGTCGGCCTGGTAGGGGTGCTGGACGCTGTCGTAGTAGCTGTTCTCGATGACCATCTCGGTGCGGCCGCGGGACCAGTTGCCGTACGTCCATACGGGGTCACCGGGGTCGTTCTGGGCGGTCAGGTAGTTGTTGTAGAGGTGCGCGTACCGGCAGTTGTCGGCGGACGGGTTGCGCTGCTTGGTGCCGGTGAACCAGTTGTGGTCGATGGTGATCTTGGTGATGACGTTGGTGGTCCAGCCGATGCCGAACGTCTTGTTGTTGTTCTCGAACCGGTTGTAGGAGACGGTGACGTAGTCGCTGTCCTTGCGGATGTCGAGCTGGCCGTCGCAGATGTTCGAGAACCGGTTGTGGTCGATCCACACGTGGTCGGCGGTGTCCATCTGGATGCCGTCGAAGTCGGTGTCCTTGCAGTCCCAGTTGCCCTCGATCGCGGAGTCGCGGATCGTGAGGTTGCGGATGATGACGTTGCTGGTGCCGGGGTTCAGGTGGAGTTCGCCCTGGACGAGTTCGCCCCGTGTGCCGACGCCGACGATCGTCTTGTCGGAGGCGACGACCACGTTCGCGCCGAACGGCTCGGCCGTGATCGTGGCGGCGACGCGGATGACGTAGGGCTCCTCGGCGGCCGCGTACTTCTCCAGGTCGGCCTGGGTGGTGACGGTGACGACCCGGCCGCCCGCCCCGCCGGTGGTGCCGCCGGCGAGGGAGGCGAAGCCGTGGGCCGTGGCGGCGAAGCGGTCGGGCGGTGCCGCCTGCGCCGACGGGCTCAGGGTGGTGAGTCCGAGGGTGGCGGCGAGGGCCGCGAGGGCGGCTCGGGTCCGGTGGCGCTCGTTGCGGTGGAGGTGCATCGTCGCGGCTCCCAACAGGCGTACGGGGAAGGTCAGTTGTCGGTGATCCGGAAGTGCGTGAACAGGGCGGTCCCGGCCGGTCCCGTGCCGCTGGGGCCGGTGGGGCCGGTCCCGGCCGGTGCTGCGGCGAACAGGCCGAGCAGGGCCCCGACCCAGCGCCACGGCAGCGCGGCGAACACCTGGCCGGAGGGCCGGAACCCGTCGCCCGTGTCGACGGAGAGGCGGCAGCGCGCCCCGTCGGCGATGTCCACGCGCAGCCGGGCCGTCCCGTCGGGCGCCCGGCGCGGGTGCGCGGCGTCCCGCTCCTGGTCGGCGACGGACTCGGCGAACCGGTGCACGACGTGCGCGGCGCCGTCCGTGCCGCGTTCCAGCCCGATCCAGGAGTAGGCGTCGCCGAGCACCACGAGTCCCGCCCTGGCCCCGGGCGTCGTGCTGGTGAGCTGGAGGTCGACCTCGACCCGCGACGGCAGCAGCGGCAGCCGCTGGGTCAGCAGGTGCGGGACGCGGCGCAGGTCGCGCACCCCGTCGGCGGAGCGTACGCAGGCCAGCCGGAGTCCGTCCCCGGCGTGCGAACTCGCCCACCCGTCACGGTGGTTGGCGGTCCACTGCCACTGCCGTCCGTACCGGCCGCCGGGGAAGTCGTCGTCCGTGGCGGGCGCGGCGGCGGGCTGCGGCGGCAGCGCGGGCTTGCGGTGGACGAGGACGGGGGTGCCGGGGGTGCCGGGGGTGCCGTCCGCGCCGAGCACGGGCCAGCCGGAGTCGTCCCAGCGCATCGGCTGCAGGTGCACCACGCGCCCGTACGGGCCGCGCTGCTGGAAGTGCAGGAACCAGTCCTCCCCCGCCGCGGTGCGCACCCAGCCGCCCTGGTGGGGTCCGTTGACGGCGGTGTCGCCCTGTTCGAGCACGACGCGCTCCTCGTACGGGCCGAAGAAGTCACGGGAGCGGAAGGCGCCCTGCCAGCCGCTCTCCACGCTCCCGGCCGGGGCGAGGATCCAGTACCAGCCGTCGTGCCGGTACGCCTTGGGGCCCTCGACGGTGAACCAGCCGGGAATCCGGTCCCCGTCGATCACCACCCGTCCCTCGTCGAGGAGTTCGCGGCCGTCGCGGCTCATCCGGTGGCCGGTGAGCCGGTTCTTGATGCCGGCGCGCGACTTGGCGTAGGCGTGCACGAGGAACGCCTCGCCGCTCTCCTCGTCCCACAGCGGGCAGGCGTCGATGAGCCCCTTGCCCGCCTTGACGAGGTGCGGCTTCGTCCAGGGCCCCCTGATCGAGGGTGCGTTGATCTGGTGGATGCCGTGGTCGGGGTCGCCCCAGAAGATCCAGAAGCGGCCGTCGTGGTGCCGGATCGACGGCGCCCACACGCCGCAGTCGTGCCGCGGTGCGGCGAACGCCTCGGCGGGTTCGAGGCGGTCGAGGGCGTGCCCGACGAGGGTCCAGTTGACCAGGTCCCGGGAGTGCAGCAGGGGCAGTCCCGGTGCGCGGCCGAAGCTGGACGCGGTCAGGTAGAAGTCGTCGCCGACGCGGACCACGTCGGGGTCGGACCAGTCGGCGGCGAGCACCGGGTTGCGGTAGGTGCCGTCGCCCAGGTCGCCGGTGCGCGGTGCGGCGCTCATGCGGCCACCGCCTTGCGGACCAGGCTCGCGGCGCGCTGCCGGTCGAGGCGGCCGTCGGCGACGACGGTGACGACCCGGCGGACGGCGGTGCCGCCCGCGGGGATCGCGAGGCGCGCGTCGCGGGCGAGCGAGGAGCCGACGCCCGGGTACTCGCCGGTGCGCACGAACCAGGGGTCGCGGCGGGTCTCGGCGGTGGCGCCGGCGAACACCAGGGTCCAGCCGTCGCCGGCGAGCGCCAGCCAGTCGGCCGGGCGGCCGTGCACGGCGGGCTCGCCGTCGGCCGTGGCGGTGAACACGGCGGGCGCGGCCGGCTCCTTGGGGGCGCGCCAGAAGAAGCCTCCGTAGGCGGCGCCGGGGCGGCCGTTGGTGGCGGGGCTGCCGATGGTCAGGTCCTCGGCGGCCGGGTTGGTGAGCGCGAAGGTGAGGTCGAGCGCCCACGCGTCGTCGCCGAGCCGGGTGACGGCGACGGTGCGCCGCTCGCGCAGCAGGACGCCGCTGTCGGCCCGCCACTGGAGGTCCTCGACGAAGCCGTCGGGGTCGCTCAGCTTGAACTCGACGTGCCGCTGCTCGCCGTGGTTGTCGAGCTCGGTGGGGCCCCGGCCGCGTACGTAGGTGCGGCCGCCCCAGAAGTTGCGTCCGGCGACGTCGGGGACGGCGACGCTCACGCCCAGGTGGTGGGCGTGGTCGGCCGGGGCGGACTCGGTGACCCGGGTGCCGGCCAGCGTGGTGACCGGGTGCAGGTAGGGGCGCGGCGCGAGGCGGGCCGGGAGGTCGGGGCGGGTCTCGTAGCGGGCGACGGGGCGGCCCGCGCAGGTCAGGGTCAGGGGGGCGGTGGCGAGTCGGTTCACGGTGCGGCCTCCAGTCCTTGCCTGGCCCAGAACGCTCCGAGCCCGGCGTAGCCGGTGAGGGTGTCGGCGCTGGCGGCGACGAGTCCGTCGACGCCGGGCACGACGCGGCGGTCGGCGCCGCCCCGCTCGCCGGGCACGGCGGTCCACGCCTCGGCGGGCAGGGCGCCCGGCTCGGGCGCGCGGCGGATCGCCTCGACGACCCGCATGAAGGCGCCCGTCGCGGCGGGGGTGACGAGGAGTTCGGTGGCGCCGCCGGTGGTGAGGTGGTCGACCAGGTTCTCCAGGAGGTCCGTGCGCGCGTGCACGGTCTCCTCGGGTCCGTGTCCGGCGCGCTGCACGAGGACGCGGTCCTGCTTGTACCAGAAGGTGATCCGGCCCCGGCTGCCGTGCACGATGACGTACGGCTCGTCGGGACGCTCCGCGCACAGGGTCGCGGCGACGGTGACGCGGGAGCCGTGCCGGGTGGTGATCCCGACGTACGAGGTGTCGTCGGCCTCGATGTCGTTGGCGCGGAAGAGTTCCGTGCGGATGTCGGCGAGGTCGTCGCCGCCGGTGGCCCCGTCGAGGGCGAGGGCGGTGGCGACGGCGTGGGCGAGGGGGTTGGTGAGGACGCCGTCGACGACGTCGGTGCCGTCGTCGTAGCGGCGGCGTCCGGCCCACGGCGCGCGGCGGAAGTACGCCTCGTCGCGGGCCCAGGCGCCTGCGGCGCCGATGCCGAGGGGGTCGCCGATCAGGCCGTCGGACACCAGGTCGCGGATGCGGGCCACGGCGTGCGAGCCGAGGGACTGGAATCCGACCTGGCAGGCGATGCCGGCGGCGGCGACGCCGTGCGCCATCCGCTCGTACGCGGCGTACGAGGGCGCGGGCGGCTTCTCCAGGAGCAGGTGCACGCCCCGGCGGGCGGCGACGAGCGCCAGGTCGGTGTGTGTGGGGATGGGGGTGCAGACGATCGCGACGCGTGCGCCCGTCGAGTCGAGCAGCGCCCCGAAGTCGGCGTCCTGGGCGACTCCTTCGAACCCGGCGAGTTCGTCGGCGTCCAGCGGCTTCAGCTCGCAGACCCCGGCGAGCCTGACCCGGCCCGTGCCGGTGAAGCGGCGGATGTTCGCCAGGTGCCAGCGGCCGTGGCCGCGGGCGCCGGCGAGGACGACGGGGACCGGCTCCCGTACGCGCGTGGTACTCATCCCTTCACCGCCCCGGCGCTGAAGCCCGTGACGAGCCACTTCTGGATGAAGGCGAAGACGATCACGACGGGCAGGGCCGCGACGACGCCGCCGGCGGCGAGCGCGCCGAGGTCGACGGAGTCGGCGCCCATGAGGGTCGCGAGGCCGACCGGGATCGTCTGCTTGCCCTGGTCGGAGAGGAACATCAGGGCGAACAGGAAGTGGTTCCAGCTGTGCACGAAGGCGAAGGAGCCGACCGCGATCAGGCCGGGCCGCAGCAGCGGGAGCACGACGGCGCAGAAGGCGCGGAAGCGTCCGCAGCCGTCGACCCAGGCGGCCTCCTCCAGGGACATCGGCACGTTCTTGATGAACCCGCTGATGAGGATCATCGTGAGCGGCAGCTGGAACACGGTCTCGGCGATGATGACGCTGCCGAGCGAGTTGATCATCCGCAGGTTGGCGAAGATCTCGAACAGCGGCACCAGCATCAGCGCGCCCGGGATGAACTGCGAGCACAGCAGCGCCAGCATGAAGCCCTGCTTGACGCGGAAGTTGAAGCGGGCGAGCGCGTAGCCGCCGGCCAGGGCGACGACGGTCGTCATGAGCATCGAGGCGACGCCGACGAGCAGGCTGTTCTGGAAGAAGGTCGCGAAGGCCCGCTCGTTCCACACCTTGTCGAAGTGTTCGAGGGTGAGCGGCCACGGCACGAGCGAGGTCGAGCCCGCGGGCCGGAACGCGAAGAGCAGCATCCAGTAGAAGGGGACGAGGGTGAACAGGAGGTACACGCCGAGCGGGACGTAGATCTGCCAGCGCGGTACGTCGTCCCAGGCGCGGCCCTTCTGGGGCGGGGCGGGGACGGCGCGGTGCCGTCCGGGCGCGGACGCGGGTGCGGTGGTGCCCGCCAGGTCGGTCGAACGGGCTTCCTTGACGGTCACTTGGCGTCGCCCCCGAACTTGCTCAGGCGGAGATAGAGCATCGAGCAGAAGAGGAGGATCACGAAGGCGATGGAGGTCAGCGCGGACGCGTAGCCGAAGTCGTGGGAGTCGACGGCGATGGAGGCGATGCGCAGCGGCAGGGTGGTCGTCTCGCCCGCGGGTCCGCCGCCGGTGAGGGTGTAGAGGAGGTCGACGTTGTTGAACTCCCAGACCGCCCGCAGCAGCGTGGACAGGATGATCGCGTCCTTGAGGTGCGGCAGGGTGATGTGGAGGAACTGCCGCAGCCGGCTCGCTCCGTCGACCTCGGCGGCCTCGTAGAGGTCCTTCGGGACGGACTGCAGGTCGGCGAGGATGAGGATCGCGAAGAAGGGGACGCCGCGCCAGAGTTCGGCGGTGACGACGGCCGGGAAGACGGTCGCGGTGTCGGACAGCCACGAGGTGCCGTAGCTGCCGATGCCGGCGTCGGCGAGGTAGCGGGTGAGGCCGGTCTGGGAGTTGTAGAGCAGCATCCAGACGGCCGAGGTGAGCACGCCGGAGACGGCCCACGGGGAGAAGACGAGGGCGCGGGCCATCCCGCGGCCGACGAAGGTCTGGTTGACGACGAGCGCGAGCCCGAGGCCGAGCAGCAGCTGGAGGACGACCTGGACGACGACCCACTGGAGGCTGAAGCCGAGCGTGCTCCAGAAGTCGGGGTCATCGGTGAACGCGGTGACGAAGTTGTCGAGGCCCGCGAAGCCGTTGCGCCAGGGCTTGGTGGGGTTGTAGTGCTGCAGGCTGTAGTAGAAGACGCTGATGACGGGGTACGCGATGAAGCCAAGCATCAGCAGCCCGGCGGGCGCGATCAGCAGGTAGGGCAGCCTGCGCGGGGTGGCTGACCTGCGGCGCCGGGACGGCGGGCTCTTGGCCACGGCTGCGGCTTGGGCCATGACGGGACTCCGTTCTCGGTGGCTCAGATGTGGTGCAGGTGAAGCGCTTCACCAACGTTCAGCTCGAAGCGCTTCGCAGACGTAGTTCGAGATGTCGACCAGGAGCGGGGGCGGCGGTCCGGGGAGGCGGCGGCCCGCGCCCCACCCGCCGCGCGTTCAGCTCGCGTACGGGTCCGGTACCTTGCCCGGCCTGGCCAGGAAGGCGAAGTCGCAGCCGGTGTCGGCCTGGGTGATCTGCTCGTTGTAGAGCGCCCCGTATCCGCGCTCGTAGCGCTCGGCCGGCGCGCTCCACTCGCCCTGCCTGCGGGCCAGCTCGTCGTCCGGCACGTCGAGCCGGAGGGTGCGGGCGGCGACGTCGAGGGTGATCAGGTCGCCGGTGCGGACCAGGGCGAGGGGCCCGCCGACGTACGACTCGGGGGCGACGTGCAGCACGCACGCGCCGTAACTGGTGCCGCTCATCCGGGCGTCGGAGATCCGCACCATGTCCCGTACGCCCTGCTTGAGGAGGTGGTCGGGGATCGGCAGCATGCCGTACTCGGGCATCCCGGGGCCGCCCTTGGGGCCGGAGTTCCTGAGCACCAGGACGCTGTCCGCGGTGATGCCCAACTCCTGGTCGTTTATGGTGCGTTGCATGGTCTTGTAGTCGTCGAATACGACGGCCCGGCCGGTGTGCTTCAGCAGGTGGGGCTCGGCGGAGATGTGCTTGATGACGGCGCCGTCGGGGCAGAGGTTGCCGCGCAGGACGGCGACCCCGCCCTCGGCGGCCACCGGGTTGTCGCGGGGGCGGATGACGTCGTCGTCGTGGACGACGGCGCCCGCCAGCTGCGCCCCCAGCGTCCCGTTGACCGTGGGCCGTTCGAGGTGCAGCAGGTCGGTGATCCGGGAGAGGAACGCGGGCAGGCCGCCGGCGAAGTGGAAGTCCTCCATCAGGTACGTCTGTCCGCCGGGCCGCACGTTCGCGAGCACGGGAACGGTGCGTGCGACGCGGTCGAAGTCGTCGAGGGTCAGGGAGATCCCGGCCCGTCCGGCCATGGCGATCAGATGGATCACGGCGTTGGTGGAGCCGCCGAGTCCGAGAACCGTGGTGACGGCGTCCTCGAACGCGTCGGCCGTGAGGATCTCGGAAGGACGGAGCGCGGTCCAGGCCAGCTCGACGGCGCGGCGTCCGGAGGCGGCGGCCATCCGCTCGTGCGCGGAGTCGACCGCGGGGATCGACGAGGCGCCGGGCAGCGTCATCCCGAGCGTCTCGGCCGCCGCGGTCATGGTGGAGGCGGTCCCCATGGTCATGCAGTGGCCGGGCGAGCGCGCCAACCCGCCCTGGAGCTCGCGGAGTTCGCAGTCGGTGAGGTTGCCCGCGCGGTGCTCGTCCCAGTACTTCCACATGTCGGTGCCGGAGCCGAGCGTCTCGCCGCGCCAGTGGCCCGGCAGCATCGGTCCGGCGGGCACGAAGAGGGACGGGACGTCGGCGGAGGTCGCCCCCATGAGCAGCGCGGGCGTCGACTTGTCGCAGCCGCCGAGCAGCACCGCCGCGTCGACCGGGTAGGAGCGGAGCAGCTCCTCGGTCTCCATGGCGAGGAGGTTGCGGTAGAGCATCGGGGTCGGCTTCTGGTACGTCTCCGAGAGCGTGGAGACGGGGAATTCGAGCGGGAAGCCGCCCGCCTGCCACACGCCCCGCTTGACCGCCTCGGCGCGCTCGCGCAGATGGACGTGGCAGGGGTTGATGTCGGACCAGGTGTTCAGGACGGCGATCACCGGGCGGCCCCGGTACTCCTCGGCCTCGTAACCGAGCTGCCGCATACGGGCGTTGTGGGACCAGGTGCGCAGGGCGCCCTCGGTGCCGTACCACTGGTGGGAGCGGAGCTCCTCGGGGGCGAGGCGGGCTCTGGCGGCGGCGCTCATATGGACCACCCCGCCGCGATGTCGGCGACCTCGGCGCGCTCCGGCTCGGGCAGTTCGCGGCTGGGCGGGCGGACCTCGCGGCGGCACAGGCCGAGCGCGGCGAGGGCCTCCTTGACGACGGAGACGTTGTTGGCGGAGGCGTCGGCGCCGCGCAGTTCCTCGAAGCGGCGGATCTGTTCCCAGACCTTCATGGCCGCCGGATAGTCACCGGATCGAAGCGCTTCGATCATGGACAGCGAGATGCCCGGCGCGACGTTCACGAGCCCGGAGGTGAAGCCGGTGGCGCCCGCCGAGAAGTAGGTGGGCGCGTACGGCTCGGCGAGCCCGGCGACCCACACGAACCGGTCGAGGCCGGCGTCCCGGGCGAAGCCCGCGAAGCGTGCGGCGTCCGGCACGGCGTACTTCACGCCGATCACGTTCGGGCAGGCCGCGCCGAGCTCGGCGAGCCGCTCCCCGGGCAGCGAGGCGTTCTTGATGTAGGGGACGACGCCCAGTTCGGGCACGGCGTCCGCGATGGCCCGGTGGTAGTCGACCCAGCCGGCGGCGGAGACGTACGGGTGCACGGGCTGGTGCACCATCACCATGTGGGCGCCGTGCTCGCGGGCGTGGCGGGCGGCGTCGATCGCGGTGGGCAGGTCATGTCCGACACCGACCAGGATCGCGGCCCGCCCTCCTGCCTCGTCGAGCGTCGACTCGGTGACCAGGCGGCGCTCCTCGGGGGCGAGGGCGTAGAACTCGCCGGTGTTGCCGTTCGGGGTGAGGATGCGCACCCCGCCGTCGAGCAGGCGTCGCAGCAGGGACCTGAAGGTCGCGTCGTCGATGGATCCGTCCTCGGCGAACGGGGTCACCGGGATCGCGACGACGTCGGCGAGCGCGGCCCGCTGGGTCTCGAACGCGTACGGCGTGGGCGTGCTCGGCGTCGCGTCGGTCGGCACGGTCATGAGTGCTGCTCACCCTCTTCTTCGCGGGCCTCGGGGAAGGCCCGCTGGACGAACGACGCGATGTGGTCGCGCAGCGCGCGCGAGGCGCCCTGCGCGTCCCCGGCCAGCGCGAGCTCCAGGATCTCCCGGTGCTCGGTCGCCTCCCGCTCCCACGACGGGTCGGCGGCCCAGGCCACGGCGGAGACCAGGGCGGCCTGGTCGCGGACCTCATCGAGCATCCGGCCGAGCAGCGGGTTGCCGCACGGGACGTACAGGGCGCGGTGGAACTCCCGGTTGGCCAGGGAGCGTTGGGCGGTGTCGGTCGCGGTGTCGGACCGTTCGAGGGCGGACCTGGCCTCGTCGAGGGAGGCGCGGCGCTGCACGGTGCGGCGCAGTGCCTCCGGTTCGAGCAGCAGGCGCACGTCGTAGACCTCGCGGGCCATGTCCGCGTCCACCATCCGCACCGTGACGCCCTTGTACTGGCTCATCACGACGAGTCCGGTCCCGGCCAGGGTCTTGAGCGCCTCGCGCACCGGCGTCTTGGAGACCCCGAACTGCGCGGCGAGGTCGGTCTCGACCAGGGCCTGGCCGGGGCTCAACTGCCCGGTGAGGATGCGGCTCTTGATGCCCTCCAGGACGTACTGGGTGCGGGAGGGGATCGGGATGGGCACAGAGGTCATGCGCGCCTCTCGGTGTCGCGGTCTCGCACGGGGGGTGGTGCTCGTGCTGGTGGTACTCGCGTCTGATGTCTGGCGTATCCCGTACGACATGCCTCGTACGGCATGTCTCGTACGGCGTATCTCACGTACCGCGTATCGCGTCTCATATATGACGTACGAAGTACGACGCGTTGAAGCTAGAAGCACGGGCATGTTTCGTCAACGCTTCTGGCAAAAGAAGTCCCGTACTACGGTGGCCCGTTGACGGTCACACCCGTACGACCTGCACTGTCCTGTCCCGCGTGACCCGATGGTTACCGTCCCGTGAGCACAACGCGGCCCTCATGTGCGGAGATTGCGTCCATGGCCCGTACCGCACCCCGTCGCCGGGGACTCGTCCCGGCGCTCACCTGCGCCGTCGTACTGCTCGCCGCGTCCTGCACGGGCGACGCCGAGAGCGCCCGCCCCGCCTCCCCGGGGCGCTGCTCGACCCCGTCGGCCGCGTCGCCCGCTCCCGCGCCCGAGCGGACGGGCGGCGACCGCCGACGCGCCCCGAACCGGGACGACTTCGACGGCGACGGCCGGCACGACCTGCTCCTGACGGGCTGGAACAAGAAGCGCGGCGAGGCCTGGGAGCCCAACCGTTCGCTGCTGCTCGGCTCCTCGTCCGGTGCTCCCGAGGGCCGTCAGGTCTCGCTCACCGACCACTTCCCGGGCATCGACGGCCCGATCATCGGCAATCCGGGGACGCAGGGCGGGCACGTCGCGTCCCTCACCGGCGATCTGGACGGCGACGGCCGCGCCGACATCCTCCTCACCGCCTACCGGACGAAGCGGAACGGGGACTTCGACCACTACGAGGAGCAGATCCTGTGGGGCGGCGCGGGCGGGGTCAGCGGGCAGCGTCACCAGCTGCCCGACACCTCGGTGCCGCACCTCGCGATCGGTGACTTCGACGGCGACGGGCACCTCGACCTGGTGTCGGGGCCGTACCGAGCGGCCGAGGGCGCGACGAGCGAAGTCCGGTGCGCGGCGATCGAGTTCGGCCCGTTCGACCACGCCGACGGCAGTCCCGGCCGGCGCCGGTTCATCGACATCACCCAGCGCGGCCGGGTCTACACGGACTCGCTCACCGCGGGCGACTTCGACGGGGACGGCCGCGACGAGTTCGTCACCACGGGGGTCCGAGCGGAGGGCAGGGAGACCGAGGACGGCTGGCCGAAGGTGTTCGCCGACGCGTCGTACTACCGCGTGGGCGAGGACCGTTCGGTGGTGCGGGCCGGCGGGATCGCGGCGCTCGGCCACGGCAAGCAGCTCCCGTACGACCCGGAGGGCGACGAGGGCGGCCAGCCGATCCTCCATCCGGCCGACGGCCTGGCGGTCGACCGCACGGCCGACTTCGGCGGCAACGGCCGCGTCGACCTGATCCACGACGACAAGGTGGTCTACGGCGGCCCCGCTGGCCCCGGCACCGGCCGCGCCACGACCGAGCCGCCCGAGGGCCACACCTCGGCGGTGGGCGACGTGAACGGCGACGGCCGCGACGACCTGGTCACCGCCGACTACAGGGACCGGCAGAACCAGGTCGGCAACGTCGCGGTCTTCCTGGGCGGGCGCAACGGGCTCGCGACGACCGCCTCGTACACCTTCGACCGCACCGACGTCGGCATGCCCGGCCTGCCGAGCGAGGACTACGAGCGGGACTACTTCGGCACCGAGCTGGCCCTCGCCGACCTGGACGGCGACGGCTGCGCCGAACTGGCCGTCGAGACCCACGAGTTCCACTCGCTGCGGCCGGCCCGGCAGGGCGTGTACTGGATCGTGCCGGGCGGCCGGCAGGGGCCGGTCACCGGCCGGGCGTTCCGGCTCGACGCGTGGCGCATCGGCCGCGACTGACCCCTGCCCGCCGCAGCACCCCACCGGCCCACCACCACCTACACCACACCCACACCCACACCCACACCGGAGACCGCACCCGATGAACACGCCCCCGTCGCCCCACGAGCCCCTCCTGATCGGCGCCCTCGCCCCCCTCACCCGGCCCGGCTGGACCGAGGCTGGCCGGCACCTGGTCGCCGGTCTCGAACTGGCCGTGGACGAGGTGAACGACGCCGGCGGGATCGGCGGACGGCCGGTCGAGCTGCTGGTCCGGGACACCGCGGCCGATCCCGGGCGGGCCACGGCGGCCGTGGACGAGCTGGCCGGTCTGGGCGTGGCCGCGCTGGTCGGCGAGTACCACAGCGTCGTCGCCCGGGCCGCCGCCGCCCGCGCCGAAGCCGTCGGCGTGCCGTTCCTCTGCTCGTCCGCGGTGCTCGACGCGCTCACCGACGGCCCGGCCGACCGGGTGGCACGGCTCGCCCCGCCGCAGTCGCGCGGCTGGCGGGTCTACGCGGACTTCCTGGCCGGCGCGGGCCACCGCCATGTCGCGGTCGCGACCCAGCCGAGCGTCTACTGGGCCTCGGGCGTGCGGATCCTGCGGGGGCGCCTCGCCGAGCACGGCGGCAGCGTCACCGAGCTCGACCTGCGCGAGCTCACCCCCGTGGCCGTCTGCGACGAACTCGCCGGGCTGGGCGCGACGGCGCTCCTGCTGCTGGCCGGCCATCCGGACCCGGCGGTGCCGGTCGTGCGGGCGGTGCGCGGCGACGCACGCCTGACCGGGATGCTGCTGGGCGCTCCGGCCGGGCAGCCGGAGTTCACCGAGTGGGTGTCGCTGCTGGGCGCGGACGGGGCGGGCATCCCGTTCCTGCGGTACCTCCCCGAGCGCCCGGGACCCCTCGCCGAGCGCGTCGGGAAGGCGCTGCGCGAGCGGCTGGCCGAGGCGCCCTCCTTCGTCGCCTTCGAGGGCTACGACGCGGTCCTCGTGCTCGCCGGTGCGCTGCGCTCGCCCGGTGTGTCCTGGCCGGACGTCACGGCCGAGGGCACGCGCGGCCCGGTCCGGTTCGCGCGCACGCCGGGGATCGGCGTGTGGCAGTCCACCGGGATGCCCGTCCAGGTCGCCGACCGCGACCCGGCGGAGCCCGGCCGCTTCCGGGTCCTGCACACGGAGCCCAGGGAGCAGGAGAACGGGGCGCAGGAGAACGGGGCGCAGGAGAACGGGACACCGGCTACGGCTTCCAGTACGGGTCCCGGCCGCTGAGGCCGATGACCCGGTCGAGGAGCGGGGCCTCGTCCGGCACCGGCACGACCGGGCCGAACAGGCCGTCGCGGCCGTCGTCGCCGTCGCCGGCCGGTGTGAGCAGCTGCTGCGCCGCGCGCAGCGCCGCCTCGTCGGGCACGTACGGCTGGCCGGTGGCCCGCGCCACGTCCCAGCCGTGCACGACCAGTTCGTCGGCGGTGACGAGCCCGGCGACGGCGCCGGGCAGGTCGAGGCCGCCCGCCCGCGTCATGCCCTGCCAGGCGGCCGGGTCCTGCCAGGCCTCGGCGAGGTCGTCGAGCGCTCTGGGCAGCGCGGCGCGCCAGTCGGGTCCGAGGTCGGGCAGGGTACTGCCGGGGTCGGTGCCGGTCGCGTCGCCGGCCTCCTTGCGTCCGGTGGCGCGCAGCGCGACGGCCAGGCCGGCGACGTGGCCGAGCAGATGGCGCACCGCGTACGCGGGGCAAGGGGTGGGCAGGTCGAGCTGTTCCTCGCGGACGCCGTGGGCGAGGCGCGCCACGATGCGGGCCTGCGGGCCGATGTCCACTGTCGTGTCACTCATGGTGACCCTTCCGGTGAGTTCGAGATCTCACCGGTGCAGACCGGCCCGCGGCCCGTAACTCATCGGTGCCGTCCGCTCAGAGCTCGGCGAGGGCCTCCGTGACGGCGTCGAGGTCGGCGTCCGAGGCGAGACCCGCGTGGTAGAGCCGCAGCTCGGTGGCGCCCAGCTCGCGGGCGGCGCGCGCGTCGGCGGCGAGGGTGCCGGGGCTGCCGCCCATGCCGCGGACGACGGTGAGGTTCGCGGCGACCACTCCCCTGCCCTGGGCGGCGAACGGGCCGAGGAGTCCCGCGCCGCCGGTGCAGGGCACGACGACGCCGTCGGCGACGGCCAGGATGTGGGCGGGGTCGACGCCCGCGTTGGCGCCGCAGTGGTACGAGACCGGGTCGGCGTGCAGGAGTACCTGGAAGCCGTCCGGGGCCGTGTCGCGCACCGCCGCGACGGCCGTCTCCTGGAGGCTGCGGGCGGTCGCGTCGCGGAAGGCGCGGGTCGCGGTGGCGGTCTCGGCGCCGAGCAGTTTCTCGACGGCGTCCCAGCCGCCGTCGGGCGTCTCGCCGCGCCACACGGGTTCCAGGGCGGTGCGCACCGACTGCGCCAACGCGTCGGCGTCCAGGCCGTGTCGGCCGTATCCGTCGCGGCAGGACGGGCAGAAGCAGAGCGACATCAGGTACTGCCCGGCGTCGCCGAGGCCGACCCCGGCCGTCTTGTCGTGGGCGTGCAGGTGCGCGAGGCCGTACCAGCCGAGCGACTCCAGTTCGGTGCCGCGTGCGCCGGGCCGCGTGGCGGCCTCGGCGGCGAGGTCGACGAGGTAGGCGCGGGTGGCGGGCTGCGCGATGCAGGGGGCCCAGGGGTAGCGGTCGCCGTAGGCGTTGACGACGGAGGTGTCCGGACGGTCGGCGCCCAGGCGGGAGTTGTGGGCGAGGACCACCCAGGTGTGGACGTCGAGCCCGGCCGCGGCGAGCGCGTCGGCGGCTTCGCCGAAGGCGTCACCGGGGGCCCAGTCGCCGGCCGCGTACGGCGCCAGCTCCCGTCCCTTCCAGCGCTGTTCGTCGGCCGGGTAGAGGACGGCGGCGTGTTCGGCGGTGACGATGCGGTGGTGCGGGTGGCGCGGGGTGAGAGCCCTGGTGGAGTGGTAGGCGGCGGCGAGCGTGACCTGCTGGACGCCGAGGTCCGCGATGCGGCGGGCGGCGTCCGGGTCGCCGACGACGTCCCAGGGGTAGACGAAGGCGGAGGTCTTCACTCACCGGCTCCTTCCAGCAACTGCTGCCCGCGCTCGATGAGTTCGGCGAGCTGCTTGACGTGTTCCTCGCGGGGCTCCTGGAGCGGCGGGCGCACCTCGCCGACGTCGAGCCCGCGCAACCGTACCCCGGCCTTCACGAGCGCGACCGCGTACCCCTTCCCCTGGTTGCGGAGTTCGACGAGGGGCCGGTAGAAGCCGTCGAGGAGCCGGTTCACGGTGGCGTCGTCGCCCGTGTTCAGCGCCTTGTGGAAGCCCTGGGCGATGTCGGGCGCGAAGGCGAAGACGGCGGAGGAGTAGAGGGTGACGCCGATGCCGCGGTAGGCGAGCCCGGTGAGTTCGGCGGTGGGCAGGCCGTTGAAGTAGAGGAACTCCTCCGGGACCTCGGACCGTACGGCGCTGACGATGCGCTGCATCAGGTCCAGGTCTCCGAGGCCGTCCTTGAGGCCGAGGACCTTGGGGTGGCGGGCGAGCTCGACGACGGTCTCCGGGGTGAACACGGCGTTGTCGCGCTGGTACACGATGAGGTCGAGGGAGGTCGCGTCGGCCAGCTCCGCGTAGTGCCGGAGCAGGCCCTCCTGGCCGGCCACGACGAGGTAGGGCGGCATCGCCAACAGGCCGTCGGCGCCCGCCCGTTCGGCCCTGCGCGCGTACTGGACGGCGAGCGCGGTGCCGTACCCGGCGCCCGCGACGACGGGCACCCGGCCGTCCGTCGCCTCGACCGCGGCCGCGACGCACTCCTCGAACTCCTCGGGCGCGAGCGCGTGGAACTCGCCGGTGCCGCAGCAGGCGAACACGGCGGCGGCCCCGGCCTCGACGCCGCGCCGCACGTGGGTGCGGTAGGTGTCGAGGTCCACCGCACCGTCGGGTCCGTACGCGGTCACCGGGAAGAACAGCGGTCCACGGGGGATGCTGAGTCGGGCGGCGAGCGGGGCTGGCGTCACGGGCTCTCCCTGAACATGTGCCTGAAACATGTGCACGTTTCTGATCCGCGTCTATATTTCTGAACGCGCTCACCGTAAGCCGCCCTCCAGGAGGCGGTCAAGCGTCCGAACTCGCCGCATTCACACGACTCTTGACGGGCCGGACGGCCGCTCCTTAGCGTTGCCTCTCGCATCCATGAATGTGAATGCAGCTCACGGACACGGAGACCACGCGCATGTCTGCCCTTCCCGGCACCCCGACGCCCCCCGGGCCCCGCACGATCCTGCTCACCGGCGCCGCCGGCGGCCTCGGCACCCTGATGCGGGACCTGCTGCCGCAGCACGGCTACGACCTGCGCCTGCTCGACGTGCGCCCCGTCGAGGACGCGCCCGACGCGATCGTCGCCGACCTCAACGACACGGCGGCGCTGCGCGAGGCGGTGCGCGGGGTGGACGGCGTGCTGCACCTCGCCGGGATCTCCCTGGAGTCCACCTTCGACAAGATCCTCGAGTCGAACATCAAGGGCACCTACCAGCTGTACGAGGCGGTGCGCGAGGAGACGGCGTCGCGCGCGGACGGCACGGGCCCGCGGATCGTCTTCGCCTCCTCGAACCACGCGATCGGCTACACCCCGCGCCCGCGCGTGGAGGACGGCGCCCCCCTCGTCCCGGTGGAGACGCTGCGCCGCCCCGACACCTTCTACGGCCTGTCGAAGTCGTTCGGCGAGGACCTCGCCCAGTTCTACTGGGACGAGCACGGCGTGGAGACGGTGTCGGTCCGCATCGGGTCCTGCTTCAAGGAGCCGACCGACGTCCGCATGATGTCGGTGTGGATGAGCCCGGCCGACGGCGCCCGGCTGTTCCACGCGGCCCTGTCCGCCGAGAAGGTCGGGCACACGGTCGTCTACGGTTCGTCCGCCAACACCCGCGTCTGGTGGGACCTCTCCAGCGCCCGCGCCCTCGGCTACGCGCCGCAGGACGACTCCGAGGTGTACGCGGAGAAGCTCCTCGCCGAGCACGGCCCGCTCAGCGACGACAACCCGGCCCACCGCTTCATGGGCGGCCGTTTCATCAACGACCCGCCGATCTGGCCGTACTGACCGCCGGTCTCGCGGCCCGCTTCCGCCGTACGGGACTTAAGTCATGATTTCCGGCATTCCGGCCGGGCATCACTGAGATGCCCGGTCATGTCCGGGCAGCCATGACGCCCGACGGAACCCGGACACGGAAGCAGGACCCCTTCATGCCGCCCACACCCCGCCCCGCCGCCGCCCCGCACCCGCCCGTCGCCTTCGGCACGGCGCCTCCCGAGGAGCTGGCGGACCTGGCCGTGGACGCGATCACGCAGGAGATCTTCCTGGCGCCGAAACCGGGGCTGCTCGACCCCCGGGCGCACGCGCCCACATCGGCCGCGTTCCGCTCCCTCGCGGGCACCGGCGACCTGCTCAGGGAAGCCTTCCTGGACGCGGCCGAGGCGGGTGCGGACATCGGCCGGCTGGACGCGGCCTGCCGCCGGGCGCAGGGCGCCGTCCCCCAGGTGGCGTCCGACGACGGGCTCGACCGGGCGAGCCGCGTCCTGTGTCTGCTGGTGGCCGGCTGCGCCCACGGCGCCGACGGCGTGACCGACGCCTGCCGCCTCGCCCTCGACCTCGGCCGGGAGGTCGAACCCACCGGGGCACTGGCCCACGACTACCCGCTGAGCACGGCCGAGAAGGAAGCCTGTCTGCGCCTCACCCAGGTCCTGCTGCCCACGCTCGACGCGGCCAGGTCCCGGGGCGTCGCCGAGGAGACCGTCCAGCTCGACGCGCTGCTCACGTACATCTCCTGGCTGGAGGACGACCGGGTGCTGCGCGAGCACGGCCCGCTCGCCCTGCGCATGATCCAGCGGGACGCGGCAGCGGTGCTGGCCGCGGGCGGCACCGGCAGCACCGACGGCCGCCACCTGCTGCGCGACATGGACGAGTCGGCCCGCCACTACGGAATCCGCCCCGCGGGCAGCGGCGCCCTCCTCCCGGCCCTCCTCTTCCTGGGCCTCATGACCCCACCCCAGAACCTCGAAAAGGCGGCGTGACCCCGGCCCGGGGGGGGGCGGCCTGGTGACTCCGGCGAGGGCGGACCCGGACGGGGCCGGTCGGCGGCTCCCCACTGGCCGCCGCAGGCCATCGCGGTGATCATGTTCGGCACGGCCGTACTTCCCGCGCACTGGAGGCCCGATCCGCATGGTGGACCCCTCCTCGACGCGAGCCGCCCGCTCCCGCCTCGACCTCCAGGCGATCCACGAGCTCCTCGACGCCCAGCGCCGACGCGTCCGCACGTACGCCGAGGAGCACCGCCCCCGCCCGCCGGTCACCCGGTCGGCCCCGACGGCGCAGTACCCGGTGCCGCCATCCGCTCAGCAGATCCTCGACGCCGTCCCGAATCCCGCGCTGCTGCTGGCTCCCGTGGTCGACGGCGCCGGCCGGATCCAGGACATCCTCTACGTGACCCAGAACGCGGCCGCCCGCGCCTACGCGACCGAGCGGCTCGCCCCCTCTGTCCCGCCGACCTGGACGGCGCCGGTGTCGCTGTACGAGCACTTCCCCGCGGTCGGCGGCACCCCGGTCCCCGGCATGATCGCCCGCGCCTACCACGAGGGCACCGTCCAGGGCCCCGAGACCATCGAGTGGATCGCGGACACCCCGTCGGGCCCGATACGGATCAACGACCAGGTACAGATCACCCCGTGCGGCGAGCACGTGCTGGTCGTCTGGGAGCGCGGGCACCGGCTGCGCATGGCGGCCGCCGCGCAGCAGCTGGTCCGGGTCTGCTGGGCGGAGTGGAACCTCGGCGATCACGGCGTCGAGCCGTCCGGCAGCTTCCGCCAGGTCCTCGGCCTCGACACGAACGCTCCGCTGCCCGGACTGGCCGGCCTGGCCCACGCGGCCTCGCCCGAGAGCCTCCCCGGCCTCTACCAGGCGTTGTACGACGTCATCCTGCGCAAGCGGACGACGGACTGCGAGCTGCGGCTGCGCGGCGCGGGCGACCGGGTCATCCGGATGACGGCCGAGCCGATCCGGATCGCCCCCGGCAGCCTGGTGTGGGCCGTGCGCGGCGTCCTCGTCGACGTGACCGCGGAGCGCCGCCGCCGGGACGCCGCCGAACGCGCCGAACGCGAGGCCCGCCGCCAGCAGGAGCGCGCCGAGGCCGTCGCCGACGTCGCGAACGCGCTGCGCGAGGCGGTGCTGCCGCACTTCCAGGACGAGCTGGCCGCCTACGGTCTGGAGGCCGCCGCCGTCTACCGTCCGGACGCCCGCGAGGCCGGGGTCGGCGGCGACTGGTACAAGGCGCGCAGGCTGCCCGGCGACCGGCTGCTGATCGCGCTGGGGGACGCGCGCGGCCACGGCCTGGAGGCGGTCACCCTCATGGCGAAGCTGCGGTACGCGCTGGCCGGGCTCGCGTACACCGAGCAGCGGGTCGAGCAACTGACGCAGTGGCTCAACGAGTTGGCCTGCGCCGACGGGATCGAGTCCACGGCGACCGCGATCATCGCCCGCTACCACCCCGAGATCGCCCTGCTGCGCTGGACGTGCGCCGGGCACCCGGTCCCGGTCCTGGTCCGGTCCGGCCGGACGACGCAGCTGCCCCTGCCGGCGGGCGGTCCCGGGCTGCCGGTGGGGGTGCTGCCCGGTGCCGTGTACAGCGCGGCGGCCTTCTCGCTGGAGATCGGCGACATCGTGCTGCTGTACACGGACGGACTGACCGAGCGCCGCGGTCACGACCCGGACGAGGACACCGAACGCTTCCTGGCCGCCGCCCGGGAGTGCTTCGCCGACGCGGCGCCCGGCGCGGGCCGCGAGGACCTGCTGGACTACGCCCGGCGTCTGGTCGCCCGCCTCGACGGCCCGCACCGCCACGACGACGCCACGCTCCTCGCCCTGCGCCGCATCACGCCGCGCACCCCGCCCGCCCGACCGGCGGGCTGACCACCCGCTGGGCCCGCCACTCCGGCCCACGTGGTCGGCAAACGGGCCCGCGCGCCCTGTTGACCGGGCATCCACCGCGCCCGAACCCACCCGGTCCCCCGCTCCCGCGCAGGTCCGAGCCGGGCATCGCACACCGGGAACGGGCAGGAACGGGCGCCATCGGGCCCGCAACAGACCTGGTCACCCCCGCCCACCACCGGTAGAACTTCCGGTGCGGGCCTTTCCGGGCCCGAACGGGCAGCGGAGCCGGGGAGGCGGGCGGCATGAGCGCCGAGGAACGACAGCGGGAGATCGTACGCGCGGCGCGCCGCACCGGTTCGGTCGACGTCACGGAGCTCGCGGCCGACCTGGGCGTCGCCAAGGAGACCGTCCGCCGCGATCTGCGGGCGCTGGAGGACCACGGTCTGATCCGGCGCACGCACGGCGGGGCGTATCCGGTGGAGAGCGCCGGGTTCGAGACGACGCTCGCGTTCCGCACGACGATGCACGTGCCGGAGAAGCGGCGGATCGCCACGGCGGCCGCCGACCTGCTCGGCGACGCCGAGACGGTCTTCGTCGACGAGGGGTTCACGCCGCAGCTGATCGCGGAGGCCCTGCCGCGCGACCGGCCGCTCACCGTGGTCACCGCGTCGCTGGCCACGGCGGGCGCGCTCGCCGAGGCGGACCACACCACCGTGCTGCTGCTCGGCGGGCGGGTGCGCGCGGGCACGCTCGCCACCGTCGACCACTGGACGACGAAGATGCTGGCCGGCTTCGTCATCGACCTCGCCTACATCGGCGCGAACGGCATCAACCGCGACCACGGCCTGACCACTCCCGACCCGGCGGTCAGCGAGGTCAAGGCGCAGGCGATCCGGGCGTCGCGGCGCACCGTCTTCGCGGGCGTGCACACCAAGTTCGGGGCGGTCAGCTTCTGCCGGTTCGCGCCGGTGGGCGCCCTGGAGACGATCGTGACGAGTACCCAGCTGCCCGCGTCCGAGGCGCACCGCTACTCGCTGATGGGCCCGCAGGTCATCCGCGTCTGACCGGCCGTACCCCGTCAACTCCCCCGGTACGTGCGGCGGTTCCGCACACCCGCGCGCGTACCGCTTCGTCCCCCATCCCACGAAATGTCCAGGAGCATCCATGCGAACCCAGAGCCGACGGAGGCCGCCGGGCGCCCTGCTCGCGACGGCCGCCGCAGGGACGCTGCTCACCCCTCTCCTGTCCGGCTGCTGGGCCGGCGCCGGCGGGCTCGGGGGCGGCGACTCCATCAATGTCCTGATGGTGAACAACCCGCAGATGACGGAGTTGCAGAAGCTGACGGCCCGCTACTTCACGCGGGAGACCGGCATCAAGGTCAACTTCACCGTCCTGCCGGAGAACGACGTCCGCGACAAGATCAGCCAGGACTTCGCCAACCAGGCGGGCCAGTACGACGTCGCGACGCTCTCCAACTACGAGATACCGATCTACGCCCGCAACGGCTGGCTGCACGAGCTCGGCCCGTACGTGCGGAAGGACCCCGGCTTCGACCAGCAGGACATCCTCGAACCGATGCGGGAGTCGCTCACCGGCGAGGACGGCAAGCTCTACGGCGAACCCTTCTACGGCGAGTCGTCCTTCCTGATGTACCGCAAGGACGTCTTCGCGAAGAAGGGCCTGACGATGCCCGCGCACCCGACCTGGCGGCAGGTCGCGGACCTCGCGGCGAAGGCGGACGGCGCCGAGCCGGGCATGAAGGGCATCTGTCTGCGCGGACTGCCCGGCTGGGGCGAGCTGATGGCGCCGCTGACGACGGTCGTGAACACCTACGGCGGCACCTGGTTCGACAAGGACTGGACGGCCCGCCTCGACGACCAGGGCTTCAAGGACGCGACCCGCTTCTACGTGGACCTGGTCCGCAGGCACGGCGAGTCGGGGGCGGCCCAGTCCGGCTTCGCCGAGTGCCTCAACAACCTCACCCAGGGCAAGACCGCCATGTGGTACGACGCCACGTCCGCCGCCGGTTCGCTGGAGGCTGCCAAGTCCCCGGTCAAGGGCAAGATCGGCTACGTGTCGGCGCCGGTCGAGAAGACGGAGTCGAGCGGCTGGCTCTACACGTGGGCGTGGGGCCTGCAGAAGGCGTCCCACAACCCCGACAAGGCATGGAAGTTCATCTCCTGGGCGTCCGGCAAGGGGTACGAGAACCTCGTCGGCGAGAAGATCGGCTGGTCGAACGTCCCGGCGGGCAAGCGCGCCTCGACGTACGAGATCCCCGAGTACCGCGCCGAGGCCGCCGCGTTCCAGGAGCAGACGCGCACCGCCATCGCGGGCGCCCGGCCGCGCGACCCAGGCGTGCAGAAGCGGCCCGCGCCCGGCATCCAGTTCGTCGGCATCCCCGAGTTCACCGATCTCGGCACCAAGGTCTCGCAGGAGATCAGTGCGGCCGTCGCCGGACGCCAGTCCGTCGACTCGGCCCTGCGCAAGTCCCAGGCACTCGCCTCCGAGATCGCGAAGGAGTACGAGGGACGATGACGACACCGACCACAGCCACCCCTCCCCCCGCCGTCTCCGTACCGCGCGCCCGCGCCGCGCAGAGTCCGGGCGCACCCGGCCGGCTGCGCGTCTGGGCGACCCGTGCGCCGCTGCTCCCCGCCCTGGTCTTCATGATCGTGGTCACCCAGCTCCCGTTCGTGGCCACGCTGGTGATCTCCTTCTTCGACTGGAACGCGCTGTACCCGGACGCCCGGCAGTTCACCTGGTTCGGCAACTACGCGGAGGTCCTCACCGACCCCGACCTGCGCAAGTCCGTCCTCACCACCATCCTCCTGACGGTGGCGGTGGTCGTGGCGAGCCTGGTCATCGGGCTCGCGCTCGCCCTGCTGCTCGACCGGAGGTTCCGCGGCCGGGGCCTGGTCCGCACGCTGCTGATCGCCCCGTTCCTCGTCGTTCCGGTGGCGGCGGCGCTGCTGTGGAAGCACGTCCTGTACAACCCCGAGTACGGGCTCCTGAACGGCCTGTTGCACTACGTCGGCGGCCCGCAGCCCGACTGGATCTCCAACACCCCGCTGCTCGCGGTGGAGGTCTCGCTGATCTGGCAGTGGACCCCGTTCATGATGCTGATCCTGCTCGCGGGCCTGCAGTCGCGCTCCCCCGAACTCATCGAGGCGGCCCGGATGGACGGCGCGGGCCCCTGGCAGATCTTCCGCCACCTCACGCTTCCGCACCTGCGCCGCTATCTCGAACTCGGCGCCCTGCTCGGCTCGATCTACATCGTGCAGAACTTCGACGCCGTGTTCACGCTCACCTCGGGCGGTCTGGGCACCGCCAACCTCCCGTACACCGTCTACCAGACCTTCTACCAGGCCCACGAGAACGGGCTCGCCTCGGCGGCCGGCGTCCTGGTCGTCATCGGTTCGATCATCATCGCGACGTTCGCGCTGCGCGTCGTCTCGTCGCTGTTCCGTGAGGAGGCGTCACGCGGATGACACTCTCGACCTTCTTCAGGACCAAGGGGCTCGGCCTGGTCGCCTGGCTGGCCGGCATCGTCTTCTTCCTGCCCGTCGCCTGGATGGCGCTGACGTCCTTCCACTCGGAGAGCGACGCGGCCACCAACCCGCCGTCCTGGGCGGCCTCCCTCACCCTCGACGGCTACCGCGACTTCTTCGGCGCGGGCGGCGGCGCGAGTCCCTGGCCCGCGCTCATCAACTCGACGGTGGCGTCGGTGGTCTCGACGCTCTGCGTGCTGCTCCTCGCGCTCCCGGCGGCGTACGCGCTGTCCATCCGGCCGGTGCGGAAGTGGACGGACGTCCTGTTCTTCTTCCTCTCCACGAAGATGCTGCCGGTGGTGGCGGGCCTCCTGCCCCTGTACCTCTTCGCGAAGAACACCGACTTCCTCGACAACATCTGGCTCCTGGTCATCCTCTACACCTCGATGAACCTGCCGATCGCGGTGTGGATGATGCACTCGTTCCTCTCGGAGGTGCCGGTGGCGGTGATCGAGGCGGCGCAGATCGACGGCGCGCGGCTGCCGACCGTACTGACCCGCGTCGTGGCCCCGATCGCGCTCCCCGGCATCGCGGCGACGTCCTTGATCTGCTTCATCTTCAGCTGGAACGAACTCCTCTTCGCGCGGGTCCTGACGGGCGTCGTCGCCCAGACCGCGCCCGTCTTCCTGACCGGCTTCATCACCAGCCAGGGCCTGTTCCTGGCGAAGGTGTGCGCCGCGTCGCTCGTGATCTCCCTGCCGGTGCTCGCGGCAGGGTTCGCCGCCCAGGACAAGCTGGTCCAGGGCCTGTCGTTGGGAGCTGTGAAATGAAGGCAGCCATCGTCGAATCCGTCGGCAAGGTCGTCGTCGGCGAGGTCCCGGACCCGACGCCCGGACCGCGGGACGTCGTCGTGGAGGTGGCCGCCTGCGGTCTGTGCGGCACCGATCTGCACATCCTCCAGGGCGAGTTCGCCCCGACGCTGCCCGTCGTGCCGGGCCACGAGTTCGCCGGCACGGTGGCCGAAGTGGGCGGTGCCGTCACGGAGTTGAGGGTGGGCGACCGGGTCGCGGTCGACCCTTCCCTGCACTGCCACGAGTGCCGCTACTGCCGCGCCGGACGGGGCAACCTGTGCGAGCGGTGGGCGGCGATCGGGGTGACGACGGCGGGCGGCGCGGCCCAGTACGCGCTGGCCCCCGCCGCGAACTGCGTCCGCCTCCCCGACCACGTGCGCACCCAGGACGCGGCGCTGATCGAGCCCCTCTCCTGCGCGGTCCGCGGCTACGACGTGCTGCGCTCACGCCTCGGCTCGCACGTCCTGATCTACGGCTCCGGGACGATGGGCCTGATGATGCTGGAACTGGCCAAGCGGACCGGCGCGGCGAGCGTCGACGTGGTCGACCTCAACCCGGACCGCCTCGCCACGGCCCGGCGCCTCGGCGTCTCGGCGTCGGCGGCGGGCCCCGACGAACTGGACCGCCCCGGCGGCTGGGACGTCGTCATCGACGCGACGGGCAACGCGGCGGCGATCCAGGACGGCCTCGACCGCGTCGCCAAGGCGGGCACGTTCCTCCAGTTCGGCGTCGCGGACTACGCGACGCGCGTGACGATCGACCCGTACCGCATCTACAACCAGGAGATCACCATCACCGGTTCGATGGCGGTCCTGCACAGCTACGAACGCGCGGCGGAACTCTTCGCGGCGGGCACCCTGGACCCCGACGTCTTCATCAGCGACCGCCTGCCGCTGGACAACTACCCGCAGGCGCTGGACCAGTTCGCGTCGGGGGTCGGACGGAAGATCGTCGTGGTGCCGTAGCGGTCCGGGCGGGCCTGTCGTTACGCAACGGAACCGGAAACCCCTACGGAAGGACGTCCGTTGCGCCCGCTGTCCCACCCACGCCGCTGCCTCACGATCCTGGCCCTGTCCACCGCCCTGCTCGGCGCGGGTGCCGCGGTGCCCGCGGGTGCGGCCTCCTCGGCCGGGCTCGCGCCCGCCGCGGCGGTCCGGGCCGCGCAGCCCTACGTGGAGACGAGCCTCTTCTTCGGCACCGCCCGTCCCGACGGCGGGCCCGATGTCACCGACGCGGAGTTCCGGGCGTTCGTCGACGCGTTCGTCACGCCGCGCTTCCCCGAGGGGCTCACCGTGCAGGAGGCCCGCGGTCAGTACCGGGACGCGCACGGCACGATCGAGCGGGAGCGCAGTTACGAGCTGATCCTGTTCTACCCGGCGCGCGAGGCCCGCCTGGCGGACCCGAGGATCGAGGAGATCCGCGCCGAGTACGAGGGGCGCTTCGGGCAGGAGTCGGTGGCCCGCGTGGACCGCCGCGTCACGGTCGACTTCTGACGCCGGCCCGCCACGACGAACGCGAGCCGTCCGCCCGGATTCCCCCGTGGGCGGACGGCTCGCGTCGTCGAGTGTCCAGAGTTCAGATCGGTGCAGGCGACATTTGGTGCTCTGGCCACTGAGCTACGCCGACCCGAAGTCGACGACGGGACTCGAACCCGCGACCGCCCCATGATGAGTGGAAGTAGCCCGCTCCTGCGCACCTGGACGAGACCACCGTAGCCAGCGCGGCGGTGGTCCCGCACCGCATTTTCCGGCGGCCCGCTACAGCGCCTGCGCGGCCGGCTTCACCATCCCGCGCACCGTGCGCGACTTCACGAAGTCGCCCATCGCGGTCATCTCCCACTCACCGCTGAACTGCTTGATGAGCTTCGCCATCATCACGCCCGTCTGCGCCTCCGCGTTCGTGAGGTCGAAGCGGACCAGCTCCTCGCCGGTGGCCGCGTCGAGCAGTCGGCAGTACGCCTTGGCGACCTCGGTGAACTTCTGGCCGGAGAACGAGTTCACCGTGAAGACCAGGCCCGTGACCTCCTGCGGGAGCCGGCCCAGGTCGACGACGATCACCTCGTCGTCACCGCCGCCCTCACCCGTGAGGTTGTCACCGGAGTGCTTGATCGCGCCGTTCACGATCGACAGCTTGCCGAAGTAGCAGCTGTCGATGTGGTTGCGCTGCGGCCCGTACGCGATCACCGACGCGTCCAGGTCGATGTCCTTGCCGCGGTACGCGGGCTCCCAGCCGAGGCCCATCTTGACCTGGCTCAGCAGCGGCTTGCCGCCCTTGACCAGGGACACCGTCTGGTTCTTCTGGAGGGAGACGCGGC
>NZ_JAMOLN010000053.1 GCF_024448165.1 Streptomyces longispororuber
GTGGGGCAGCCGGCGACGGCCGATGCCGTGCGGTAGTCGGTGAGGACCAGCGCGGGTTCGGCGGTGGCGAGCAGCAGGCCGACGCGCGCGGCCGGGTAGCCGGGGTCGATCGGCAGGTAGGCGCCGCCCGCCTTGAGGACGGCGAGCAGGGCGACCACCAGGTCGGCGGTCCTGGGCAGGGCCACGGCGACCAGGACGTCGGGGCCGACGCCGCGGTCGCGCAGCACCGCGGCCAGCCGGCCCGCGCGGGCGTCGAGGTCCGCGTAGGACAGCGTGGTGTCGCCGGACACCACGGCGGTCGCGTCGGGGGTCCGCGCCACCTGGGCGGCGACCAGTTCCGGCACGGTCGCGGCGGGCACCGGCTCGGTCGTCCCGGACAGCCGGGCGAGCCGGTCGTGTTCGGTGTCGGTGAGCACGTCGATGCCGCCGAGCCGGGTCCCGGAGTCGGCGGTCACCTGCCGCAGGACGCGCACGTAGCGGTCGACGAGGCTCTCGGCGGTGGTGTGGTCGAACAGTTCCGTCGCGTATTCGAGCCGTCCGTAGGCGCCGCCGGACGGGGCCGGGACGATGTTGAGGAACAGGTCGAACTTCGCGGTCCCGGTGCCCGCGGGGACGGGGGTGACCCGCAGGCCGGGTATCTCGATCTGCGACCACTCGAACTGCCAGGCCAGCATCGTCTGGAACAGCGGCTGGTAGGCGGTGGTGCGGTCCGGGCTGAGCAGTTCCACGAGGCGCTCGAAGGGCACGTCCTGGTTGTCGTACGCGGCGAGGGCCCGCTCCCGGACCTGTTCCAGGAGGTCGCCGAACGTGGGGTTGCCGGTCAGGTCGACGCGCAGCACCCAGGTGTTGGCGAAGAATCCGATGAGGTCGTCGAGCTGTTCGTCGGCGCGGCCCTCGATGGGGCTGCCGATCGTCAGGTCGTGGCCGGCGCCGAGGTGGTGCAGGAGCACCGCGAGTGCGGCCTGGGCGACCATCGGCGCGGTGGCTCCGCGTTCGGCGGCCAGTTTCCCGATGCCGGTGAGCAGGTCCGGGTCGAGGGCGAAGTCGACGTGGCCGCCGCGGTGGTCGGCGGCGGTCGGCCGGGGCCGGTCGAGGGGCAGCTGGACGGGCTGCGGGGAGCCGGCCAGTTGCTGGCGCCAGTAGTCGAGTTGGGCGGCGGCGACGCTCTGCGGGTCGTCCTCGTCGCCCAGCAGTTCGCGCTGCCACAGCGTGTAGTCCTTGTACTGCACGGCGAGCGGGGCCCACCGGGGGGCGCTGCCCCGGTGGCGGGCCTCGTACGCGGACAGCAGGTCCCGCAGGAACGGCGCCATCGACGCCCCGTCCGCGGCGATGTGGTGGAAGACGAACACCAGCACGTGCTCCTGCGGTGCCAGGCGCAGCACCGTGGTCCGCAGGGGCAGTTCCGTGTCCAGGTCGAAGCCCCGGCACGCGGCCTCCTGCGTCGCGGCGTCGACCGCGTCCGGCGCGACGTCGACGACCCGGAACTGGAGGGCGGCCTCCTCGGGCGGCAGGATCCGCTGCTCCGGGGTGCCGTCCGCGTTCTCGACGACGAGGGTGCGCAGGCTCTCGTGGCGGGTGACGACGTCGGTCACCGCCGCGGTGAGGGCCGCCGTGTCCAGCGGCCCGTCCAGGCGCAGCACGAACGGGATGTTGTAGGTCGCGGACGGGCCTTCCAGGCGGTGGAGGAACCAGAGCCGGCGCTGGGCGAAGGACAACGGGATCATCGACGCACTCCTACACGTTCGTCGGGCGCAGCATCGGGCGCAGCCGGGGACGGTTCGACGTGGTGGCCAACTCCGCGATCTGTTCCGCCAGTTGGGCGACGGTCGGATGGCGGAACACGGTCGTGACCTTGACGTCGACGGCGAGTTCCCTGCGGATGCGGCCGATCAGCCGGGTGGCCAGCAGCGAGTGTCCGCCGTGGTCGAAGAAGTCGACGTCGATGCCCACCTCCGCCACGCCGAGCAGGTCGGCGAACAGCCGGCACAGGGTTTCCTCGGTGGGGTTGCGCGGCCCGCGTCCGGTCGCGGTGGCGGTGTGGTCCGGTGCGGGCAGGGCGCGCCGGTCGAGCTTCCCGCTGGGGGTGGTGGGCAGTTCGGCGAGCGGCACGATCGCCGAGGGGACCATGTACTCGGGCAGGTGGGCGCGGGCCAGGTCCGTCAGGGCGGACGGGTCGAGCCCGGCCGGGTCCGTGGTGCCGTCGGCCGGCACGACGTACGCGACCAGCCGCTGGTCGTCGGCGTGGTCCTCGCGGACCACGGCGACCGCGTGGCCGACGTCCGGATGCCCGGTCAGCACCTGCTCGATCTCGCCGAGTTCGATGCGGAAGCCGCGGATCTTCACCTGGAAGTCGGCGCGGCCGAGGTACTCGACCTGGCCGTCCCGGTTCCATCGCACGACGTCGCCGGTGCGGTACATCCGGGTGCCGGGGTCGCCGAAGGGGCAGGCGACGAACCGGTGCGCGGTGAGCGCGGTCTGCCCGAGGTAGCCGCGGGCGAGGCCGGTGCCGGCGAGGTACAGCTCGCCTGCCACACCCGGTGGGACCGGGCGCAGCGCCGCGTCCAGCACGTACACCTGGGTGTTCCACACGGGGGTGCCGATCGGCACGCGGTCCGCGCCGGGCTCGTGCTGCCAGGCGGTGACCTCGACCGATGCCTCGGTGGGTCCGTAGAGGTTGTGCACGCCGCAGCCGGGCAGGACGTCGGCGGCCCGGTCGGCGAGCGCGGGCGGGAAGGCCTCGCCCGCGACCTCGATCCAGCGCAGGCTGTCGCACGCCTTGGCGGCGGGTTCGGCGACGAAGGCCTCCAGCAGCGACGGTACGAAGTCCGCGCCGGTCACCCGCTCGCGCCGGATCAGCTCGGCGAGGTAGGCCGGGTCCCGGCGCCCGTCGGGACGGGCGATGACGACGGCCGCGCCGGCCTGCAGCGGGGCGAACAGCTCAGGCACGGACACGTCGAAGCTCGCCGACGTGCTCAGCAGCACCCGGTCGTCGGCCCCGACGCCGAAGTGCGCGAGGCCCCAGCGGAGCCGGTTCGTGATGGCCCTGTGCGTCACCTGGACGCCCTTGGGGCCGCCGGTGGAGCCGGAGGTGTAGATGACGTACGCGGCGTGGTCCGGGGTCAGGGCACGCCGGGGGGCCGTCGTGGGGTACCCGGTCACGTCCGGCAGGTCCGCGTCGAGGACGAGGAGCGGGCGGGCGCTGTCCAGCACGTGCCGGACCCGGTCGTCGGGCAGCTCGGTGTCGATCGGCAGGTAGGCCGCGCCGGCCTTGACCACCGCGTAGATCGCCACCATGAGGTCGACGGAGCGGGGGATGCGCACGGCGACGAGCCGTTCGGGGCCCGCGCCCTGCTCGACGAGCCAGTGCGCAAGACGGTTGGCGCGCCGGTCGAACTCCCCGTACGTCAGCTGCTCCTGGTCGCTGATGAGGGCGATGCGGTCGGGGTCGCGGGCCACCTGGTCCTCGAACGCGTCGGGCAGGGTGGTGCCGGCCACCGGGTGCGCCGTGTCGTTGGCGCGCCGCACGAGCCGGTCCCGTTCGTCGTCGGAGAGCACCTCGACGGCGCCGACGGGTGTCGCCGGGTCGTCGAGCAGCTGGTCGAGGACGCGCACCAGGCGGTCGGCGATCTCCTCGGCCGCGCCCTGGTCGTAGAGGTCCCGCTGGTAGTCGAGGGAGAGTCGCAGGTAGGGGTCGGAGGAGTTGAGGGTGAGCGGGTAGTGGGAGCCGGCGAAGGGGCGGATGGCGTCGATGGTGAAGCCGGCGGAGGCGTTGGCCTCGACGATGCCCTCGCGGTCGATCGGGTAGTTCTCGAAGACGACGATGGTGTCGAACAGGGCGGGCAGTCCGGCGCCGCGCTGGATGTCGGCGAGGCCGTAGTAGTGGTGGTCGAGGAGGGCGATCTGCCGGTCCTGGAGGCCGGCGATGACGTCGCCCAGGCTCTGGTCGGGGCGGCAGAACACCCTGATCGGCAGGGTGTTGACGAACAGGCCGACCATCTCGTCGGAGCCGGGCAGGTCCGCCGGGCGGCCGTTGACGGCGGCGCCGAACACGACGTCCTGCTGCCCGGTCAGCTTCGAGACGACGATCGCCCACGCGCCCTGGAGGAGCGTGTTGAGGGTGACCCCGAGTTCCGCGGCGCGGCGGGCGAGTTCGCGGCCCTTGTCGATGGACAGCGGCACCTCGACCCGGCCGAGGGCGGACACCTCGGCCTTGTCTCCCTTGCTGGTGGTGTCGGCGGCCACGAGGGTGGGCTGGTCGAAGCCGGCGAGCTCCTCGGTCCACCGGGCGGCCGACGCGGTGCGGTCCTGTGCGGACAGCCAGGCCAGGTAGTCGCCGTAGCCGCGGACCGGGGCGAGGTCGCCGGACTCGGCGTACAGCCGGATCAGGTCCTTGATCACCAGGGGTGAGGACCAGCCGTCGAACAGGGTGTGGTGGGCCGTCAGGATCAGCTTGGCCTGCTGCGGCCCGCAGGTGAGCAGGGCGAGGCGGATCAGCGGGGGCCGGGCGGGGTCGAGCCGGTCGGCCCGGTCGTCGGCGAGCGCCCGGTCGAGCGCCGCGTCCTGGCCGGCCGCGTCCTGCCCGGTCAGGTCGAGGTGGCGCCAGGGCAGGGTGACGTGTTCGGCGACGACCTGCACCGGGTCGCCGTCGGCCGTGGCGAGGAAGGCGGAGCGCAGGTTCGGGTACCGGTCGAGGAGGGCCTGTCCTGCCGCGCGCATGCGGGCGGGGTCGACGGGTCCGGTCAGGTGCAGCACGAACTGCATGTGGTAGACGTCGAAGGACCCGTCGGCGAGGGCGGCCTGGAACTGGATGCCGGACTGGCCGGGGGCCTGCGGCCACACCTCGACCAGCCGGCCGTAGCCGTCCTCCCAGGCGTCGATCTCGGTCTGCCGCACGGTGACGAGCGGGGCGTCCGACGGGGTGAGTCCGCCGATGCCGGGGCGTCCCGCGTAGGCGGCCATGCCGTGCAGCACCTCGACCCACAGGTCGGCGAGTTCGGTGGTCCGCTCGCGGGTCAGGACGCCGGTGGGGAACATGAAGGCGACCTGGAGCCGGGCGCCGTCGGGGGTGTCGGTGGCGACGGAGTTGACCTCCAGCGCGGACAGGGCGGGCAGGTCGGGGTCGGGCGCCGGGACCAGCTCGGCGGACCAGGACGCCGGTCCCCAGCCGCCGGCCCGCAGGTGCTCGGGCACGTCGGCCTCGGAGATCCGGCCGAGGTAGTTGAACCCGATCTGCGGGACGGGGAGTTCGGCGAGCTGCGGGCCGGTCTCCGGGTTGAGATGGCGCAGCAGTCCGTAGCCCAGGCCCTTGTCGGGCACGCCGCGCAGCTGCTCCTTGACCAGTTTGACGGCCCGGCCGGCGGCGGGGCCGCCCGCGAGGACGTCGGCCAGGTCGACCTCGCGCACGTCGATCCGGGCCGGGTACATGCTGGTGAACCAGCCGATGGTGCGGGAGAGGTCGGCGCCGGGGACGGCGTCCTCCTCGCGGCCGTGTCCTTCGAGGCGGACCAGGGTGGAGCGGTCCGCGCCGCGCCACCGGTCGACCGCGAGGGCGAGCGCGGCGAGCAGCACGTCGGTGCCGGTGCCCCTGAACGCGGCGGGCAGCGTGGTGAGTACGGCCTCGGTGACGTCGGCGGGCAGCTGCACCCGCACGGTGTCGACGGTGCCCATCACGTCCACCGCGGGGTCGAAGGCCCGGCTGCCGATGGGCGGGGCGGGCTCCTCCAACAGGTCGCGCCAGTACGCCAGTTCGGCCTCGCGTTCCGGGGAGAGCGCCTCGTCGGCCAGCGCCGCCGCCCATCGTCTGGCGGAGGTGCCGACCTCGGGCAGTTCGGGCGTCCGGCCGGACCTGACCTGCTGCCAGGCCTCGGCGAGATCGGGCATGAGGATGCGCCAGGAGACGCCGTCCACCACCAGGTGGTGCAGGACGACGAGCAGTCGTCCCGGCCCGGACGGGGCGGTGAACCAGACGAAGTCCGCCATGGTGCCGGCCGCCGGGTCGAGCCGGCCGACCGAGGCGTCCAGCTCCGCCTTCGCCGCCGCCAGCGTGGCGGGCTCGTCCCAGCGGCCGTCGCAGTCGACGCGGTGGATCAGGTCGGCCGCCCGGACGGTGCCCGGGGGGCGGACGTCGAGGGAGGGTTCGGCGCCGGGCAGCAGCCGGGCGCGGAGCAGGTCGTGCCGGTCGAGGACGGCGTCCAGGGTCGCGGCGAGGCCGTCCGCGTCGATGTCCGAGGGCAGTTCGAGCACCATCGACATGGCGAACCGGTCGGTGCCGCCGCCGTGTTCGAAGACGTGCCGGGCCACCGGCTGGAGCGGCAGCGGGCCGACGCCGCCGTGCTCGTCCTCGGCGAGCCGGGGCACCAGGTCCTGGCGGGCGGCGGCGGCCTCGGCGAGGCGGGCCGCGGTGCGGCACTCGAAGATCTCGCGGGTGGACAGATGCAGGCCGCGGGACCGGGCCCGCGCCACCACCTGGATGGAGCGCAGGCTGTCGCCGCCGACCGCGAAGAAGTCGTCGTCGATGCCGACCCGGTCGACGCCGAGCACGTCCGCGTAGGCCGCGGTGATGATGGACTCGGCCTCGGTGCGCGGTTCGCGGTAGGCCTCGCCGCGGAACTCCGGTTCGGGCAGCGCCGAGCGGTCCAGTTTGCCGGTCGGTCCGAGCGGCAGCCGGCCGAGGGCCACGAAGGCGGACGGCACCATGTAGTCGGGCAGCCGTGCCGCGACGAACGTACGCAGTTCGGCGGACGAGGCGCCGGCCAGGACGTCCACGTCGCCGATGCCGCCGGCGCCGTCGTCGCCGACGGCCCCTTCGCCGGTGTGCACCACGTACGCGACGAGCTGCCGCCCGCCCGAGGGCACCTCGCGGCTGAGCACGACGGCCTCGCCGATCCCGGGGTGCTGGGTGATCGCCGCCTCGACCTCGGCCGTCTCGATGCGGAAGCCGCGCACCTTCACCTGGCCGTCGCCGCGGCCGACGCACTCCAGCTGCCCCTGCGCGGTCCAGCGGGCCAGGTCGCCGGTGCGGTACATCCGCTCGCCGGCCGGGCCGAACGGGTTCGGCACGTAGCGCTCGGCGGTCAGGCCCGGGCGGTCGTGGTAGCCGCGGCCGAGGCAGGTCCCGGCCACGTACAGCTCACCGATCACGCCCTGCGGGGCCGGGGCGAGTCCCGGGCCGAGGACGTAGGCGCGCATGTTGCCCAGCGGCGTGCCGATGGGGGCGACGTCGCCGCCGTCCCACGGGTCGGCGGCGGCGAGGGAGTAGGTGGTGGCGTAGAAGCTCTCGCTCTGCCCGTAGGAGTTGACGATCTGGACGTGGGGCAGGGCCTCGCGCACCTGCCGGACGAGCCGGGCGGGGAGCACGTCGCCGGCCAGGACGACCGTGCGCACCTCGGTCGCCTTCGCCAGGTGGTCCACCAGTTCGCCGAGCACCGAGGGCACCGCGCTGATGACGTGGCCGTCCCAGGCGTCGCGCTCGGCGAGGGCCAGCGCGTTCGGCACCAGTTCGGCGACGCCGCCGGTGGACAGGGTGGTGAGCAGTTCGAAGACGGAGACGTCGAAGTTCACGGAGGTGCCGGCCAGCATCCGCCAGCCGGGCGGCGCGTCGAGGACGCGCACCAGTTCCCGCACGCCGTTGACGACGTTGCGGTGGGTGATGGCCGCGCCCTTCGGCTGGCCCGTGGAGCCGGAGGTGTACATCACGTACGCGAGGTTGTCCGGGTCCAGCGGCCAGGTCCTGGCGCCGTTGTGCGGCGCCCCCTCGGGCGCGTCCCACGCGGCGCGCCGGTCGAGGTCGATGGTCGTCATGTCGTGCGGCGGCAGGTCCCGGGACGTCGCGGTGTCGGTGACGGCGAAGCGCGGGCGGGCCTCGGACAGCACGCGCTCGGCCCGGCCGCCGAGGTACTGCGGGTCGAGCGGCAGGTAGCCGGCGCCGGACTTGAGGATGCCCAGGAGGCCGACGACCAGGTCCTCGGTGCGCGGCAGGGCGAGGACGACCAGGTCGTCGGGTCCCGCGCCGTGCCGGACGAGCTGCCAGGCGACGTCGTTCGCCCGGTCGTCGAGCTCCTGATAGGTCAGGGTCCGGCCGTCGCAGACGAGGGCGGGGGCGCCGGGCGTCCTGGCCACCTGGTTCTCGAAGAGTTCGGGGACGGTCAGTTCGCAGTCCTGGCCCGCGCTGTCGTCGAACCGCGTGAGCAGGCGGTCGCGTTCGGCCGGGTCGAGGACGTCGAGTGCCGCGACGCCGCGCCCCGGGTCGGCGACGAGCCGGCTCAGGACGCGCACGAACCGGTCGGCGAGGACCTCGACGGTGGCCCGGTCGAACAGGGCGGTGGCGTACTCCAGGCGGACTCCCGCGCCGCCCGAGCCGTCCGGGATCATGTTGAAGAACAGGTCGAACTTGGCCGTGCCGGTCTCCAGCGTCTCGGCCTCGACGTCGAGGCCGGCGAACTCCAGCTCCCCCAGCGGCTCCTGCCAGGCGAGCATCACCTGGAAGAACGGGTGGTAGGCGGTGGACCGGTCCGGGTTGAGCAGCTCCACGAGCCGCTCGAACGGCATGTCCTGGTTGTCGTACGCGCCGATGGACCGGTCCCGCACCCGCCCGAGCAGCTCCCGGAACGTGGGGTTCCCGGAGAGGTCGACGCGCAGCACCCAGGTGTTGACGAAGAAGCCGACGAGGTCCCGGAGTTCCTCGTCGGTGCGGCCCGCGATGGGTGCGCCGATGGGCACGTCGTCGCCGCACCCGAGGTGGTGCAGGAGCACCGCGAGCGCGGAGTGCATGACCATCGACACGGTGGTGTCCTGCTGCGCGGCCAGCCGCTCCACGGCCGCGAGCAGGTCGGGGTCGACGGAGAACTGGACGAGGTCGCCGTCGGGGCTCATCGTCCGCGGCCGTGGGCGGTCGGTCGGCAGCGCCAGCGGCTGCGCCAGATCGGCCAACGCCTCGCGCCAGTAAGCCAGTTGGCGGGCGGCCAGGCTGTCGGGGTCGGACTCGTCGCCGAGGACGTCCTGCTGCCACAGCGTGTAGTCGGCGTACTGGACGGGCAGCGGCTCCCACTGCGGGGCGCGGTCCTCGTCGCGGGCCGAGTACGCGGTGCTCAGGTCGCGCAGCAGCGGGCCGAGGGACTCCCCGTCGAGGGCGATGTGGTGCACCACCAGGACGAGGGTGTGCTCGCGCGGTCCGGTGCGCAGCAGCCGGGCGCGGATCGGCACGTCGGCGGCCAGGTCGAAGGTCTCCTTGGCCACGGCGTCGACCGCCGCCGCCCGCCCGTCCCGCGTGACCTCGACGACCGGCAGGTCGCACAGGGTCTCCGCCGCGGGCAGGACCTGCTGGTGGGGGACGCCGTCGTCGCCCTCGACGATCACCGTGCGGAGGACCTCGTGCCGGTCGACGACGTCGCGGAGCGCCGCCCGCAGGGCGCTCACGCTCAGCTCTCCGGTCAGCCGCAGGGCGAATGCGCCGTTGTAGGTCGGCGACGGGCCTTCGAAGCGGTCCACGAACCACAGCCGACGCTGCGCGAACGACAACGGGATCATTGTGTCTCCAAATCGGCGGAACCAGGAAGCATCGGCGGGCGGAACCAGGGCGGATCAGCGGCGGATCAGCGGGGGGGGTCGGGGAGCTGGGTGCCGCTCAGCCCTGGTCGAGCAGGGTCAGCAGTTCGTCGTTGTAGAAGTCGTCGATGGAGCACGCTCCCGACAGCGTCGAGAAGTACCGGTCGATCAACTCCTGGTGGCCGACCAGCTTCTGGAGCATCTCGGCCCGTCCCTCGGGCTTGAGCTCGGCCACGTTGAGCGCGCCCTGGTAGTGGTTGAGGGCCTCGCCCCCGAGGTCGTTCTCGTAGCGCCGCAGCGCCGCCTTGAGCGCGGCGTCGTCGTGCAGCCGGTCCCCGATGTGGTCGGTGAGCGACTGGGCCTGGACGAAGGCCTCGGTGATGCCGCGGGCGGTGATGGAGTCCTTGTGGTTCACGGCGTCGCCGACGAGCGCCCAGCCGGGCCCGTAGGCCTTGCGGAAGTAGTTCTCCTGATGGCCGGTGCCGTACAGCTGCTCCACGCGTTCGCCCGCCTGCATCCGCTCGTACAGTTCGGGTGCCGTCGTGCGGAAGGCGTCGAGGTAGGCGGGCTCCACGTCCTTGCGGACCTGCCCGAAGTCCTCCTGCGGGAAGTACGCCATGAGCAGCGTGAGGTCGTCGTTGGTGGGCAGGACGCCGATCCAGCGCCCCGGCCGTTCGTACAGCTCGAAGTGCGCGGGCACGCCCGCCCAGTAGCTGTAGTAGGTGCAGGTCAGCCGGGCGTGCTCGATGACGTTCGGCGCGCCGGCCTTGCGGGCCACCAGGGACCGCATGCCGTCGGCGCCGACGACGAGGTGCGCGCGGTCGGTCGCCTCGGCGCCGCCGGGCGTCGTGTACCGGACCCCGACGACGCGGTCGCCCTCGAAGACCAGGTCGTTGACCGCGCAGCCCTCCCGGAACTCCACGCCGGCCGCGACCGCGCCGTCCGCGAGGATCGGGTCGAGCACGTACCGGCGCGGCGCGTACGTGGTGCGCAGGCCGTCGATCGGCAGCGAGAAGCCGTCGACGCGGACGCCGGGGGCTTCGTAGCTCTGGTGGTCGATCGGCCGGCAGCCCGCTTCGCGGAGCCGGTCGAGCAGCCCCCACCGGTTGAGCAGCGCCACGCCCTGCTGGTGGATGTAGTGCGAGGACAGCGTGTCCTGCGGGAACCGCGCCTTCTCCAGGAGCAGGACCCGATAGCCCTGCCGCGCGAAGAGCATGGCCGTCGGCGAACCCGCACAACGGGCACCTATGACAATCACGTCGTACATGGCGCCTCTCTAACCAGATAGTTTTTTGGCACACTGCGGCCACGACCGGAAATGCCGTGAATGAATTCGATGGGCGAATGCGTGCGTGCGGTGAGTGCAGTAAGTGCGGTGAATGCATTCGCGCATTCGATGCTAGCCGGTGAAAACCGGCGGAATAAAGGGAGTTGGCGCGTCTCGCCGGCGGGACACGGCGGGAATTGCACCGACCGGCCCCGGAATTAAGGGAACTACGGAGCGACCGCGTCCAGGGATTCGATGTACGCGGAGATCGATGCCACCGTGGGACTGCGGAAGAGCTCGTCCATCGTGACCTCGACGCCCAGTTCCTCGATGAAGGCGCCCTGGATCTTGACCATGATCAGGGACTGTCCGCCGAGGGCGAAGAAGTCGTCGTCGAACGCGATGTCATCGCGCTGGAACTCCCGGCACCAGATGGCGTGCACGCTGTCGGCGATCATCGCTGTCCTCTCCGTCGTCTCTGTCGTTTCTGTCGTCGGCCTGGCCGGCCGGCTGTGCCGTCGCGGCCAGCGCCGCGCGGTCGACCTTCCCGTGCGGGCTGAGCGGGATCCGCGGGACGGTCACGAACCGGGCCGGCACCATGTTCCGCGGCAGCGTCTCCAGGAGACGGGCCCGCAGCTCGTCGTCGGCGGGGGCGTCGTCGCCCTCCGGGACGAGGAACGCGGTCAGTTCGGCCTCGCCCGCGCCGGTGTGCGTGACCACCACGGCGGCCTCCCGGATCCCGGCGAGCCGGCCGAGCGCGCGCTCGATGTCGGTGGGGTCGATGCGCATGCCCCGCACCTTCACCTGCGCGTCGATCCTGCCGAGGACGACGAGTTCGCCGGCCTCGGTCACATAGCCGCGGTCGCCCGTGCGGTAGAGCCTGCGGGGTGCGCCGTCGACCACGACCGTCGTGAACTTCTCGTTCTCCGGGCCCGTCGCGCCGAGGTAGCCCGCGCCGACGCCGGCTCCGGAGATGCAGATCTCGCCCTGCTCCCCCGGCGCGACGCCGCGCGAGCGCTCGTCGAGCAGGTGGATGTCGGTGTTGTGGGCGGGCCGGCCGACCGGGGCGACCTCGTGGTCGCCGGGCCGGTAGTCGGCCAGGTCGTACGACGTCGCGACGTCGGTGCACTCGGCGACGCCGTACTGGTGCAGCAGGGTGCAGGTGGTGCCCGGGCGCCGCGCCCAGTCCAGGACCCGCTCGGGCTTGAGCGGTTCGCCGCCGAAGAGCAGGTAGTCGAGCCGGGCCAGCGCGTCGCCGCCCCGCGCGGTCTCCCAGTCCACCAGCAGGTACAGCGTGCTGGAGGCACAGTGCACCACACGGATCTCGTGCTGTTTCAGCATGCGGTGGGCGAGCATGGCGTCGAAGTTCCGGCTCGCCATCAGGTACTGGGTGGCACCGCAGAACAGCGGTGTCATCAGGGCGCGTTGGGAGAGGTCGAACCCGAAGGCGCTGACCACCAGGTGGTGGGAGCCGCTGTGCAGGCCGTATTCCAGCCGCAGCCACTCCATCAGGTTGAACCAGCCCTCGTGCCGTACCGCGGTCAGCTTCGGCGTGCCGGTCGACCCGGACGTGAAGACCGCGTAGCACACGTCGTCCCCGGTGACCGGGACGTCGGGGCGGGTCGCGGGGAGTTCGGCCAGCTCGTCGGCGAGTTCCGCGAGGTCGACGACCGGGACGGTCGCCGACTCGACCAGTGCGGCCGTGTCCGGGGACGCCACGATCAGGGCGAGTCCGGGGATCTGCCCGAGCAGCAGCCGCAGGCGCGCCGACGGGTAGGCCGGGTCGAGCGGCACGTAGGCCGCGCCCGCCTTGAGCGTGCCGAGGATGGCGACGAGCAGGTCGGCCGAGTAGTCGAGACAGACGCCGACCTTCGCTCCCCTGCCGTGTCCGAGCGCGGCGAGATGGTGCGCGAACCGGTTCGCCGCCGCGTCCAGTTCCGCGTACGTCAGCTGCCGGCCTGCCCGGTGCACGGCGACGGCGTCGGGGGTGGCCGCCACGTGCTCCTCGAAGCGCCGGTGGACGACGGGCACCGGGGGCAGGGCGACGCGCTTTCCCTGAAGGATCATCAACTGACTCCGATGTGAGAGGTGTTCCCTTCGGGCGGTGCGGCTCCGCTAGGCCGTGCGCTTCCCGGCGGTGCGCCCGTCGGCGCTCTCGAGCACCTGGGTCACCCACTTGTCGACGGGCAGACCGTGCGCGGCCGCGGCCTTGGAGTAGTACTCCAGCTGGCCGGCGGACAGCTCGATGGTGAGCGTGGTGACCTTCTGCCTGCGCTTCCCGGCGGCCGCCGCCGTGGCCAGTTGGGCCACTTCCTTCGGCTCGTCGCCGCCGGCCGGGGTGATCTCGGCCGTCTCGTTCTGCGCGGCCAGGGCGGCGCGGACGGCGCGGCGGAGTTCGTTGCGCGACCACTTCTGCTGTTCGGCCTTGCGCAGCCAGTAGTCCTGCTCCGGCGGCGACAACCGGGTCACCTCGGCGTGGTGGGCGAAGCTGAGGCTGTCGCGCCTGCGGTGGTGCTCGAACCGCCGGGCCACCCACGCGTAGTTGCGCAGGGTCTGGTAGTCGAGCCCGGTCCGCTCGATCGCCTCCTTGTACCGCCGCCACCCGTAGGTGCTCTCGCCGTAGATCAGCCAGTCGGCGAGCCACCACGCCGAGGAGTTGACCAGCTCGCGCAGATTGGCCCCGATCTGCTCCCAGGACCGCTCCGGCAGGTTCTGCGGGAAGACCATCCCCGACTTCTGGACCGTGGCCTGCGATCCCACGAAGGACAGGACCACGTCCCGTTGCGCGGGCTCGCCGCCGCTGCCCACCGGCCTCGTCTTGTACCTGCTCGCGGTTCTCACAGCGCCCGTCACCACGTCATCTCCCAACTCTGAGTGTCTTCCCGGTCCGGGGGGCGCGATCAGTCCGCCGCCATGGCCTCGCGCAGGCTCTTGGGGCGCAGGTCGGTCCAATGGCTCTCGACGTACTCCAGGCACTCGGCCCTGGCCGCCTCGCCGAAGACCACCCGCCAGCCCGCGGGCACCTCGGCGAACGCCGGCCACAGGGAGTGCTGCTCCTCGTCGTTGATCACAACGCAGAAGCGGCCGGCCTCGTCATCGAAGGGGTTCGTGCTCAACTGGCACCGTCCTTAACCGTCGTGGTGTGACTCGGGATGGGGCTCCGCCGGGCCGGGTGCGGGACCGCACCGGGCCTGAGGTCGCCGCTCGGCGTTGTCCGGTCGACGGGACAACGAACGGGTGTCCGGTCGACGGGACACCCGGCGGTGGGGCGACTGCGGCGTTGCGACGTCACCGTAAGGAACCGGCCATCGGCGCTACAAGGGCGACGGGCCCGCCGGCCGCCCGTTCGTCCGCCGGGGTCCGTGCCCCGCCGGGATTCCCTGTACCGGGCCGGAATCGTGTGCCACGATGCCGGTCCGCGGCCCGGGGACGGCCTTCGGACCTGTCCGTGGACCTGTCTGCGGATCTGTCTGCGGACCTGTCTGGACCTGTCTGAAGACCTGTCTGCGGGCGGCCGTGCGGACCGACTAATTCCGGCCCGACAATGCGTCCTACAAGGGCAGTTGCCGCGCCCGGTCGGTACGGGCGGCCGGTGCGCCAGTGGCAGGTGCGTCAGTCGATGCCGCGGACGATGTGCGGCTCGGCCGTGACGGCCGCGTCGTCGTCGGCTCCGGCGAGCCGCAGCGGCGGTGCGCCGGCCCGTGCCGGGCGGCCGCCGCCATGGGGGTGGCCGGGCGTTTTGTCGGACCTCTGCGCGTCGTCGTTCACCGGTTCGTCCTTCCGCCGGACTGCGTCGTCCTGGGCACAGCCGCCTCTCGCGAACCTGCTCACGGTAGCGACGCTCCCCCGGCGGCCCGGTCGAGTCCGGCTCGGGCGGGCCGGCCGCGGCGTGCCGTGCCGTGCCCCCCAGACGTGCGACCCGACCCGAGGGAGACCGATGGACAGCACCCGACCTGCCCTGCGCCTGTTCGTCCTGCACCACGCCGGCGGCTCACACCTGCTGTACCGCGACTGGCCGGCCGGGCTGCCCGCCGACTGGGACGTGCGGCTGCTCGACGCGCCGGGCCACGGCCTCCTCATGGACCAGCCACAGATCGCGGACGCGGGCCGCCTCGCCGACCACCTGCTGCACGAGATCGCGCCCCGGCCCGACCGCCCCTACGCCCTGTTCGGGCACAGCATGGGCGCTCTGCTGACGTACGAGATCACCCGGCGGGCCGTCGAGCGGGGCCTGCCGCCGCCGGTGTGGGCCGGTGTCTCCGCCCGCTCCGCACCCCAGACGCCCCGGTTGGGAGCCCGCTACCACCACCTGCCCGACGCCGACCTGCGGACCCGCCTGCGGCAGCTCGGCGGCACCCCCGACGAGGTCCTGGACGCCCCGGACCTGTGGGCCCTGTTCGCCCCGGTCATCCGCGCCGACCTGCGGCTGGTGGAGACCTGGCGGCCCGACCCGCGGACCGGTGCGCTGCCCGTGGCGCTGTCCGCCTTCGCCGGCGTCGACGACCGCTCCGCGACACCGGGGCGGATGGCCGGCTGGCGGGAGCACTCCACGCACTTCCTGGGGCTGCGGGTCTTCGACGGCGGCCACTTCTACTTCCAGGACGACCCCGGACCGCTGCTCCGGCAGATCGAACGGGACGCGACCGCGGCACTCGACGCGGCGTGCACGACGGCACGTACACAGCGGACCACACAGACCGCATAAACCGCACGGACCGCGCGGGCGGACAACAGGCCGCACGTACGGAACTGACGCACATCAACCACCAACACGACTTTCAGGAGTGGGACATGAGCATGTGGAAGAGACCGAGGGCCACCGTGGTGGGTCTGGCGGCGCTCACGATCACCGCCACCGCCTTCACGGGCCCCGCCCACGCACAGCGGGACCCGGCCCCCACGGCGGCCGCGCACCAGGCGACGCAGCGGGCGATCGACGCGGCCGTCGCGGCCGGGGTCCCCGGCATCACCGCTGAGGCGCGCGACGCCGACGGGGTGTGGCGGTCGGCGTCGGGCGTGGGCGATCTGACAACGGGCGCGCCACGCGGCAAGAACGACCGGTTCCGCGTCGCCAACCTCACCGACACCTTCGTGGCGACGGTCCTCCTCCAGATGGTGGCGGAGCGCAAGCTCGGCCTCGACGACAGCGTCGAGCGCCATCTGCCGGGCCTGGTCACCGGCAACGGCAACCACGGCAGCCGCATCACGGTGCGCCAGCTGCTCAACCACACCAGCGGGCTGTTCGACTACCTCGCCGACACCGGTTTCGCCGAGACGTATCTGATGGGCGACGGCTATCTCCAGCACCGCTACGACACCCTGACGCCCGAGGGGCGGGTGCGGGTGGCGCTCGCGCACGAGCCGCTGTTCGAGCCCGGTGCCCGGCACGGGTTCTCCCACACCAACGACGTCCTGGCCGCGTTGCTCGTCGAGAAGATCGGCGGCAGGCCGTACGCGGACGAGGTGCGCCGGCGCATCATCGAACCGCTGGGACTCACGGCGACGTCCAACCCCGGCACGGCAGTCGGGCTGCCCCAGCCGAGCGGCCGCGCCTACTCCAAGCTGTTCGGCGCGCAGCCGGACCGGATCGACGACGTCACCGAGGTGAACACGTCGCAGATCTGGGGCAACGGCGACATCATCTCCAGCACCGCCGATCTGAACCGGTTCTACGGGGCCCTGATGCGCGGAAAGCTGTTCCCCGCCGAGCAGTTGGCGCAGCTGCGGACGACCGTCGACAACCCCGGCTTCCCCGGCTCGTCCTACGGTCTCGGCATCGAGCGGCTCACGCTGGGCTGCGGCACCACCCTCTGGTACCACGACGGCGGCACGGTCGGGTGGCTCACCCTGGCCGCGCTGACCGAGGACGGCCGCCACCAGCTCGCGTTCAGCTACAACAGCAACTACGGCGCGGAGACGATCCTCTCGGTGCTGAACGCCGAGTTCTGCCCCGCGCCCGCCTCCTGAGGTCCTCAACTCCTGAGCTCCTGGTCCTCCGCCGCCGGGGCAGGCCGCGTCCGGGCCGGGTGCAGTCCGGCCTGACGACGGCCTGCCCTTCGCTCAAGACTCACTGGGCAAGGGTTCGAGCGCCGCTCCAGCCCGCCTCGCAACACTTCTCGCCGGTTATGTGCACCCTTCCCATGGAGGCATGATGGCGCGTCAGGCCGGTCAAACCTCAGGGTCGCGTGGCGGCCCGGCAACCGCTCTCCTGCAACCCCCGCCGCACCGGGGCCAGGTGCTGACGACCAAGGTGGGCCTGCAGCTGCCGACCGTGATGGGCTACGACGACTGGGAGCGGGCCGGGCGCCAGCTCGCCGACGTCCTCGACTCGTCGTCCTGGTGGCTGGGCGACTGGCTCGTCTACGGCAAGGACCACTACACCGACCGGTACCAGCGCGGGATCCGCGCCGCCGGTCTCTCGTACCAGACCCTGCGCAACTACGCGTGGGTCTCCCGCCGCTTCGTGCTCGCCCGGCGCCGGCCCACGCTGAGCTTCCAGCACCACGCCGAGCTGGCGTCGATGCCGGTGGGCGAGCAGGACCGCTGGCTCGACCGGGCCGAGCAACGGCAGTGGACCACCAAGCAGTTGCGCGGCGCGATCCGGGCCGCGCGCCAGAGCCAGCAGCCGCCCTGCGCGCCCGTCGAGCAGAGCCACCGCCTGGACCTCCCCGGCAGCCGGTTGCAGTGGTGGTACAAGGCCGCCGAGCAGTTGGGCGTCGACTTCGAGCAGTGGGTGCTGAACACGCTGGACAGTGCGGCCGAGAACGCCCTGGAGGACCTCGTCGCGCTGGAGGACCGCAAGGAGGTCGCGCAGCTCAAGAGCGCGCGGACGGAGGGGCTCGCCGAGCGGGCCCGGCCGGTGGCCATCAGCGCCTGAGGCCCCGGCCCACCGGCCCCCGGCGGGTCAGGGCAGCCGGCTCATCAGGCCGGCGGTCTCGCGCCGGTACGTGCACGCGCTCTGCCCGAACGAGTCCCGCACCCGCTCGCGCACCTCGCAGGGCTGCTCCTGGCTGAGCTTGAACATGCCCTCGGCGCCGGTCACCCGGAACCGGAAGGCCCCGACGGCGGGCACGATCTTGCGGAAGTAGCCGAGCGACTCGGTCATGTCCCAGCCGTTGCCGAACGCCCCCTCGAAGGCGCGCACGGTGGACTGCACCACGCCCAGCGTCTCCTCCGTCGAGTCGATCTTCTCGACCACGCCCCGGACGTGCACCGCGGTGAAGTTCCAGGTCGGGGCCGCCGGCGACTTCTCGTACACGGTGGGCGACACGTAGGAGTGCGGTCCGGTGAACGTCAGCAGCAGGACGCTGCCCGTCTCCAGTGCCGCCCAGTGCGGATTCGCCCGGTTCAGGTGCCCGAGCAGGGTGGTCCCGGGCAGCTCGCCGGTCGGGTCGCCGGACGTCTCGGGGTCGAAGATGACCGGCAGGTGGGTGGCGTAGGGACCGGTCTCCGGACTGCCGTTGGTCACGGCGAGCGCCAGGGGATTGCCGCGGATCAGGTCCACCATCCACGAATGGTCCGGTTCGCGGTAGAAGCTGGGCACGAACATATGGATCGACCCTTTCAGCAATTGGCTCAGGGCATGGCTCCGGCACGGGGCCGGCACGGGGCATGGCTGATCGCATTGCTCCGGGCGTCTGCGCCGTAGGCCGCGCCACGCAGAGCGGTTGAGAATTCGCGCCGACCGTACCGTTGTCCCGTCGACGGGACAACGCTTTCGGATATCGAGCGGCTCAAGTGGCGCTCAATCGGGCCTCGTTCGGTCTTCAAGTTGCTTTCTGGCCGTTCTCCGGGGCAACACTGGGGACGGGTCTCTCGGGCCACAGGACGAGTTTTCCAGACGCGAACGGGAGAATTTTCTATGGGCATAACGGGCAGGCGCAGCGGGGAGATCTTCGACGTGGTCGGTATCGGGTTCGGCCCGTCCAACCTCTCGCTCGCGATCGCCTTGGAGGAGCACGGGACGAGCGCTCCGCAGCATCCGGTCACGTCTCATTTCTTCGAGCGTCAGCCCTCGTTCGGCTGGCACCGGAACATGCTGCTGCCGTCGACGACCATGCAGATCTCGTTCCTCAAGGACCTGGCGACCTTCAGGAACCCGATGTCCCGGTTCAGCTTCGTCTCGTATCTGCACGCCTCGAACCGGCTGGTGCAGTTCGTGAACAACCAGGACTTCTTCCCGACCCGACAGGAATTCCACCAGTACCTGGAGTGGGCGGCCGCCGGCCTCCGCGACCGGGTCTCGTTCGGCGCCGAGGTCACCTCGATCCGGCCGGTGGACGAGGACGGCGGGCAGGGCTCCGGTCTCCTGGAGGTCGAGGTGCGCGGCGGCGACGGCACCACCCGTGTGGTCACCGCGCGCAACGTGGCGATCTCGACGGGCCTGGTGCCGCGCCTGCCGGAGGGCGTGACCGCCGACGAACGGGTGTGGCACAGCTCGCAGTTCCTGAGCCGGTTCAACGCGCAGGCGCCGGACGACCTCAAGAGCGTGGCGGTGGTCGGCGCCGGCCAGAGCGCGGCGGAGATCACCCGCTTCCTGCACGACGCGCTGCCGCACGCCGAGGTGTCCGCGATCATCCCGTCGTACGGCTACTCCATCGCCGACGACACCCCCTTCGCCAACCAGGTGTTCGACCCGGGCGCGGTGGACGAGTACTACTTCGGCACCGAGCGGGCGCAGGACGCGTTCTGGCGCTACCACCGCAACACCAACTACTCGGTGGTCGACTCCGACGTCATCCGGGACCTGTACCAGCGCTCGTACGACGAGCAGGTGCGCGGCAGCCGGCGGCTGCACTTCCGCAACCTCACGCGGGTCGCCGAGGTGAAGCGGGCCGGGAGCGGCACCCGGGTGGTGCTGCGCTCGCTGCTCGACGACCGGACGGAGGAACTCGCCGTCGACGCGCTGGTGTTCGCGACCGGCTACGACGGTCTCGACCCGTCCCACCTGCTGGGCGACTTCGACCGGCACTTCGCGCGCGACGCGGCGGGCCGGCACCGGGTGGAGCGGGACTATCGCCTGGTCAGTACGTCAGGGCTGACCTGCGGTGTCTATCTGCAGGGCGGCACCGAGCACAGTCACGGTCTGACGTCGTCCCTGCTGTCGAACATCGCGGTGCGCAGCGGTGAGATCGCCGATTCGATCGTGCTGCGGCGCACCGAGCGGGAGCTGGGCCGGGCCCGCCCGGTGGAGGCGGCGCCCTCGACCGCCTGAGGCGGCCCGCCGCGGGGCGGGTGCCGGGCCGCGGCCCGGTGCCCGCCCCGCGGCGGTCGTCGTCAGTACCGGTCGGCCGGTCGTCAGTACCGGTCGACGTCGAGGAGTTCGGTGACGGCGCCCATGAAGCCCTCGTCGAGCATGGTGCGGGCCGCCGTGTCGCGGGAGGTGTCCAGGCCGGCGTCGTGCCGGGCCACGCTGAGCATGTAGCGGCCGAGGACGCGGTGGGTGGCGAAGGACCATTCGCCCCGGGCGGCGGGCCTGCCGTCGGGGGCGAGCAGATCGCCGCTGCCGACGCCGAAGCCGAACTCGGTGAAGCCGAGCCGCAGTCCCTGCCCCAGCGCCTTGGTGTAGGCCTCCTTCAGGGTCCACAGGCGCAGCATGGCGGCGGTGCGGTCGGCGTCGTCGAGGGGGTCGAGGTCCGCGCGCTCGGCGGGGGTGAGGACGTGGCCGCTGAGCAGGTCGTACGACATGCGGCGGTCGGCGGGTTCGGCGTCGACGCCGATGCGGCCGTCCCGGCTGACGCCGACGGCGATCAGATCGTCGGTGTGGGTGAGGCTCACGTCGATCTGGTCGAGGCCCCGCAGGTACGGGCGGCCGCCGATCTTGTACGCGAGGTCGAGCTCGACCGGGTCGGTGTGCAGGGCGGCGGCGGCCGTGTACTTGGTGGCGAGGCGGGAGGCGACGAAGCGGTAGCGGACGGTGGGGTCGGCCGTGCGGCGGTAGCGCGGCCAGTCGCGGCCGAGCAGCGGGCGCAGCGAGGGTTCCGTGACGGCGGCGGTGAGCCATTCGCCCCAGGTGGTGTGGACGACGGCGTTGCCGTAGCGGTCCATGGACTCGCGTACCCGGTGCCACGGGGCGTCAGGGCCGCTGACGTGGAGCGGTGTGCTGATGCGGTCGGCGCCGCCGGGGATGACGGTCGTCAAGGGGCCTTCCTTCCCTGGAGCGTCGTGGCGGGGTGTCATGGCGCGTGGGAGACCGCGTCGAGGTCGCAGCTGAGGCCGTCCCGGTGGCGGCGGACGAGTTCGTCGAGCAGCTGCGCGTGGACGCTGTCGGGCAGGTCGGGCACGGGGATGCCGAGCCGGCCGGCGAGCCGGGACAGGGCGAGGACGGCCCACGCCGGATCGGCGAGGAACGGGTCGCTGCCGTCCTGGTGCTCCCAGATGCCGAGGACTCCGGCGGCGCCGACGACCCCTGCGTAGCGGTCGCTGAGCACGACCACCGCCGGGTCGGTGAGGGCGGCGCCGGACGTCGGCAGGCGCCGGCACTGTTCGCGCAGGGCGCGCAGTTCGGTGCGGAACGCCTCGGCGAGGTCGGCGAGGGCGCCGAGGGTGCCGGACGTGCCGCGTGCGGGGGCGAGCCGGTCGGCGCTGCCCACCAGGGAGGCGGCCATGAAGTCGCCGCCGCCGGCGATGCCGAGCAACCCGTAGTCCAGGTCGGGCAGTTCGCTGCCGGAGCGGAACAGCTGGGGCGGCGGTTCCTCCTCGGCGAACCAGGAACGTTCGGCGAGACCGCGCAGCTGGGGCACGAGCACCGCCTGGCAGGAGGCGCTGCCCGCGTGGCCGAGTCCGGCGACGGGCAGGTCGCGCACGAGCTTGTCGAGCGCGCCGTAGACGGGGCTGGCGTGGTCGTAGCCGCGCGCGCCGAGGACGGTGGCGAGTTCCTCCAGGTCCTCGCGGAGCAGGTCGGGCACCACGTACTTGACGGCGGCGGCGTAGACGTGGGCCTGGGTCGGCAGGAGGGACAGGGCCCGCAGCACGACCGTGGCCATGGCGTCGCAGGCCAGCAGGTCGGCGAAGACGCCGGCGAGCGGCTTGTGCCAGCGCTTGGCCACCGGTGCGGTGCGTCCTTCGGTGACGGCCCGCACGGCGGAGTGCAGCACGGTGCCGACGGCCGAGGTGACGACGCCGCAGATCACGCTCCGGTTGACCTGGAACACCCGCAGGGCGACGCCCACTCCGTCTCCTTCGGCGCCGACCAGCGCTTCGGCGGGGACGGGGCAGTCGGTGAACTCCAGGCCGGAGAAGAGCGCGCCGCGCATGCCGGGCAGCGCCACGCGCGGCAGTCGCTGCACGTGGCCGGACCCGGCCCGGTCGGGGTCGAGGAGGAGGACGGAGTGGCTGCGGGGTCCGCGGGCCGCGTCGGTGCGGGCGTAGACGACCTGGAGGTCGGCGCGGGCCGCGTTGATGATGACGTCCTTGCGGCCGTCGAGCCGGTAGCCGTCGGCGGTGCGGCGGGCGCTGAACTCGTGGCGCAGGATCGCATTGGCGTGAGCGAGTTCGTGGTGCAGGATCGTCGCCCGGCCGCCGTTCAGGAGCAGGTCGGCGACGTCCTGGCGCTGCCGCGCGGTGCCCGACGTCCAGACGGCGCCGGCGGCGAACAGCGAGGTGATCCCGTAGCCGAAGCCGAGGGCGACGTCGCGCCGGAAGACGGGCCGCAGGGCGCGTGCCAGCAGGTCGGCGCGGGTGAGCAGGCCGCCGTGGGCGGCGGGCACCAGTTCGGCGCCGAAGCCCGCCCCGGCGAGCAGGGTCTCGGTCGCGGCGGGCGGCTCGCCCCGGTCGTCGGCGGCGAACAGCGCCTGCAGGCCGTGCGGGTTCGCCGGGTCGTAGGGGTCGCCCAGCAGCGCCTCGAGCCGCGCGGCTCGCGCGTGGGCGTCCGCCTCCGTCCGTCCGAACGGCGCGCCCGGGGGGTGGATGATCTCGGCGGTGATGGTCATGGCGGCGGTGGTCAGCTCCCTCGTCGCACGGCACCGGGGCGCAGCGTGCGCACCCGTATCCAGACCTTCCACGGCTCCCCTCGAGTCCGGGTGGAGGTGCCCTCGACAGATGCTCCGGCGCTCGTGCGGCGGTTCTCCGGCGGTTCTCCAGCGGTTCCGTGGGCGGCACGGTCCGCAAAAAAGCTGCGGCACCCCGGGGTCGGGGTACCGCAGCATGGTCCGGAAGAGGTCGTCGGTCAGCCGGTCTTACGGCGGAAGTTTCGCTTCTGGCCTGCGGGGTTGTTGCCCATGTTCTTGACCTTGGCGCGGCCTTCTTCGTGTGCCTGCTTGGCCTGCGAGGCCCGCGACTTGCGCTCCAGCGCCTCCTTGAATTTCGCGCGAACCGTTTCCGCGTCGTCGCCCTCGCCGCGGTTGCTCTGCGGAGTCTCGGTCATGCGGTTCTCCTTGCCGTAAGGATCAGCCCTGCCGGAAGTGCACGGCATCACCACTGTCACGACCGGAGCTGGACGCTCACTTGAACGTCGCTCGATGAGTGATCACGCTCCGGTCGTGCTGAAACCCGGTGGCGAGCCGCGGGTGCCGGCTCGCGCTGGAAAGCATAGATCGGCAGATCGACCGGGGCACCGGTGGCGAACACCCGCTCCCAGGCGATGGCCTGTCCCGCCACGTGCAGCGCGCCCAGTGCCCGGACCAGCGCCCGCACTTCGCCCAGGGGTTCGTCCGGGTCGCGCGCCGCGTCCTGCGACGCCACGAGGACGGCCGGTTCCCGCACGCACGACGCACCGGTCGTGGCGGGCGTCGCGGCGGGCCCGCACTCCACGAAGCGGCCCACCCCGGAGCGCTCCAGGGTGCGTACGGCGTCCGCGAACCGCCCGGTGTCGCGCACCCAGTACGCGGGGTCCGCCACCTCGCCGGCCGACGCCGGGCCGCCCGTCACCGCCGACACCCACGCGATGGACGGTTCGCGGAACGCGCACGCGGCGACGGCCCGCGCGAACTCGTCCGGCACCGCGCCCCGGTGCGGGGAGCGCAAGCCGCGCGACGCCGCGACGAGCCGTGCCGCGTCCGTCAGGCCGAGGGCGCCCGCCACGTGCGCGGCGGCCACCTCCCCCGCTCCGTGGCCGGCCACCGCGGACGGTGTCACGCCCCACGACTGCCAGAGCCGGTACAGCGCGACCTCGACGGCGAACAGGGCGGGCCGGGCGAACTCCGGTTCGTGGATCAGCGCCGCGTCGGGGCCGTCCTGCGCGGCGAACAGCACCGCCACCAACGGCAGGCGCAGATGCGGGTCGAGCGCGGCGCACACCTCGTCGAGGGCCTGCCGGTACGCGGGGAAGTGCGCGTACAACTCCCGTCCCACGCCGCTTTGCCGACCGTCCTGGCCGGGGAAGAGCAGGGCGAGGCCGGGTCCCGTGACCGCCGTCCCCGTGACGAGGTCGGGGTGGCCGCGGTCGTGGGCGAGGGCGCGCAGGGCCAGCGCCGCCTCCGCGGCCGACGATGCGACGACGCCGGCCCGGTGCTCCAGGTGGGGGCGGTGCCGGGCGGCGGTGTACGCCACGTCGGGGAGTCCCGCGTCGGGTGTGCCGTCGAGGCGGTCGGCGAGCCGGGCCGCGTTGTCCGCGCGGGCCCGTGCGGTGCGGCCGGAGACGGTGACGGCGACCGGCCCGGCCGCGGCACGGCGCCGGCGACGGCCGGTGACGGCGCCCCAGTCGACGTCGGTGCCGTCGCACCACAGTGCGGCGGCCACGTCCTCCAGGGCCTGGCGGGCCGGGCGGTCGCGGTGGCCGGTGCTCAGGATGCGCGGCTGGTCGCCGCCGGCCCGGTCGAGGCCGCGCCGCAGCGCGAGGCGGGCCACCGGATGCGGGGTGATCTCGACGACGCGCAGCCTCCGTCCGTCCGCGAGCGCGCGGGTGGCGTCGGCGAGGCGGGCGTGGCTGCGCATGCCGCGCGCCCAGTACCCGGCGTCGAGGTCCGCGCCGTCGACGTATCCGCCGGTGCTCGTCGACCAGAACGGGATCGTGCCGGGGCCGTTGCGCAACGCGCCCAAGGACCTTCTCAACTCCGGTGCCAGGCAAGCACGTTGGGCGCTGCGCCGGGACCAGGCGGTGATCAGGCGGGCGCCCTCGGCGAGCGGCAGCGCGCCCGCGACGACCGCGGCCGCCACTTCGCCGGTGCCCTGTCCGAGGACGACGGTGGGCTCGACGCCCCAGGCGCTCAGGGTGCGGGCGACGGATGTCTGGAGGGCGAACAGGACGGGCTGGACGACGTCGGCGCGCGCCAGGCGCGAGGTGTCGGGCCCGGCGAGGAGTTCCGCGGTGACCGACCAGCCGGTGAACGGCAGCAGGGCCCGGTCGCAGGCGTCGAGCGCGGCCCGGAAGGCGGGTTCGCCGAGCAGGTCGCGGCCCATGCCGAGCCATTCGCCGCCGCGCCCGGAGAAGCAGTAGGCGAGCGCGTCCGGCCGGGCGGCGCCGGACCGGGCGTGCCGGTCGACATGGGTGCGCAGCGCGTCGGCCAGTTCGCCGGTGCGGTCGACGGTGGCGACGGTGCGGTGCGTGCCGGTGGCGCGGCCGAGGAGTTCGGGCGCGTACCAGGAGCCGCCCGCGCGGACCCGGCGGGTCAGTTCGTCGGCGGCCGCGCGCAGGCCGCTCGCGCTGTCGGCGGCGAGCGGGACGAACAGCCGTGGCCGGTGCGGGGGTTCTTCCAGGGTCACGTGGGTGCCGGTGCCGCTGACCACGGCGTGGCGGCGGGCGTCGCCCGGCCACGGGGTGCGGTCGGCGCCGGTGTGCAGGCCGGCCGGGAGCTCGCCGTGGTGCAGGGCGAGCGCGGCCTTCGTCAGGGCCACGACGCCCACGACCCCGTCCGAGCCGCCCTCGCCCCCGTCGCCGACCTGGATCTCGGCGGGGGCGAGGGGCAGGATGCGGGCCGGGTCGTCCGCGGGGGCGCTGTCGCGGATCAGGGCGTGGACGCGGTCTCCGGCGGCGAGCGCGTCGGACAGCCGCCGCAGTACGAGGATGCCGCAGCCCTCGTCGCGTACGGAACGGGTGGTCCGCGGGCCGGGCGGCGCGCTGACGCCGCCCGCGAGGGCCAGGTCCGCCGCTCCGTCGCGCAGGGCGCGCACGGCGAGGTGGACGGCGGCGAGCGAGGAGCCGCAGGCGGTGGCGACGGCGAGCGGGTGGCCTTCGGGGACTTCGAGGGCGTGGGCGATGGCGACGGGGACCGTCGGCGCCGTGGTGCCCATGAACACACCGGTCCGGCCGTGCGCGACGGCGTCGTGGACGATCCTGGCGTCCTCCAGCGCGGCCCAGGAGGTCTCCAGGGCGATGGTCCGCGCGGGGTCGAGGCGGCGGGCCTCGGCGGCCGGGATGCGGAACAGGTCCGCGTCGAACCCGGTGACGTCGTCGAGGAAGCCGCCCGTGTCGGCGCCGTCGAGCAGGGCCTGCCACAGCGCGTCGGGGGTGTCGATGCCGCCCGGCAGCCGGCAGCCGATGCCGACGATGGCGATCGGCTCGGGATCGGGCGCGCGCCCGCGCTCGGGCTGCGCGGCGGGCGCGGGGTACTTCCAGACGGTCGGGTCGGTCGGGTCGGTCGGGGTGGGCATGGGGCGCTCCAGCCGGGGGGACATCCGCGCCTACCGCGCGAGAGGGGCGGCGAGTTTGCGCGTGACGAAGGCGTCGAGGGCGCTGACGGAGCGGAAGTGGTCGAGCTCCAGGTCATCCGCCTCGACGGTGATGCCGAATTCCTGCTCGACGAAGGAGACGAGCTGCATCGCGAACATCGAGCTCACGAAGCCGAGTTCGAAGATGTCGGCGTCGTCGTCGAGGGCGTGCACCGGGAAGAAGCGGGAGAGGTACTGCGCGATCCGGTCCCGGGTCCCACCGGTAGCCGTACCCCTGAGCGTGTCCTTGTCCATGGATGGTTCCGTCCTTCCGCCGTGTCGTCCGCGACCAGGCCGGTGCCGCCGGCGTCACCAGCCTGGTCCCCTCGGCTCGAGCGGGGCCGGAGCCTGGACATCACAGCACGTGGATCGCCGATTCGGCGTGCTGCCGGGCCAGTTCGAGCGTGGCGGTGGAGTTCCGGCCGAGCGCCTGGCGCACGTAGCGGCGGGCCGTGGTCAGGTCGGCGGCCGGGCCCAGGACGCGCGTCACGGCCTCCTCGCGCAGCACCACGCTGTGCTGGGACACGACGGTGACGCCCGTCTCGTCGGGCACGACCGACCACTCGCCGGTGTGGGCCTCCATCAGGGCGGGCGTGGTCGTCTGCTTGTAGACGATGCGTCCGGCGTGCGGGAAGCAGATCCGTACCGACTCGGTGGTGTGGGTGCTGCCGTCGGCCGTCAGCGTGTCCATGGACATGATCTGGACGCCGGGGCTGTCCTCGGTGAGGTCGAGGCGGGAGACGTGCGGGATGAGGTCGGGCCAGTCGCCCACGCGGTACAGGAAGTCGTAGACCAGCTCGGCCGGCCCGTTGATCCGTACGGAGTCCTCGAAGGACAGGACGAGTTCGTCCAGACGCGTCCAGCGCTCGGCGAGGCGCTTGATGTTGTCCAGTTCGGCGCGGGAGTTGGTGTCGCAGGCGCTCTCGACCCACGCCACGTCGTCGGGGCGGTCGCCGACGACCGTGAAGTCGTGCAGCAGCGTCAGCAGGCTGGTGCCGCCCGGCCGTTCCTCGACGATCCAGGTCCCGTACATGGTCTCGACGGGCGCCTGCGGCACGGTCTGCCGGAACTCGATCCGCCGCTCCTGGGGGTCCTGCACCCGCTCGGAGATCCACGAGCGGACCTCGCCGTTGGCCGTGGCCCACATCCGCAGCCGCTCATGCGTGCCGTCGAACTCAAGCCGTTCGACGTTCACGTTCGGCGGGAAGTACAGCGGCCACTGCACGGCGTCGGAGATCAGCCCGTAGACGACTCCGGCCGCCGCGTCCACCTGGACGGAGTGCGTGGTGCGATGCACCCGCCCGATCGACACCACGTTCATGTCTTCCTCACTTCTTTGACAGGGACAGAAACAGAGACGGAGATAAGGACAGGGACAGGGACAGGGTCAGTAGTTGCCGAGTCCGCCGCAGACGTTGAGCGCCTGTGCGGTGATCGAGGCGGCGGGCTCGGAGGCCAGGTACGCGACCAGGGCGGCCACCTCCTGGGGCGTGGAGTAGCGGCCGAGCGGGATCTTCGCCTCGAACTGCGTCTGCACGTCCTCCTCGGTGGTGTCCCAGGCGGCCGCGTAGCCCTGCCGCACCCGCTGCGCCATCGGCGTCTCCACGTAGCCGGGGCAGACCGCGTTGACGGTGACGCCGTGCGGGGCGAGCTCCCGGCCGAGGGCCTTGGTGAAGCCGACGACACCGTGCTTGGAGGCGCTGTAGGGGGCGCCGAGCAGGACGCCCTGCTTGCCCGCGGTGGACGCGATGTTGATGATCCGCCCGTACGCGGCGTCGGCCAGGCCGCCGTTCTTGATGACCTCGCGGGTCACCAGGAACACGCTGTTGAGGTTGGTGTCGATGACGTCGTACCAGAGGTCGTCGGAGAGGTCGGCGGTGACGCCGCCGCCGCTGCGCCCGGCGTTGTTGACGAGCACGTTGACGGGTCCGTACGTCTCCACGGCCGCGGCCACGAGGGCGCGCACGGAGTCACGGGAGCGCACGTCGGCGGCCTGCCCCGCGACGTCGAGGCCCTCCGCGCGCAGGTCCGCGACGGTCTGCTTGACGTCCTCCTCGGTGCGGGCGCACAGGAAGACCCGGTGCCCGGTGCGGGCGAGCTGGCGGACCGACTCCAGGCCGATGCCGCTCGTGGCTCCGGTCACCAGGGCGACGGGGTGGTTGTCGGGCATGTCAGTGCTCCTCGAAGTCGTGGGTGGTGGCGCGCAGGGTGGGGGCCGGCTCGCGCCGTGCCTCGTCGGCGAGCGGGACGGGGGCCACCAGCGGGGCCAGGGCGCGGCGCAGGGCCGGCCGGGTGAGCAGGGAGCCGCGGGCCGCGACGTAGCCGTCGGGGCGGACGAGGATCCAGGCGCCGGGGCGCAGGCCGAGCGCGGCGCGCAGCCGCCGGCCGGGGTCGGCGAGCGGCGCGGGGCCGTCGGAGCCGGTGCCGCCGACGGTCCGCACGGACAGCCACTCGCCGTACTGGGCGGCTGCCGTGACGGCGACGCCGACGGGGACGTCGCCCGGTCCGCGGCCGCCCGCGGCGAGCAGCAACGCCCAGCGCGGATCGCGCAGTTCGGCGCGGTAGGCCTCGAAGGCCGGGGCGGCCGGGTCGAGCGGTCCTGGCGCCGGGACCGCGGCGGCGCGGGCGCCCGGGCCGGGAGCGCGGGCCGGCTCGCGGGCGCTCATCAGGACGGAACCGGTGTCCGCGAGGTGGGTGAGCGCGTCGGACTCGGGGGTGGTCAGCGACGACGTGCCGTAGTCGATCTTCAGGCCCGACATGCCGCCCAGCACCTTGCGCTGCACGGCCCGGCGCAGCGGCCGCATGGTGTTCACGACGCGCAGGGCGATGGGCAGGACCACGCCCGCGAGCGCGTTCTTGAACTGGACCAGGGTGGTGGCGGTGCGGGTGGAGCCGAGGAGTGCCGCGCCGATCGGGACGCGCTCCTCGCTGTAGGTCTCCAGCAACTCCCGTCCGGCGTGGCCCTGTTCGACCATGGCCAGCTTCCAGGCGAGGTTGTACGCCTCCTGGATGCCGGTGTTCATGCCCTGCCCGGAGGCGGGGCTGTGCACGTGCGCGGCATCGCCGGCCACCATGACCCGGCCGTCCTGCATCCGCTCCACCATCCGCTGCTGGAAGGTGAACACGGACGTCCAGGTGGCCGTGCCGACCCCGATCCGGTGGCCGAAGCCCGCGCTGAGCTTGGCGGCGAGCAGTTCCTCGGTGCGGCCGGGCCCGGCCGCGGCCGTGGTGGGCACGGTGTCCAGGATCCGCCAGTGTCCTTCGCGGGCGAAGGGCACCATCATCAGGGCCTGGCCGCCGGTGTGCGTCCAGTAGATGCTGTCGGGCTCCACCTCGGTGTCGACGGGCACGTCCGCGAGCATCCACGTCTCGCTGCTCTCGCCGACGAGTTCGAGGCCGAGGCGTTTGCGTACGGTGCTGTGGCCGCCGTCGCAGCCGACCAGCCAGGAAGCCGTGCACACCTCTTCGCGGCCGTCGGCGTGCACCAGGTTCGCGCGCACCGCGGCGGCGTCCTGGGTGAGGTCCGCCAGGCGCACGCCCCATTCGACCCGCACCCCGAGCCGGGCCACCGCCGCGCGCAGCGCCGCCTCGGTCTCGGTCTGCTCGATGATCAGCGTGAAGGGGTAGCGGGTGGGCATCGTCGCGTAGTCGGCCCGCAGCCGCACCCGGCGCCGGCCCCCCGCGTACATGGTGAACGCCTGGTTGCGGCGCCCGCGGGGCAGCACGTCGTCGACGACGCCCATCTGGTCGTACGTCTCCAGGGTGCGCGGATGAGTGGCGACGGCGCGGCTGGTGGCGGCCGGTCCCGGTGCGGCGTCGATCAGCCGCACCCGCAGTCCGCGGCGGGCGAGTTCATGGGCGGCGGCCAGTCCGACGGGGCCCGCGCCGACGACCAGCGCCTGGGTCGCGGGGGCGGGCTCGGCCGGCCGTCCGGCGGGGTTCACCATGGTCTGCTCCAGGGTCGATGGCGGGGCGGGGCGGGGCGGGGCGTGGGGCGCACGCGGACGGTCACGAGGGGCGTCGCGCGGCAGGTCAGGCGGCGGCCCGGTGTCTCAGCTGGGTGCGCACGGAGCGTCGTTCGGGTTTGCCGGTGGGGGTGCGCGGCACGGCGTCGATGGCCTCGGCGAACCGGATCTGCTCGAAGGCGGCGAGGTGCTCGTTGGCCCGGTTGGTGATCGAGTCGAGGACGTCGAGGATGCCGAGGCCCGGCAGGGCGTCGTCGGGGAAGCCCGATCCGGCCGCGGCGCCGTCGGCGAGGATGATGCCCGCCCAGACCAGCGCGCCGTGCTCGGCGTCGGGCCAGTCGGCCACGATGCAGTCGGCGACGCGCGGGTCCTCGCGGATGACCTGCTCGACGCGGCTGGGCGCGACGATCTCGTTGTCGTGCTTGAAGACGTCGGCGAGCCGGTCCACCAGGCGCAGGGCGCCGTCGTCGTCCAGGTAGCCGACGTCGCCGGTGGAGAACCAGCCGTCCGCGTCGATCCTCGTCTCGTGCCCGCCGTCGAGATATCCGGCCATCACCTGCGGCCCCCTGACCTGGACCTCTCCGGTCGACCAGACGTCGACGGGGCGGCGCGTGGTCAGGTCGACGAGCCGGCACTCGGTGCCGGGCACCACGCCGCCGACCATGCCGGGGCGGTAGCGGTCGGGCTGCTGGCAGTGGGTGAGCGGGGAGAGTTCGGCCATGCCGTAGCCCTGGATGACGGGCACGCCGAGCCGTTCGCGCAGCGTGGTCGCCGTCTGCGGGGCGAGCGCCGAACCGCCGGACAGGACGGCGGTGAGCTGCGGCCCGGGGTGGACCGCTCCGGCCAGCCGCCCGTCGTGGGCCAGGGCGTGCAGCCGGGCGGGCAGGCCGTAGTAGTGGGTGGCGCCCGCCTCGGCGGCGACGGCGAGCGACGCGACGGGGTCGGGGTCCTGGCACAGCACCTGGCAGGCACCGGCGTACAGGCCGGAGTTGAGGTGCATCACGTGGTACAGCGGCAGGTGGTTCAGGGTGACCGAGCCGGTGTCCAGGCGGTGGGCGAGGGCGATCTGCTTGGCGTTGGCGACGATGTTGCGGTGGGTCAGGAGCACGCCCTTGGGGCGGCCGGTGGTCCCGGTGGTGAACTGCACGCAGGCGACGGCGCCGGGGTCGGCCGGCGGCGTTCCGGTGGGGCGGGCGGGCGCGCCGGCCAGCGCCTCGTGGAGCGGCACGGTGCCGGCGGGGACCACGCCGTCGGCGGCGTCGGTGACGACGACGGCGCGCAGCGCGGGCAGCTCGGCGCGCAGCTTGGCGAGCAGCCCCGCGGTGGCGGCGGGCACGAGGGCGACCTCCACCCGGGCCGTGCCGAGGACGTGGCGCAGCCCGTCCTCGCCGACCAGCGGGTTGACCAGGACGACGGTGGCGCCGCTGCGGGCGGTGCCGTAGTAGGCGGCGGCGAAGACCGGGTCGAGGACGCCGGCCACGCCGACGCGGGCGCCGGCCGCGCCGCCGAGCTCCTGGTCCAGGTAGGCGGCGATCCGGTCGGCCCACGCGTCGAGTTCGGCGAAGCCGACCGAGCGGGTCGCGGTGCGGATCGCGATCCCGTCCGGGTCGCGCCGGGCGGCGCGCCGCAGCAGTCCGTCGACGGGGAAGTCTGGGTGGGCGAAGTTCGACAACGCTCGTTCTCCTCCGGCTCCGGCTGGGCGGCGTGCGCCACTTGACGCACTCACCGTCCGCCGGGCCGCTTGAGGAATCTTCGAAGAGCGCTCGATCGGCGCCACAGAGAGTGTCGGCATCCAATCCAACGGAACGGTGACGAAGGGACAGGGGCGAGCCATGACCATCGAGGTACTCGTACCTGCCGAACCCGCCTCCTCGCAGGAGGCGTTCGGCGCGCTGTACGCGACGATCCAGCAGTTCTACGCGCACCAGATGCAGCTCTTCGACGACCACGACGCCGAGCGCTGGGCGGGTACGTTCACCGAGGACGCGGTCTTCGTCGTGCCCACGCTCGACCAGCCGGTGCGCGGCCGTGCCTCGCTCGCCGCGAACGTGCGCCGCAACAAGGAGCAGCAGGAGCGCAGCGGTGAGCAGTTGCGGCACTGGATCGGGATGCTCGACGTGCGGCAGCAGGTCGACGGGTCGCTGCGCACGCGGGCCTACGCCCTGGTGTACGCGACGCCGCGCGGCGGCGAGTCGAAGGTGTCGCGGGTGTGCGTCCTGGAGGACGAGCTGGTCCGCTCGCGCGGCAAGTGGCGGGCCCGCTCCCGCCTGGTGACCCGCGACGACCTGGCTCTCGCCACGAGTGCGGCGGCCTGACCGTTCGCGGGCCCGACTGTTCCCGGGCCTGACTGTTTCCTAGGCCCGGCAGACCGGCAGGCCGCCGTGGTGCTCGGCCATCTCGCGGAACAGCGCGGGGATGTCCAGCGGGTCGCCGGGCGCCGCCCCGAGCTCCTCGGCGTAGGCGCGGTGCAGGTTGGGGACGAGCCGCTCGGCGTCGAGCAGGTCGGCGTACGGTCCGGGGCCGGCCTCCCGGGCGGTTTCGAGCGGGGTGAGGCCCGCCGCGACGCCGTCGGCCGCGAGGCGCTGGAGGCGGCGCAGATAGCCCTCGTTGACGTCGAACAGTTCGGGGCCGCCGACCGGGCCGTGGCCGGGCACGACGGTGACGGCGTCCAGGGCGCGCAGCCGGGCGAGGGCGTCGAGGGACCCCGTCACGGAGCCCATCGGGCAGAACGGGGTGGCACCCGCCATCACCAGGTCACCGGTGAACAGCACCCGCTGTTCGGGCAGCCAGACGACGGTGTCGCCGGTGGTGTGCGCGGGCCCCGGGTGCAGCAGCCGGGCGTGTCGCGCGCCCACGTGGAGGTCCATCCGCTCGCGGTAGGTGACGGCGGGCACGACGATCTCCAGATCGCCCCAGCACACGTCGGGCCACAGTCCCGTCAGGTGCGTCCCGGCGGCGGTGGCCTCCTCGCGGGCCCGCTCGTGGCCGACGACGGTGGCCTCGGGGAAGACGAAGTTGCCGAAGGTGTGGTCGCCGTGGAAGTGCGTGTTGACGAGGAACCGCGGGGGCCGTCCGGCCACGAGCAGGACGTGCTCCCTGAGCCGGCGGGCCCGCGCCTCGGTGGCCACCGTGTCGATCAGGAGGCACTCGCCGTCCGAGACGAGGAGCCCGGCGTTGCTCAGGCACCAGCCGCCGTCGGGCTGCACGTAGGCGTGGACGCCGTCGGCGACCTCGCGGAACCGGCCCTTGGCGGGCGCGTGGACCGAACGCACCGCGGCCCCGTTCAGGCCGCGGCGCGCGCGGCCAGCGCGCCGTTGACGAGGTCGAGGTACTGGCGCGGCGTCTGCGCGTCGGCCAGCGCCTCCTCGTCGAGCATCACGTCGTGGTCGCGCTCGACGACGCCGGTGACCTGCAGCAGGGCCAGGGAGTCGTAGCCCAGGTCCAGGAACGAGACGTCCAGGGTGTTCTCGTCCAGGACGGTCCCCTCGTCGCCGCCCGCGGCCTCGCGCAGCAGGACGGCGAGTTCGGTCAGCTCCAGCCGCTCCATGGTGTTCCTCATTCCTCGGTTGCCGGATCTTCGGGGGTCATAGGGGGTCATAGGGGGTCGTGGGGTGGGGCGTCGGGTGGTCGGGGCCGTCAGTGTGCGGCGCGCACGACCGTCGCCGCGTTGAAGCCGCCGCGCCCCCTGGCCAGGACCAGGGCGTGGCGCAGCCGGGCCGGACGCGGGGCGCCGGTGACCAGGTCCAGCGGGCAGTCGTCGGCGACCCGCACGGCGCCGGCCGTCGGCGGGACCACCTGGTCGCGCAGGGCGCACAGGGCGGCCGCCAGGTCGAGCGCGGATCCGCCCGAACCCAGCCGCCCGGTCAGTGACTTGGGGGCGGTGACCGCGACCCCGTACGGGCCGAACAGCTCGGCGAGCGCCGCGGCCTCGGCCCGGTCGGCGTCCCGGTCGCCCGCCGCGTCGGCGAACACCACGTCCACGTCAGCCGGTTCGATCCGGGCGTCGGCGAGGGCGAGCCGGGCCGCGGCGAGCAGCCGTGGCGCGCCGGTGCCGGGCGCCGGGTCGAAGGTGGCGGCGCAGCCCTCGACGGTGCCGAGCACGGCGGCGCCGCGGGCGCGGGCCGCGTCGGCGTCCTCCAGGACCAGCAGGGCGCCGCCCTCGCCTGCCACGTGCCCCGACGCGTCGGCGTCGAACGGCAGATAGGCGCGGTGGGCGTCGGCACGCTCGCTCATGCCGCCCGCGGCGAGCTGCGCGGTCCAGCCCCAGGGGCACAGGGCGGAGTCGAAGCCGCCGGTGAGCACGGCGCGTACGCCGCCGCGGAGCCGGCGGCGGGCCTGCGCCACGGCGTCGAGGCCGCCCGCCTGCTCGCTGACGACGACGCCGCTGGGCCCGCGCAGTCCGTGCTGGATGGACAGCTGGCCGGAGTTGGCGGCGTAGAACCAGGCGAAGGACTGGTAGGCGCCGACGTGCCGGCGGCCCTTGCTCCACAGGGCCTGCAGTTCGCGCTGGCCGAACTCGAAGCCGCCCATGGCGTTGGCGGTGACGACGCCCATCGCGTAGTCGGGCAGGCCGTGCGGGTCCAGGCCGGCGTCGTGCAGGGCCTCGGCGCCCGCCGCCAGCGAGAGCCGTGTCACGCGGTCCGTCTGCGGCAGCAGTTTCGCCGGTACGTGGTCCTCATCGACGAAGTCCGTGACCTCGCCGGCGAGCCTTGCCGGGTATCCGGAGGCGTCGAAGCGGGTGACGGGCGCGATGGCGAGTTCGCCGCGCAGCGTCGCGTCCCACCAGGCCCGTGCGCCGATGCCGCCGGGGGCGACGACGCCGAGTCCGGTGACGGCGGCGGTCATGCCGTGCCACTCGATCAGGCCGGTGTGCTCGGTGGCCACGGCGGTCATGCGGCCACCCCCAGGTGGCGGGTGGTGAGGACCATCGCGCTCTGGAAGCCGCCGAAGCCGCTGCCGACGCTGAGCACGGTGTCGGTGCGCTGTTCGCGTGCGGTCAGCGGCGTGTAGTCGAGGTCGCAGGACGGGTCGGGTTCGTGCAGGTTGGCCGTGGGCGGCACCGTGTCGTGGGCGATGGCCAGGGCGCTGGCGGCGATCTCCAGGGCGCCGATCGCGCCGAGCGAGTGGCCGATCATCGACTTGATGGAGCTGATCGGCACCCGGTGGGCGTGCTGCCCCAGGCTCGTCTTGAACGCGGCCGTCTCGTGCATGTCGTTCTGCTTGGTGCCCGAGCCGTGGGCGTTGACGTAGTCGACGGCGGTGGCGGCCAGCCGGGCCTCGTCGAGGGCGAGCCGGATGGCCTCGGCCATCTCGCCGCCGTCCAGCCGCAGTCCGGTCATGTGGTACGCGTTGGAGCGGGTCGCGAACCCGGCGATCTCCGCGTAGATGCGGGCGCCGCGCCGGACCGCGCGGTCGTGCTCCTCCAGGACGAGCACGGCGCTGCCCTCGCCGAGCACGAACCCGTTGCGGGTCCGGTCGAAGGGCCGGGAGGCGGTGGCCGGCTCGTCGTTGTGCACGGAGGTGGCGCGGATCGCGTCGAACGAGGCCAGGGTGATGGGTGTGATGGGGGCCTCGGCGGCGCCCGCCACCATGAGGTCGGCGCTGCCCTCGCGGATCAGCTCGACGGCGTGGCCGAGCGCGTCGAGCCCGGAGGTGCAGCCGGTGGAGACGACGCCGACCGGCCCCAACGCGCCGGTGTCGCGCGCCACTTCGGCGGCGACGGAGCTCGGCGCAAGGTAGTCGCCGAGCCGGGCCTCGGCCCGGGTGTGGTCCAGGAGCCACCGGCTGCCCGACTCGCTGACGTGCGCGTACACCTCGTCGAGGCCGCTGCTGCAGCCGACGGCCGTGCCCAGGGACACGCCGGTGCGCTCGCCGTCGGCGGCGAGGGCGAGGCCACTGTCGGCGACCGCTTCCCTGGCCGCGACGAGGGCGAACTGGGCGACGCGGTCCAGTCGGTGCGCCTCGGCGGGGGCGAAGCCGTGGTCGGCCGGGTCGAAGTCGGCCTCCGCGGCGATCTGCGAGCGGAAGCCGGCGGCGTCGAACAGGGTGATGCGGCGGGTCGCGGTGCGTCCCTCGGACAGCAGCGACCAGAACTCCCGGGTGCCCGTGCCGCCGGGCGCGACCACCCCGATTCCGGTGATGACGACTCGTCTCATCGGTTGCCCCCTCATGTCGATCGGTTCCGGTTGCGGTGCTGGTCCCGCGCCGGTCACCGGCCGGCCGGGACGGGCGCGAGGCGCGTCACGGCGCGGCTCGCGCGGCCGAGCAGGCGGGGCAGTTCGCGACCCCGTACGAAGAAGTGGTCGCCCGGCACGGTGCGCAGGGCGAAGGGGCCGGTGGTCCAGCGCCGCCAGCCGGCCATGGTGGCGGCCGGGGCGAGCGGGTCGTCCCGGCCCGCGACGGCCACCACCGGCACGTCGAGCGGTCCGGCGGGCGACGGCCTGCGGGCCGCGGTGCGCAGGGCGTCGGCGAGCAGGAGGTCGTCCCGGAGCACGGGCAGCACCATCCGGTGCCACAGGCTGCCGGGCGCCGCGCCTCCGGGGAACGCCGCGAAGTCGCCGAGCAGGCCCAGCAGTTCCTCGTCGGGGGCCCGGCCGGCCTTGGCCAGGGCGAGGCTGGTGTCCGGCGGCGGGCAGGCGCCGACGACGAGCAGGGCGGGGGCGGGCAGCGCCATCTCGCGCAGGGCCCGGGTGAGCGTGAGGGCGACCAGGGCGCCGAGGCTGTGCCCGTAGACCAGGTACGGGGCGGACGGGTCGGCGGTGCCGGTGATGTCGTCGGCCCCGGTGAAGTGGGGCAGCAGGTCGGCCAGCAGGGCGTCGGGTCCGGTGACGCGCGGCTCGCGGCGCCGGGTGTCGCGGCCGGGCAGCAGGTGCGGCACGGTCCGCGCGCCGGGACCGAGGTCGCGGCGCCAGCCCGCGAAGGAGGAGACGCCCGCCCCTGCGTGGGCGAAGCAGTGGACCCGGAGCGGCTGTTCGTCGGACATGCGGCGTACTCCTCGGGGTCGGACCGGACTGAGGTGGGGGTGAAGTGCCGGGCGCGTCTCGTCGGGCGCCCCGGCTCAGGCCGCGTAGAGGTTGAAGGTGGAGCCGCGGCGCGGTCCGCACAGGACGTCGAGGGCCGGGTCGACGGCGAGCATCGCCTGGTGCAGGCGCTGCAGTTGGGGCGAGGGTTCGACGCCGAGGTCCTCGACGAGCCGCAGCCGGAGCTTGCGGTAGACGTCGAGGGCGGTGGCCTGGCGTCCCGAGCGGTAGAGGGCCACCATCGCCTGCGAGTGCAGTCCCTCGTGCTGGGGGTGGCGGGCGATCAGGTCGGCGAGCTCGGCGATGACCTCGGAGTGCCGGCCGAGCCGCAGGTCGGCGTCGATGCGGCGCTCGACGGTGACGAGGCGGCTCTCCTCCAGGCGCATGACCTCGATCTCCAGGATCGGCCCGGTGCTCACGTCCACCAGGGCGGTGCCCTCCCACATGCCGAGCGCGTCGCGGAACCGCGCGGCGGCCTGCTCGTCGTCACCGGCTTCGAACGACGTCTGTCCGGCGGTGACCAGCTGCTCGTACCGGTGTACGTCGACGCACTCCGGGGACACCTGCAGCAGGTAGCCGCCGTGTCGCGTGGCGAGCACCTCCTTGGCACTGCCGGGTGCGCCGGGCCCCATCGCTGTGCCGAGGCGCCGGCGCAGCTGCAGGATGTACGTCTGCAGCGTGGTCATCGCGCTCTGGGGCATGTTGCTGCCCCAGATCTCCTCCATGAGCGTGGACACGGGGACGACCCGGCCCGGATAGAACGACAAGAGCGCGAGGATCTGCCTCGGCTTGCCGGCGGTCGGCACGATGGACACTCCGTTGACGTCGGCGCTCAACGGGCCCAGAACCTGAATCTGCACGGCTTCCTCCCATACCCGATCGAGTCCGCGGTGGTTCGATACCACCGGCGCGTCGCACGGTAGCCGTGATGTCCCGGCCACTCTTCGTATCTCCACTGCGGTTCAAGTCCGGCTCCACGGCGCCCGGTCGGCGTCCTGGCCGGGCGCTCCCACGGGCGGCGGCAGCACGACGCGCCGCGGTGCGCTGCGGCTCCACGGGAAGCCGTGGTGCAGGTCGAGGACGGGCTCCTCGTCGGGGCTCGTCATGACGGTGACGGCGACGAGCACGCCGGGTTCCGGCTCCAGTTCGGCGAAGCGCCACTGTCCCGGCGGTTCGTCGTCGGGCGGCCGGAAGGCGAGCACGCCCTCGTCGTCGGCGAGCGTGAACGCGAAGGAGTCGAAGGCGAGTCCGAGCCCGAGCCCGCGCGCCTTGGCGTAGGCCTCCTTCAGCGTCCACAGCCGCAGGATCCTGCGGTCGCGGTCCCGGCCGGGGGCGGCCCGCGCGACCCACGCCGCCTCCTCGGGCGCGAAGCTCTCGACGATGGCGTCGATGCTCCGGTCCCGGTCGAGACGTTCCACGTCGACGCCGATACGGTGCCGGCGCACCACGCCGAGCAGGTTGTACCCGCCCGCGTGCGACAGGTTGAAGTCCAGTTCGCGGCCGCCGCGCGGCAGTCCCTCCACGGGTTTGCGCAGGAACGGCCGGCCCCGCGAGGAGCGCCACAGCACGGCCTCGGCCTCGGGAACGCCGCTCTCCAGGGCCAGGACGCGGCGGACGAGCGCGTGCGCCACCAGGTACTGGCGCCGGTCGCGGTCGAACAGGAACCGTCCGGCGGTCTCCTGTTCCTGCTCGTCCAGCCAGTTCGTCGCGAGCGTGGCGGCGATGGCCGGGGCGAGCGCCTCGTTGGGGCAGAACCAGAGCTGGACGGGCGCCGCGGGCCGGGCCATCCGCTCGGGCCGGTCCACCAGTGCGGGAGACGTCATGCGTCCGGCTCTCTCCCCCGTCGGGCGGGTATGTGGTCGTGGTCCATGTCCGTGCGCCGCCTCAGTCCTGTCGGGGCATCAGGGTGAGCGCCTCGTCGACGGTCATCCGCCCGTCGCGCACCGCGTCGAGCAGTTCCTCCAGCGGCATCGGCGCGGCGGCCCTGGCCTGCGCCACGGCGACCGGGTCGGGGCCGACCGGCAGCTGCGCGGCGATGTGGGCGGCCAGCGCGGTGAGGTTGGGGTGGTCGTACAGGACGCCGTCGCGCTCGCGCAGCCCGTAGACGAGGTTGATGACGGAGACGAACTCGGCGGCGAGTCCGGTGTCCACGCCGAGGCCGGTGAAGGACTCGGCGGTGTCGATGTCCCACGGGTCGCAGCACAGGATGCGGGCGACCTCCTCGCGCAGCACGTCGAGGACGGGCGGCGCGGGTACGGAGACCGGCGGCGCGGGCGTCTCGGGCGCGGGGGCGGCGGGCGGCAGCGGTGCCGGGACCGCGGGCGACGACGCGGGCAGCGCGGAGGACGGCGCCGTCTCGCGCGCCAGGTAGCGGGCGAAGTCCAGCGGTGTCGGGTGGTCGATCAGCGTGGCGGGCTTGATCGCGGTGCCGTAGTGCAGGTTCAGGGTGGCCACGTACTCGACGGAGAGCAGCGAGTCGACGCCGCAGGTGCGGAAGGTCTGCTCGGGGTCGATCTTCTCCGGCTTGATGCGCAGGACGTCGGCGAGCATGCGCACGATCTGGGCCAGCGTGTCGGCCTCGTGGGCGGCGGGCGCCGCCGTGAGGGCGATCTGTCGTTCACGGGGCATGGGGGCTCCAATGGTCCTGGGTCCTGGGTCCTGGATGTGCGGTGCGCGGGTCACGTGACGTCCGCCGGAGCGGGGACGTGGTCAGGCGCTTGCGTGCGGTACCAGACGGCTTCGTCCGGCGGTACGAGCAGGGTGAGGAGGAGGTCCCACGACGCGGCGAGCCGCCTCGCGAGTTCGTCGGCGGACAGCGTCTTGGCCACAGCGGCCAGCCAGCACACCGTCGCCCACAGCAGCGTCGCCGCTCCCTCGCTGCGGCCGGCGGCCCGCAGGTCGCCCGCCTCGCCGGCCCGCCGGAGCAGGCGCAGCACCTCGCGGTTCCACACCCGGTAGAAGTCGGTGACCGGGGGGACCCGGTCGACGCATTCGTGGGTGATCCGCAGTCCGGCACCGACCAGCGGGTCCTCGCGCAGGGCGCGGGCCAGCCAGTGCGTCATGTCGATGAGTACTTGTACGGGCGGGGTGCCGGCGTCCTCCTGACTCCGCAGGAAGCCGACGAGCCTGGCGCCGCCCTCCTGTTGCACCGCGTCGGCGAGCTCGTCCTTGGAGGCGAAGTGGAAGTACAGCGCCCCCTTCGTCACGCCCGTGACCGCGACGATCCGGCCGAGCGTGGCGCTGGCGTAGCCGTGCTCGGCGAACATGCGCGCGCCCGCCTGGATCAGGTTGTCCCGTGTCCGTTCCGACCTGGCCTGCATCGCGGCTCATTTCTCCCGATTCTCAAGGGCCCAGAACCCCGGGTGCCGGCCTCAGCCGACCCGGGTCAGTCGCTCGCGGTCGGCGCCGAGCGTCTCGGTGGTGTGCTCCGGATTGGCCATCAGGATCGAGCGCTGCAGTCGGCGCAGGCCGGCGGAGGGCTCAAGTCCCAGCTCGCGTACGAGGGTTGCCCGCAGCCGCTGGTACACGTCGAGCGCCTCGCTGCGGCGCCCCGAGCGGTGCAGGGCGAGCATGAACTGGGCGTGCAGGTTCTCGTGCGTGCGGTAGCGGCTGACCAGGACGGTCAGTTCGCCGAGGAGCTCGCGGTGCCGGCCGAGCCGCAGGTCGGCCTCGATGCGCTGGTCGAGCGCGCAGAGCCGGGTCTCGTCCAGGCGCCGGGTCTGCATCTCCAGCTGCGGTCCCGCCTGTACGTCGGCGAGCGCGGAGCCGGTCCACAGCGCGAGGGCGTCACCCAGCTCGCGGGCCGCGCGCGGGAAGTCGCCGCCGTCCATGGCCCGGTAGCCGAGCCCGGCGAGCCGGTCGAACTCGCGGACGTCGCTGGAGCCGCCGGAGGTGTGCAGCACGTAGCCGCCCGGAGCGGTGGCGAGCACGTCCTTGGGCGAACGCGCCGGCGTGCCCTCCGGGTCCTTCTCCAGCGCGGTCGCGATCATCTCCCGCAGTTGCAGGACGTAGGTCTGCAGGGTGGTCCGCGCGCTGCGCGGCGGGCAGTCCCCCCAGAGTTCCTCTATGAGCGAGGCGACGGGCACCACCTGGTCGGCGTGCAACGCCAGCAGGGCCAGTACCTGTCGCGGCTTCGGTGCCCGCGGGGTCACCGAGACCCCGTTCTCCCTCACGGCCAACGTGCCCAGTACTTCGATGTCCACGCCGTTTCCCCTCTTCGTGCATGAGTCATCAGTCACCCGAGGCCGCGTCCAGATCCATGTCTCGGTACGTTGAGTTAAAAACAGGACGGACGGTTTGTCAATATCAAACCGACCGTGCTGTTTTAATAGTTCCTCATGAGGCCTCGAGGATCCCTCAGGTGCCCAGATTGCTTACGTAAGCTGCCAAAACCGGGCATACAAGGCCGAGAAGAACCGCGGAAGTTGCCACAGAGGCAACCTGAAAGCGCAGATAAAGAGACCTCTTGGTCTGTTCTTGGGGAACTTTACGGGTCGATAACCCAACTCCCCTGCCCCACGGGACGATCAGCGCTCTAGCTCCTCACGAGTCCCGGCCGGTCGAATGACCACGCCCGTCCGACTGCCGAGGAGTCGCCCCATGACGTACGTGATCGCGCAGCCCTGTGTCGACGTCAAGGACAAGGCCTGCATCGAGGAATGCCCCGTGGACTGCATCTACGAAGGCCCGCGGATGCTGTACGTGCACCCCGACGAGTGCGTCGACTGCGGCGCCTGCGAACCGGTCTGTCCCGTCGAGGCGATCTTCTACGAGGACGATCTGCCGCAGCAGTGGGCCGCGTTCGGGCCCGCCGCCGTCGAGGTGTTCGGCGAGGCCGGCTCCCCGGGCGGGGCCTCCGCGTCGGGGCCGCTGGGCAGCGACCACCCCGTGGTCGACCGCCCCTCCCCCGCCGCCGCGTCCGCCTGACCGGCCGGGCGGTGGTCCGGGGCCCTGACCGCCGCGGGACCGCCACGACAGGTCGCTCAGACCTCCTCGGGCCGCCGGGCCGCCTCGCCCAGCAGGCGCGCCAGATCGCCGACCGCCTCGTCGGTGCCGGTGTCCGCCGTCAGCACGACGGTCCGGATGCTGCACCCGTCCGCCGCCAGCCGGCGGGCCGTCTCGTAGGCACCCGCGCCGCCGCCGGAGAACGCGACGAGCAGCAGCGGCCGCCCCGCCTCGGCCAGCGCGCCCAGCGCCCCGTGCCAGGCCCTCGGCCCCTCCGGTGACAGGCGCAGCAGGATCACCGTCTGCGGCCCCGCGTACTGCCGGGACAGCCGCGCGTACCAGGCCCTGGGCACGCCAGGGGACGGCACCAGACAGATGACTCCGCTCCCGCTCTCCCCCTGCCGCAGCGTCACGAAGGAGGGCCGGGCGGCCGCCGTGACCGACAGTTCGTCGAGCAGTTCGCCGATGGGCGTCGACTCGTCGGCCTCGTGCGGCAGTTCGCGCAGCAGGTCGGCGCAGTCGGTCAGCAGACCGGTGCCGTCGGCCAGCCTGGCCCGGTCGTGGATCACGGACAGGACGAGGCCGCCGGCCCCGTCGCGGCGCGAGACCAGCGTGACCGGGAAGGCGTTCGCGGCGCCCGTGGTCTCCGGGAACTCCATGCGGATGCCGTGCGCGGCGAACGAGGGTTCCAGCCGGCGCAGCGGGTCGAGGCCACTCTCGAAGACGAGCAGGCTCTCGGTGGTCGGATCGTGCCCGGACGGCCCGTCGGGCACCGTGCCGGTCCAGTCGTGGATCTGACCGGCCGACACCCACTCGTACGACGACAGGTCGATGGCCTGGTCCCGCAGGGCGGCCAGCAGGTCGGGCACCGTCGCGGTGGGGTCGACGTCGACCGAGACCGGCAGCGAGTTGCGCAGTGCGCCGGGCAGCAGTTCCACGCCCTCCAGCGGGATGCCGCGCCCGGACACCGCCACGCTGAACCGCACCGGCAGCGAGCCGTCCGCGCCGGCCGCCCGGTAGAGCAGCAGCGCCCAGGCGGCCTGCAGCGCACCGCTCTCCGTGGCGCCCCAGCGGGCGGCCCACGCGTCGAGCCGGGCGGCCTCGGCGGAGGTGAGCCGCACCCGGGCCCGTCCCGAACCGGTCTGCCAGGCGACCGGCGACGCGGTGACGTGCGCCGACACCGAGGCCGCCGGGCGCAGTTCGGAGCGCAGCCAGAAGTCCCGGGCCGCGGCGAGGTCCTGGGCCTCCAGCCAGCGCGCGTAGTCGCGGACGTCCGGGCGCCGGTCGCCGCCGGGCAGCGGGCCGTCCGCCAAGTAGGCGCGGCAGAACTCCGCGACGAGCAGGCGCACGCTCCAGGTGTCGATCAGCGCCAGGTGGTAGGTGAGCAGCACCCGGGTGGCCGGTACGTCCGTGCCGTCGTCCCGGGGACCGTCGAGCAGCGTGATCCGCAGGGGTCCTGGGGACCGCGGGTCGAGCCCGCGCCGCCGGTCGTCCACGAAGGCGTCGGGCCGGGCGCCCGCGCGGGTCATCCGCACGACCTCCGGCACGATCCGGTCATGGATGGTGATCATGGGGTCGGGGCCGTGGTCGAAGGCGGCCCGCAGCGCGGCCTCCCGGTCGAAGACGGACTGCCAGGCGGCCCGGAACCTGACGAGGTCGAGCGGCCCGTGCCAGACCCAGCTGAGCTGCTCGATCTGCCGCCCGGTGCCGGGGTGCGCGTCGGCGTCGGCCAGCAGTTCGTGCTGCACCGGGCTCGCGGAGACGGTGCTCGTCGTGGCCGGCGGGGTGCCCCTGCCGCCCGCCAGTTCGTCCAGGACCTCGCGCAGCACGGCGAGCAGCCGCTCGGCGGAGTCCTCGCCGACGTCGTCGCGGGCGGCGGGCAGCCGGTCGAGCCCGACGCACAGCCGGCCGCTCCTGACCCTGGCGTCGACGTCCAGGGCGTACGGGACGGCGCCGCGCCGCGGCTGGCGGGCCGCGCGGACGTGCGCGTCCGGGGTGAACCGGACCAGTACCGGCACGGGTTCGCGCAGCGCGAGCCGGAGCATCGGGTCGGGGGCGTACTCGCGGCACGCGCCGAACGAGCCGCGCCCCAGGTCGCCGAGGCCCGCGGCGACGCGGGCGATGAACTGGCGCGCGTTGTCGTCGTGCCTGCCGTCCAGCAGGACGGGTTCGGTCTCGACGAGCGGTCCGACGGTCCGGGCGAGCGCCGGGCCGCCCTGCCGTCCGTCGACGCACACGTCGAAGGAGGCCCGCTCGGTGCCGCGCCACCGGATGAGCGCCAGCCCCATGGCGCCGGTGAGGAGTTGGGCGGGGGTGAGGCCGAAGCGCCGGGGCACGGCGCCGGTGAGCCGCCGGGTGGCCGCCCGGCCCAGCGCGAAGCCGGGGTGGCGGCGCGGTTCGCCGGGGGGCAGCGGGACGCGGGGGCGCAGCGCGCGGGTGGCGGCGCGGCCCTCGGCGACGGCGTGCCAGCGGTCGGTCTCGCGGGGATCGGTGGCCAGCACGGGCAGCGCGGCGCTCCAGTCCGTGTACCGCACGTCCTCGGCCGCGGGTTCCTCGTCGGGCCGGTCGAGCGCCGCCCGCAGGTCGGCCGTCAGGATGTCCAACGAGAGCTGGTCGGCCACGAGTTCGTGGGCCACCACCACGAGCCGGCGCCGCTTGCGCAGCAGCAGGGCGCACAGGGTGCGGCCGGTGGCGGGGTCGAGCCGGCGGGCGGCGGCGGCGACGGCCTCGTGCTCGCGGGCCCGCGGGACGTCGACGAGGTCGGTGCACTCGGGCGCGGGGACGAGCGGCACGGCGTGGATGCCGCCGCCCTCCTGGGTGTCGATCCGGGCGCCGAGCAGCGGGTGCGCCCTGGCCAGGGCGCGCAGGGCGGCGTCCACGGCGGCCGGGTCGAACGGCTCGGCCGCGTTCAGGGCCCGTACGAGGTGCGGTCCCGGCGGGTCCTCGGCGCGCCGGACCAGGTCGAGCTGGGCCGGGGCGAGCGGGACGGCGGGTCCGCCGCGGGCGGTGAGCAGGTCGGCGACGAGGCCGGCCGGGAAGACGTCGGGGTGCTGTGCCGCGGCGTCCGGCCCTGCGGTGGGCCGCGGCTCGACGTGCAGCAGGTGGTGGTCGGGGCCCAGCCGTTGCAGGCTGTGGCGCCAGGGTCCGCCACCCGCGGTGCGCGTGGCGGCGTGGTCGAGGGCGGCGGAGACCCGGCCCTCGGCCAGTGGCCCCCGGACCTCCAGGACCGGGGTGTCGTGCTGGGACTGCTGGCCCGGGTCGACGACCACGGTCATCGACACATCGGTGCAGCGCTCGGCGGTGGCACGGCCGTAGCTCATCGGCATCCGGGGCGGGGCCCCTACCCCCTCTCACGCTCACGCAGCGAAACGCTTTCGCCCTGCTCAGCAAGGTAGCGGCGGTGGCGCGGCGCGTCCGATTCCTCCAGCGCCGCTGGAGCGCACCCCGATCGGGCCTCAGCCGGAGGACCGCCCGGGCACGGAGATCCGCGGGTGGATACGGGCTGAACACGCACCGAATGCGGACGGAACGAGAGGCGTGGCCCGCCCTCCTGACGGGGGAATGAGGAGGACGGGCCGCGAGGCGGGTTCGCCGCCGAGCACTACTGTGCGCCCGCGTTCTCGAAGGGTGCCTGAGTCCCGGTACAGCGGGCGGCTCCGCCCCCGCCCCCAGCTCATCACGGGCGGGCGGCCGCGTGGGCTGTCCCGCCGGCGGGACGGCACCGGGTGATCGGGTCCGTTGAAGAGCGCTCCGCGGTCTGGCGATACTCGCCGTCCGTCACGAGCGCGAACTCCCGTGACAGGCAAGGAAATTGACGGCCGACTCCCGGCACCCCGTGCGCCGCAAGCCTTCTGGAGGCCTCTTTGAACTCGGAACTGCTGATGTGCGATGCCACGCATTTCCGCATCGACTACGTCATCAACCCGTACATGGACACCGGCATCCAGCCGGACAGCCTGGCCGTCCTCGCCGAGCACGAGGCCATCGAGAAGGCGCACGTCGCGGCCGGCCGGATCGTCACGCGCATGGAGTCCGCGCGGGAGTGCCCGGACATGGTGTACACGGCCAACGGGGCCTTCGTGAGCGACCGCCGTGCGGTCCTCGGCGCGCCGCCGGCCGCCCGCCGCCCCGAGATCCCGCACTTCCGGGCCTGGCTCAGGGGCCGCGGCTTCGACGTGCTGGACGCGCCGTACGACTTCAGCGGCCAGGGCGACGCGCTGCCGTGCGGATCCCTGCTGTTCGCGGGGTACGGGCAGCGCACCGACCGCCGGATGCACGGGGTGCTGGCCGATGTGCTCGGGTACGAGGTGGTGCCGCTGCGCACGACCAGTGAGCAGTGGTACGACCTGGATCTCGCGCTCGCGGTGATCGACGCGCGCACGGTCGCGTACTGCCCGCAGGCGCTGGACGCCCCGAGCGGTCAGCGCCTGCGCGAGCTGGGCCTCGACCTGGTCGAGGTGAGCGTCGAGGAGGCGAGCACGTTCGCCCTGAACCTGATCAGCGACGGCTCGACGGTGACCATGACCACGGGCGCGCCGCGCCTTCGCGACACGCTGCGCGAGCGCGGCCTCGACGTGGTCGAGCTCGACACCACCGAGCTGCGCAAGGGGGGTGGCGGTGTGCGCTGCACCGCCCTCACGCTGGACAACCGGCTGCCGTCGCGGGCGCGTTGAGCGGTTCCGCCCTCACCCGCTCCGGGGCAGGGCGGACACCAGGACGTGCTCGGGTGCGAGGCCGGGCAGCAGCAGCTCCCAGAAACCGGCGATCCGCCGCTCTGCGAGCCACTGCGGGTCTCCCCCGGCCAGCACCTCGATGCCGACGGTCACCGCCACGACCGCCGCGGCGGCGACGTCCGGTGACACGCCGGGTGCCAGGTGTCCCTCCGCCTCGGCGCGGTGGAGCGTCTCCTCCACCCAGGTGTGCCAGGTACGCACCAGTCCGGCATCGGCCCCCAGGGCGTGTTCGGCGCTGAGGTCGAACCCGGCCCGGACCACGATGTCGTCGGAGAGACAGGCCACCAGCCGGTGCGTCGCGTCGACGAGTGCCTGCAGGGCACTCGTCGACGCGCTCCCCGAGAGCCGGACGAGCTCGTGGATCACGTCGGTGGCCGCTTCCTCGACCGCCTGGGCGAGCGCCTTCTTGTTCTCGAAGTGGAAGTGCAGCGCTCCGTTGCTGACACCTGCCCGCTTGCTGATCGTCGCGAGCGAGGAGGGCACGTAGCCCTCTTCCGCGAACACCGCGGCCGCGGCGTCGATCAGCGATTTCCTCGTGCGCACCGCACGTTCCTGCTTGACCATTCAACTTCT
>NZ_JAMOLN010000054.1 GCF_024448165.1 Streptomyces longispororuber
TACCGCCGCCGTGACCGCGGACCCCGCGGCGATCACCGCGAGGACCGGCACATACCAGCCGGACGCCGCCGCGAGCACGGCCAGCGCGCAGCGTTCCGTCTTGCCGACCGGGCCGCCGTTGCGGCGCGGGGCGCCCGCCGCGGCGCCCGCGAGCGCGACCCAGGAGGGGAGCGTGGCCGCGAGCGCCGCCGTCGCCACCAGCCAGAGCGGGGCCACCGTCAGGAAACCGGCGAGCAGCGCCAGATCGGCCGCCCGGTCGCCGAGTTCGTTGAGGACCGCGCCCCGGCGCGTCGTGCGGCCGGTGTCCCGGGCCAGGGCGCCGTCCAGGTTGGCGAAGGCGAGCCGCGCCGCCACCAGGACCGCGACCGGCAGCGCGGCGAGCGGCGCGGGCAGGAACGCCAGGGCCGCGCCCGCCGCGCCGCCGCACACCACGCCCGCCCACGTCAGCGTGTCGGGCGAGACGCCGTGCGCCGCGCACCCGGCGCGGACACCGGCGAGCCGGTTCGCGTACCAGGGCTTGAGGGAGTAGAGGCCGTTCATGGCGTCGACTCTGCCGCCGCGCCGGGGCGGCCGTATCGGGGCACGTACTCAAGTGCGCCCTGAGTACCGTGTCCCGGTGACCACCCTGCGCACCGCCCACACCGCCGACCTCGCCGGTGACGGTGAACTGACCGCCGTCCGCGCCCTGTTGGACGCCGCCTTCCACGGCGACTTCTCCGACGCCGACTGGGCGCACTCCCTCGGCGGCGTCCACGCCCTCGTGCACGACGACGCGGGCGAACTCGTCGCCCACGGCTCCGTCGCCCAGCGCCACGCCGTCCACGAGGGCCGCACCCTGCGCGTCGGGTACGTGGAGGCCGTCGCCGTCCGGCAGGACGCACGGCATGCCGGGCTCGGCGGGCGCGTCATGGGCGCCCTGGAGCGGGTGATCGGGGCCGCCTACGACCTCGGCGCGCTGTCCGCCTCCGAGGAGGGCGCGCGGCTGTACGCGGCCCGGGGGTGGCTGCGCTGGGACGGCCCGTTCGCCGCCTACGGTCCGGACGGCGTCGTCCAACTCCCGGACGAGGAACCGCCGTTCCTCTTCCCGGCCGCGGCCGCCCGCGCCCTCGACCCGTCCCACCGGCTGCTCGTCGACTGGCGGGACGGTGACATCCTCTGAGGGACCGGCGCGGCTAGGCGGCCGCCCGCACGACGATCTTCCCCAGGTTCTCGCCGCGCAGCATCCCCAGGAACGCCTCCACGATCCGTCCGAACCCGTCCACCACGGTCTCGTCGAGACCGATCCGGCCGCTCTGCAGGTGCGGCACCGCGAACGCGTACAGCTCCTCCTGCACGTCCTGGTGGTGGGCGACCAGGAACCCCTCGATGCGCAGGCTCTTCTCCACCACGTCCGCGTGGTTGAAGAGGACCGGCGGCGCGTCCGTGCCGGTGTCGTACTGGCCGACCGTGCCGATCCGCACCACCCGGCCCCGGTCGCGCAGCGCCCCGATCGCCGCGCCCAGCTGCTCCCCGCCGACGTTGTCGACGAAGACGTCGATGCCGGTCGGCGCCGCCTTCGCCAGCTGGTCGGCGACCGGGCCGCCCGTACGGTAGTCGAAGACCTCGTCGTAGCCGACGTGCTCGGTCAGGTACGCCGCCTTCGCGGCCGAGCCCGCGCTGCCCACGATCCGCCCGGCCCCGAGCAGCCGCGCGATCCGCCCGGTCGCCGTGCCCACGCCCCCGGCCGCCGCCGACACGAACAGGTCCTGCCCCGGCCGCAGTTCGGCGATCCGGGTGAGTCCCACGTACGCCGTCAGGCCCGTACCGCCGAGGATGCTCAGGTGCGCCGAGAGCGGCACCCCGTCGAACGACGGGACGTGCCGGACCTCCTCCGGACGCACCACGGAGTGGGTGCGCCAGCCCTGCCGGTGGAAGACGATCTCGCCCTCGGCCAACGCGGGGGTCCGCGAGGCGGTCACCCGGCCGAGTGCGCGGCCCTCCAGCGGCGTGTCCAGGGCGAAGGAGCCGTAGGGCGACTCGTCCATCAGCTCGCGGTGGTAGGGGTCGACGGACCAGTAGAGGTTCTCCACCAGGGCCGTGCCGGGGGCCGGTTCGGGGACCGGCGACTCGACGAAGCGGAAGTGGTCGGCGGTGGCGGGCCCGTTCGGGCGGGCGGTCTGCTGCACGGTGACGGCGAGGTCATTGCTCATGTCCGTGACCGTAGGAAGGAATGCGTGCGCCGGGCAGGGGGTTGCGCTCATACACCGGCCGCGGCCATGAGCGGTCCTCATAGAAGCAGGTGGGACCGTACGTGACTCCGTCGAACGACCTCGCGCCGCACGAGCTGCGGATCCTCGTGGCGGTGGCGGACGAGGGCGGCTTCTCCGCCGCCGCGGCCGCCCTCGGCGTGACCCAGTCCGCCGTCTCCCACTCCGTGCGCGGCAGCGAGCGCAAGCTCGGCGCCGTCCTCTTCGCGCGAGGCCGCTCCGGCGCCCGGCCCACCGACGCCGGTACGAAGGTCGTCGGCCACGCCCGCCGCGTCCTGCGCCTGCTCGCGCTCATGGCGGCGGAGGCCCGCGCCGAACCCGGTACCGTCCAGGGCCCGCTGCGCATCGCCGCGTTCCGCAGCGCCGCGCTGCACCTGCTGCCGCCCGCCCTGGAGGCGCTCGCCGCACGGCACCCCGGCATCGAGCCCGAGGTGCGCGTGGTGCGGGACGTCGGCGCGGGCACCGCGGGGGAGGTCGCGGCCGGGCGCGCGGACCTCGCGATCGCCACGCTCGGCGGCAGCGGCCCGCTGCCGGCCGGGCTCGTCGGCGACGTGCTCGTCGAGGAGGAGTACTCCCTCGTGCACCCGGCCGGCCATCCGGCGCCGCGCACGCTCCCGCTCGTCGACTGGACCGAGAACTGCGGCTCGTACACCCGCGACTGGTGGGCCGCCCAGGACTGGATCCCGCGCGCCACCGTCCGCGCCGAGGACGACGGCACCGTGCTGTCCATGGTCGGCACCGGACTCGGCATGGCGATCATGCCGGAGCTCGCGCTGCGCGGGGCGCCGTCGACCGTCGAGATCACCGACCTCGGGCCGGACCGGCCGGTCCGTTCCGTCGGGTACGTGACCACTCCCGAGCTGGCCGGAACCGGACCGGTCCGTGGCCTGATCCGCGAGCTCAGGGGTCTGAAGGCGTGAGAGCCGTCTCAGATAGTAGGAAGTCCGAGTAATTGTGGAGACAGAAGCAGAGACCTGTCCTAGCTTTGTAGGAGCCGAACGTCTCGCCCACCTGGCGAAGGGCGGCAGTGAGTCGGAGCACCGGGCAGGCAACCCCTGCAGCTCCCCGCTCCCCGCCCCTTCCGGCGCCTCGAAATCCCCGTAGGTGCGCGCACTTTCGCGCGTCCCGATGTGATCTCAAGGAGTCGATCACCATGGCCACTGCGACGCCCGTCCGCCGCCGAGTCCGTCACGTCTCCCCGTCGAGCGAAGCCGACCGGCAGACCGCGAAGATCGCCGCCGCCGCCCTCCAGCGCGCACTGGACCGCAGGGACAACGGCGGCGAGACCGGTCACTGAGACCGGTCCCTGCGCCTCACGCTCCCCGTCGCACCTCGAAGTGGTCGATGCGCTCGCCGCTCTCGGCCAGCGCGGAGACCTTCATCCTGCCCTTCTCCACCTCCACCGCGAGGAACGAGAAGCCGGTGTACCGCACCCGGGACCACTCCACGGTGTCCGGGTCGGGCAGACGTGACGTCGTCCAGTGGAAGGTGACGATCGAGTCCCGGTCGTGCACGTTGCCTTCGTAGCTGTCCTTCACGCCGAGCCCGAAGCCATAGAGGTCCTTGCCGGCGCCGCCCGCGGTGACGTACACGATGCCGTCGCGCGTCGGATCGGTCGACGCGCCGACCGGCACCGGCCTGCCGACCTCGCCGTTCCCGCCGCCCTTGACCGCGTCCGTGCGCTCGTACACGTGGTTGTGCCCGTTGATCACCAGGTCCACCTGGTGCTTGGTGAAGAGCGGCAGCCACGCGTCGCGGACCCCGCCGTCCGACGCGTGGGTGGACGTCGAGTACATGCAGTGGTGGAAGAAGACCACGACGAACTCGATGTCGTCGCGCGCCCGCAGCTCCCCGAGCCGCCTGTCCAGCCATGCGGTCTGCTTGCCGTCCGTGCAGCCCTTGTTGGCGGGGATCTCGTACGAGACGTCGTTCGCGTCGAGCGCGACCACGCCCACGTTCCCGTACGTGAAGGAGTAGACGCCGGGAGCGTTCGCCGGGTCCGGGCCGTTGCCCGGCAGCGACCAGCGCGCGCTCTGCCCGCCGTAGCCGTTCGGCGAGTACCAGGCCTCCATGTCGTGGTTGCCGGTCGTCACCATCCACGGCACCGACTTGGCGACCGTCTCCGTCTGCGCGAGGAACTGGTCCCACACGCGCGCGTCGTACGTGTCCGACTCCTTGCCGTGGCCCGTGGAGTCGGCGTAGCAGATGTCGCCCGCGTGCAGGTGGAAGGACGGGTTCTGGCCCAGGATCACCTGGTCGTTGGCGAGCGCGTCATAGCTGACGCCCTGGTCGCCGAAGGCGGTGAACACGAACGTCTCCGGCGCCGCCGGGGCCGTGCGGAACGTGCCGAGCGTGCCCAGGCGCTCCGCGTCCGCCGGGTCGAAGCCGTCGTGGCCGACGCCGTAGTAATAGGTCGTGCCCGGCTTCAGGCCGTCCAGGGCGACATGCAGATAGTGCTGCTCGACCGCCGGCAGCTTCTTCGACAGCGACGGCGTGTGCAGCGCGCGGACCTCGGCCTCGACCTTCCGGCTCAGCTCCCACGGCTTCAGCCCGACCCGTACGTAAGGGCGGTCGACCGCGAACGGCACCTGCCAGGAGACCCGCATCTGCGTCTTCGGGTCGGCGCCGAAGGCGAGGTGCCGCCCGAAGGGCGCGACCAGCGAGCCGTCGACCCGCACGGCGGCCCGGCGGATCTGCACGGGCGCGGCGTACACCGGCGACGCCGCGGCCGCCCCGCCGCCACCGAGCAGCGCCGCCCCGCCGACCGTGGCCGCCGCCCCGGTCAGGGCGCGCCGCCTGCTGAACTTCGTCCGGAGGTACTCGTGCTGCTCGGGCATGCTCATCCGGCGGGCGAGCTGTGGGGGGATGCCGACGTTCGGAGTGTCCATGACCGAAAACTTCCCAGTAACCTCCAACTCCCGCCAGACATAAGGATGAACAAAGGGGAACGGAAACCTGGCTGTCCGGATGGTGGACATCGCATGTCATCCCATGGGACAAGGAGTACGGTGCTGTGCATGTCGGCAAGTACTCGCATCCTCAATCTCGCAGTGATCCCCGGTGACGGCATCGGCCAGGAGGTCGTGGCCCAGGGGCTCAAGGTCCTCTCCGCCGTCCTTCCGCAGGACGTGAAGCTGGAGACCGAGGAGTTCGACTTCGGCGCCAAGCGCTACCACGCGACCGGTGAGACGCTCACCGACGCCGACCTCGACGCCCTCAAGAAGCACGACGCCATCCTGCTCGGCGCCATCGGCGACCCCTCGGTCCCGTCCGGCGTCCTGGAGCGCGGCTTCCTGCTCAAGCTCCGCTTCGCCTTCGACCACCACGTGAACCTGCGTCCGTCGAAGCTCCTCCCCGGCGTCTCCACCCCGCTCGCCGGCCAGCCGGAGATCGACTTCGTCGTCGTCCGCGAGGGCACCGAGGGTCCGTACACCGGCAACGGCGGCACGATCCGCAAGGGCACCGAGCACGAGGTCGCCACCGAGGTCTCCGTCAACACCGCGTTCGGTGTGGAGCGCGTGGTCCGGGACGCCTTCGCCCGCGCCCAGGCCCGCCCCCGCAAGAAGCTCACGCTGGTCCACAAGAACAACGTGCTGACCTTCGCGGGCCACCTGTGGACGAACGTCTTCAACAAGGTGGCGCAGGAGTTCCCCGAGGTCACCACCGACTACATCCACGTCGATGCCGCGACGATCTACCTCGTCACCGACCCGGCCCGCTTCGACGTGATCGTCACCGACAACCTCTTCGGCGACATCATCACCGACCTCGCCGCGGCCGTCTCCGGCGGCATCGGCGTCGCGGCCTCCGGGAACATCAACCCGGGCCGCGAGTTCCCCTCGATGTTCGAGCCCGTGCACGGCTCGGCCCCGGACATCGCGGGCCAGGGCAAGGCCGACCCGACCGCCACGGTCCTCTCGGTCGCCCTCCTCCTGCGTCACCTCGGCTACGAGTCGGAGGCCGAGCGCATCGAGACCGCCGTCTCCGCCGACCTCGGCGAGCGCGGCGACTCCGTCCGCTCGACCGAGGAGATCGGCGACGCGCTCGCCGCCCGAGTAGCCGGCTGACCCGGCGCTCACCACAGCACGGCAGCAGCCGCCGGGTCGCACACCGCGCCCGGCGGCTTCTCGTATGCGGCCTCCGGGTGCCACCATCAACACCTGGGCCGCATCACACCACGGCACTCACCTGGTCCGTTTCGAGCACACCTCGCCACGCGCGATAATCGAACGCGGGGCCGCGATGTACGTGGAAGCTCGGACGTCCTAGTACAAGGAGTGCAGGCGTGAGCGCGGTCCGTCACAACCAACGGTGAAGGACACGCAACCATGACGACGCCCACGATCGAGCTCAAGCCCTCCTCGACCCCGCTGTCCGCGGCGGAGCGCGAGGCGATCCTGGAGAGCCCCGGATTCGGCCGCCACTTCACCGACCACATGGTCACCGTCAAGTGGACCGAGGGCCGCGGCTGGCACGACGGGCAGCTCGTGCCCTACGGGCCGCTCTCCCTCGACCCGGCCACGAACGTCCTGCACTACGCGCAGGAGATCTTCGAGGGCCTCAAGGCGTACCGCCAGCCCGACGGCACCGTCGCCACCTTCCGCCCCGACATGAACGCCAAGCGCTTCCAGCACTCGGCCTGGCGCCTGGGCATGCCCGAGCTGCCGGTCGAGACGTTCATCGAGGCCTGTGACCTGCTCGTCCAGCAGGACAAGGACTGGGTCCCGGCGCACGGCGGCGAGGAGTCCCTCTACCTGCGCCCGTTCATGATCGCGACCGAGGTCGGTCTCGGCGTGAAGCCGGCGAGCGAGTACCTGTTCATCGTCATCGCCTCCCCGGCCGGCGCGTACTTCTCCGGCGGCGTGAAGCCCGTCTCCATCTGGCTCTCCGAGGACCGCGTGCGCGCCGTCCCCGGCGGCGTCGGCGACGCCAAGACCGGCGGCAACTACGCGGCGTCCCTGCTCGCGCAGGCCGAGGCCGCGGCCAAGGGCTGCGACCAGGTCGCCTACCTCGACGCCGTCGAGCACAAGTGGGTCGAGGAACTCGGCGGCATGAACCTGTACTTCGTGTACGGCGACAAGATCGTCACGCCGACGCTCACGGGCTCGCTGCTCGCGGGCGTCACCCGCGACTCGCTCCTCCAGGTCGCTCGCGACCTCGGCTACGAGTCCGAGGAGGCCCGCGTCTCCATCGACCAGTGGCAGGCGGACTCCGAGTCCGGCGCCCTCACCGAGGTCTTCGCCTGCGGCACCGCCGCGGTCATCACCCCCGTCGGCACGGTCAAGCGCGCGAGCGGCGAGTGGCAGCAGTCCGGCGGCGCGGCCGGCGAGGTCACGATGAAGCTGCGCGACGCCCTGCTCGACATCCAGCGCGGCAAGACCGCGGACACGCACGGCTGGATGCACCCGCTGGGCTGATCCGGCCCGCGTCCCGAAGGGCCGCACCCCGGCGGGGGTGCGGCCCTTCGGCGTACCGTACGGCGGTCAGTAGACGTTGACCCCGTACGCGCTCAGCGCCTCCCGCACCGGCTGGAACAGCGCGGAGCCCACCCCGTTCGTGCAGGTGCCGCCGGAGCCCGAGTGGATGCCGAGCGCCGTCGTGCCGGAGAAGTGGGCGCCGCCGCTGTCGCCGCTGCTGGAGCAGACGTTCGTGCGCGCCATGCCGTAGACGGTGTTGCCGTCGGAGTAGTTCACGGTGACGTTCGTGGCCGTCACCGACCCGGACGTCAGATGGGTCGTCGAGCCGCTCTTGCTGTCGGCCTGGCCGACGACCGGGTCGGCGGCGGACGTGATGTCCTGGTAGCTGCCGTTCCAGAGGTTGACGTTGCCGGCCGGTGCCGAGCCGTCGGTGTACTTCACGATGCCGTAGTCGTTCGTCGGGAAGCTGGTGCCGGTGCGCTGTCCGACGACGGCGCCGCCCGAGACGGCCCGCCAGTCCGTGGCCGCGTTCGTGCAGTGCCCTGCGGTCACGAAGTAGCGGGTCGACCCGGACGACACGTTGAAGGCGGCCGAGCAGCGGTACCCGCCGCCGTAGATCGCGTCGCCGCCCGCGACCTCCTGGGTGAACTTGCCGCCCACGGACCGCACCTGGACGGCTCCGTCCTGCGCGGCGGCCACCTTCTTCAGCCGGGCGAGCTCGGCCGCCGACACGGTCGAGTCGACGTCGACGACGACCTGGTTGCGTCTCGGGTCGACGCCCCAGGTCGTGCCCGGTATCTTCGCGCCCTTCTCCAGCGCGCCGATGGAGGACGCCAGCCGGGCGCCCGAGCGCGCGACGACCTCGGCCCGCGCCCCGGCCGCCCGGACGGTCGCCGCGTCGGCGGTGCTGGTCACCGTGACGACCAGCTCGCCCGTCTCCTGGTCGAGGTAGCTCCCGGCGTCCCGCGCGCCCAGTTCGCGCTCGACGGCCGCACGGGTGCGCAGCAGATCGGCGTCCGCCCGGACCCCGTCCGCGGCGAGGGGGGTTCCGGCCACCGGCGCGGGCGTCGGCGCGGCCCCGGCGGTGCCGAGGGGGAGCAGGGCGAGTGCGGCGCCGAGCGCCAGGGACGCGTACCGCTTGCGGGGCAGAGCGGGCATGGGGGTGCCTCCTGATGGTGGGGGGTGGTGGCTGGTGAGCCGTCAGGAGTCAACCGGGGCAGGGGAGTTGGCGCGAGAGTGCAAGTCCAGACCTTTCGGATCTGTACCCGGCCCTCTTGTGTGGATTTCGTGAAGCGAGGCGGTCAGGCGTGGGGCGTCGCCGTCAGGGCGAGGCTCTCCGGCACGGCCGCGAACGCGACCTCGACCGTCGCGGCGAGACCGGCCGCCGTGGGGTGCGAGCCGCTCTCGGTCCACCGCTCCAGGGCCCGGTGGAAGGCGGCGACGAGGAGGTCGACGGCGAGCCGGGGGCGCAGGTCGTCCGCCGGGTCGGCCAGGTCGAACCGGCGTCGCGCGATCTCCACGGCGGCGCGGCTGGTGCGGTCGCAGAACTGCAGGCCGTGCGCGTCCATCGACGGGGTCCGTGCGGCGAGGCGGCGGCTGGCCAGTGCGCGGTCGGCCCAGCCGTCGTCGGGCATCCGGCGGATCGCCCGCAGCAGCGCGTCGTGCAGGACCTGGACGAGCGGCCGGGCCGGCCCGGCGGCCGCGTGGTCGAGCTCGTCGAGGAAGGCCGCCCACAGGTCCTGCGTGGGGGCCATCGCGACGTCCTCCTTGCTGCTGAACGTCCGGAAGAAGGTGCGCTTGGAGACCTCGACGCTGTCGCAGAGCTCGTCGAGGGTGACGGCGCCGAAGCCCCGCTCCGTGAACAGGTCGAGGGCCGCGTCGATCAGCGCCTGGCGGGTGCGCCGCTTCTTCCGCTCGCGCAGTGAGGGGGCGGGTGCGGGTGCGGACGGCGGTGCGGTCTCGGCCATGCCGGGAGTGTATCCGGGTGGCCAGTGCCCCTTGAGCGCTAATGCCACTCAGTGGCAGAATCTCGGTCGTGCGGTCGGCGCCTGTCGTGCCGTCGACCGTCGCGCTGCCCGTCGCTGTCTGCCGAAGCCTGCCGAAAGGTGCTGCTCATGCGTGCCCTGCTCGTCGACCCCGACGCCCCCGGAAAGCTCCGTCTCGGCACCGCCCCGGAGCCCGAGCCCGCCGCCCACCAGGCCCTGGTCCGGGTCACCGCGACCTCCCTCAACTACGGCGAGGTCCGGTTCGGCCCCGAGTTCGCCGGGCCCGGCGCCGTCCTGGGCTGGGACGCGGCGGGCGTCGTGGAGCGCCCCGCCGCCGACGGATCGGGACCCGCTGCCGGCACCCCCGTGGTCACGCTCGGTGAGGCGGGCGGCTGGGCCGAGCTCCGCGCCGTGGACACCGACCGGCTCGGCGTCGTGCCCGAGGGCGCCGACCAGGGCGCCATCGCCACGGTTCCGGTCGCCGGGGCCAGCGCCGCGCGTGCGCTGGACCGGATCGGCCCGCTGCTCGGCCGCCGTGTCCTGATCACCGGCGCCACGGGCGGCGTCGGCCGGTACGCGGTCCAGCTCGCCCGGCTCGGCGGCGCCCGCGTCGTGGCGAGCACCGGCGACCCCGGCCGGCACGGCGCGGCCCTGCGCGACCTCGGGGCGCACGAAGTGGTGGCGGACCCGGTCGAGGTCGAGGGCCTCCTGGACGGTGTCGTCGACGTGGTCGGCGGGCGCCGGCTCGTCGCCGCGTACGACCGGTTGGCGGGCGGCGGCACGCTCGTCGCCGTCGGGCACTCGGGCGGCGACGGCGAGAGCTTCCCGTACGGCGCGCTCTACGGGGACGCGGGGCGGCACGACCGGTCGATCGTGACCTTCCACCTTCTGGAGTGCGCCGGGGTCGCCCGTGATCTGGAGCGGCTCGCCGGCATGGTCGCGCGTGGCGAGCTCGACGCGGGGATCTCCTGGCGTGGCCCGTGGGGGAAGGCGGCCGATGCCGTCGAGCTGCTGCTGAACCGGCGGCTGCACGGCAAGGCGGTCCTGGACATCGGCACCGACTAGCGCGCCCCGGCGCGTCCCGGCGTACTCCGGCACGCCCTGTCACCCATTAGAGCGATGCTCAATGAGGCATATCCGCAGGTGGCCCTGTATTGCTTTCGATCTCCGAAGGATAGGTTTAGAGTGGCGTTCTAAACCTGAGGAGGTGTGACGGCGTGCGACTGACCCCCACCGAGCGCGACCGCCTGCTGCTGTTCGGCGCGGCCGAGCTCGCCCGGGCCCGCAAGGCCCGCGGCCTGCGGCTCAACGTGCCGGAGGCGACCGCGCTGATCGCGGACACCGTCTGCGAGGCGGCCCGCGACGGGCGGCGGCTCGCCGAGGCCGTCGAGGCGGCCCGGTCCGTGCTCGGGCCCGACGACGTGCTGCCGGGCGTCGCCGACGTCGTCACCGAGGTGCACGTCGAGGCGGTCTTCGACGACGGCTCGCGGCTCGCGGTCGTCAGCGACCCGATCGGCGCGACCGAGGGGGACCGGGCGCCGGGCGCACTGCTGCCGGGACCGGAACACACGGACCCCGCACCGGAGTTGACGCTGACCGTCACCAACACCGCGACCGTCCCCGTCTCCGTCACCTCGCACTTCCACTTCTTCGAGGCCAACCCGCGGCTCGACTTCGCCCGGGACGAGGCGTACGGCATGCGGCTCGCGGTGCCCGCCGGGTCCTCGGTGCGGTTCGGGCCGGGGGAGAGCGCCGAGGTCGGGCTCCTGCCGATCGGCGGCGCACGGATCGCCATCGGGTTCGCCGGGCTCGTCGACGGACCCCTCGACGCCCCGGGCGCCCGCGAGGAGGCCCTGCGCCGCGCCGCCGCCTGCGGCTACCTCGGAGTCGACCAGAAGGAGGACGGGCGATGAGCCGCCCCGGAGGCCACCCCGCCGAAGCCCGCCGGCTGACCCCGCACGAGTACGCGGCCACCCACGGCCCGCGCGCCGGCGACCGGGTCCGCCTCGGCGACTCCGGCCTCACGATCGAGGTCGAGTCGGACTCCCAGGCGTACGGGGACGAGTTCCTCGCCGGGTTCGGCAAGACGGCCCGTGACGGACTGCACCTGAAGGCCGCCGCCGTCCGGGACACCTGCGACGTCGTCATCAGCAACGTCGTCGTGATCGACGCCGCGCTCGGCATCCGCAAGGTCTCCATCGGCATCCGCGAGGGCCGCATCCACGCGATCGGGCGGGCCGGGAACCCGGACACCCTCGACGGAGTGGATGTCGTCGTCGGCACGGGCACCTCCATCGTCTCCGGCGAGGGGCTGATCGCCACCGCCGGAGCCGTCGACACCCACGTCCACCTCCTCTCCCCGCGCATCATGGAGGCCTCGCTCGCCTCCGGCGTGACGACGATCATCGGGCAGGAGTTCGGCCCGGTGTGGGGCGTCGGGGTCAACTCGCCGTGGGCGCTGAAGCACGCCTTCTCCGCGTTCGACGCCTGGCCCGTGAACATCGGCTTCCTCGGCCGGGGCTCGTCCTCGCACGGAGCACCGCTCGTCGAGGCCCTCGCGGAGGGCGGCGCGTGCGGGTTCAAGGTGCACGAGGACATGGGTGCGCACACCCGCGCCCTGGACACGGCGCTGCGCGTCGCGGAGGAGCACGACGTCCAAGTCGCCCTGCACAGCGACGGATTGAACGAGTGCCTGTCGGTCGAGGACACCCTCAAGGTGCTGGAGGGTCGCACGATCCACGCCTTCCACATCGAGGGCTGCGGCGGCGGACACGTACCGAACGTCCTCAAGATGGCGGGTGTCCCGAACGTCATCGGGTCCTCCACCAACCCCACCCTGCCCTTCGGCCGGGACGCCGTCGCCGAGCACTACGGCATGATCGTCTCCGTCCACGACCTCAAGCCCGACCTGCCCGGCGACGCCGCCATGGCCCGCGACCGGATCCGGGCGGGGACGATGGGCGCCGAGGACGTGCTGCACGACCTGGGCGCGATCGGCATCACCTCGTCCGACGCCCAGGGCATGGGCCGCGCGGGCGAGACCGTGCGCCGCACGTTCGCGATGGCCGGGAAGATGAAGGCCGAACTCGGCGACCCGGGCGTCGGCCACGACAACGAGCGCGTCCTGCGCTACATGGCCAAGCTGACCATCAACCCCGCCATCGCCCACGGCCTCGCGCACGAGATCGGCTCCCTGGAAGTCGGCAAGATGGCCGACATCGTGCTGTGGCGCCCCGAGTTCTTCGGCGCCAAGCCGCAGCTCGTGCTGAAGTCCGGCTTCCCCGCCTACGGCGTGGTCGGCGACCCGAACGCCGCCACCGACACCTGCGAACCCCTCGTCCTGGGACCGCAGTTCGGTGCCCACGGCGCGACCCCCGCCGAACTGTCCGTCGCCTTCGTCGCCCAGGCCGCCGTCGACCAGGGCCACGACGGGATGCCGACCCGCAGGCGCCGCGTCGCCGTGCGCGGCACCCGCGGCATCGGACCGGCCGACCTGCGCCTCAACTCCCGCACGGGAGCGGTCGACGTCGACCAGCGCACCGGACTCGTCACCCTCGACGGCGAACCGATCCGCTCCGAGCCGGCCGACTCCGTCTCCCTCAACCGCCTGTACTTCCTGTGAGGTCTCCCCGATGACGTACTTCATGCCGCCCGAGTGGGCACCGCACGAGCGCACCTGGATGGCGTGGCCGGGCCCCAACCCGACCTTCACCGACGGCCAGGAGCTGGCCGGCGCGCGCGCCGCCTGGGCGTCGGTCGCGAACGCCGTGCGGGGCTTCGAGCCGGTGACGATGGTCGTCGGCACCGGACAGCTCGACTCGGCCCGCGAACTGCTCGACCCCGCCGTCGAGCTGGTCGAGCGTGACCTGGACGACGCGTGGATGCGCGACATCGGTCCGACCTTCGTGAAGGAGGCCGGCACCGGGCAACTGGCCGCCGTCGACTGGACGTTCAACGGCTGGGGCGCCCAGGACTGGGCGCGCTGGGAGCACGACTCCAAGATCGCCCGGCACGTCGCCGACCTCACCGGTGTGCCCGTGCACGCCTCGCCCCTGGTGAACGAGGGCGGCGGCATCCACGTCGACGGCGAGGGCACCGTCCTGCTGACCGAGACGGTCCAGCTCGACCCGGACCGCAACCAGGGCTGGTCCAAGGAGCACGTCGAGGCCGAGGTCCACGCCCGGATCGGCACGTCCAAGGCGATCTGGCTGCCGCGCGGACTCACCGGCGACTACGGCGAGTTCGGCACGCGCGGGCACGTCGACATCGTCGCCGCGTTCGCCGCGCCCGGCGTCGTCCTCGTCCACTCCCAGGAGGACCCCGCCCACCCCGACTTCGAGGTCAGCCGGGAGATCATCGGCGTGCTGTCCGGGCAGACCGACGCCCAGGGCCGCCCCCTGGAGATCGTCGAGGTGCCGGCCCCCACCGTCCTCACGGACCCCGACGACGGCTCCTGGGTCGACTACTCGTACATCAACCACTACCTCTGCAACGACGGCGTCGTCCTGTGCGGCTTCGACGACCCGAACGACGAGCGGGCCGCGGCGGTCTTCCGCCGGCTCTTCCCGTCCCGCACCGTCACCCTCGTCGACGCCCGCACGGTCTTCGCGGCCGGCGGCGGCATCCACTGCATCACCCAGCAGCAGCCCGTGGCCGGGGCGTGAGATGAGCCGCCGTCCCGCCCCGCCCCTGGACACCGTCCTCGCCCGGGCCATGGAGATGATCGCCGACAGCGGACTCGACGGGCTCACCATGGCCGCGCTCGGCCGCGAGGTCGGCATGAGCAGCGGGCACCTCGCGTACCACTTCGGCTCCAAGGACGAGCTGCTGCTGCGCACGCTGGAGTGGAGCGAGGGGCGACTCGGCGACGAGCGGCGGCAGTTGCTCGCGGGCACGGGCACCGCACGCGAGCGCCTCGACGCGTACGTCGACCTGTACGTGCCCGACGGCCACCGCGACCCGCACTGGACGCTCTGGCTGGAAGTGTGGAACCGCTCGCGGGGCGCCGACGACCGGGCCCGCGAGCGGCAGGCCGCCATCGAGCGCGCCTGGCACCGCGACCTCGTGGCGCTGCTCGCCGAGGGCACCTCCCGCGGCGAGTTCGGGGCCGTCGACCCGGACCGGTTCGCGGCACGGCTGCGGGCGCTGCTCGACGGGTTCTCGATCCATGTGGCGATCGGGCTCCGGGGGACCGACCGGGATCAAGTCCTGGCCCACGTCAGGGAGTTCGTCGAGGAGGGGCTTGTGGTACAGGACGCCTGACGGGGCGTCCAGGTTGTACGTCATCCGAGGGATTGCCCGTTTCTCCCCGGTGCGGTTGTATCGCCGTGAGCCCTCGGCGCAGGGCCGGGGGACGTGCGTCTTACGGGGGATGCGATGAACAGAAGGATGTGTGCCGCCGTCGTGGCGGCCGGGGTCGCCGTGGTCATGGGGGCGACCGGCCCGGTGTTCGGGGCGCAGGACCGGGGCGGCGCGACCGAGCGGGTCAGCGTCGCCGCGGACGGTACGCAGGGCGACGGGCCGTCGGGCGGCGCCTCGATCAGCGGCGACGGGCGGTACGTCGTCTTCTCGTCCGAGGCGCGGAACCTGGTGCCGGGCGACACGGACGGGGACACCGACGTCTTCCTGCGCGACACCCGGCGCGGCACGGTCCAGCGGATCGGGGACGGCGGTTACGCCCCCTCGATCAGCGGCAACGGACGGTATGTCTCCTACCGGGGCCACACCGGGAGCGTCGAGGGCCACGACTACTACTCGGGCTACTTCCTCCACGACCGCAGGACCGGCCGCACCGAGGTGATCAGCCTCTCCGACGACGACACACCGGTGAGCGGGGGCTTCGGCACCGCCGCCGTGATGAGCGCCGACGGGCGGTACGTGGTCTTCGACTCGCCGCTCAGCGAGAACGGCGACACAAGCGACAGGACCTCGTACGGCATCTATCTGCGGGACCGCGAGAAGGGCACGACGCGCCTCATCAGCCCGACGGTGTTCACGTCCGGGTACTGGACCCTGGGCAGCGCCACGATCAGCGCCGACGGGAGCCGGATCGGATTCTCCGCGGGGCAGGTCAAGCCGGGATTCGAGAGCCGGATCTACGTCCACGACCGGCGCGCCGCGACGACCGGGGTCTTCGCCGTGAACAACGCGGGACAGCCGTACACCCAGACCACCGTGCCCACGTTCAGCGGGGACGGCCGGTACGCCGCGTTCACCTCCAGCGACCCGGCCCTGGTGCCGGACGACACGAACAACACGTACGACGCGTTCGTGCGCGACCTGCGCACCGGGGACACCCGGCGCGTGTCGCTGAACGCGAACGGCGGTCAGTCGGAAGGCAGTTGGGGCGGAGCGCGGATCAGCGCCGACGGCCGGTACGTGGCCTTCACCTCGGCCGCGACGGACCTCGTCGCGGGGGACACGGCCCGGGGGCCGCTGTTCCTCCGGGACCTGAGGACCGGGGTGAACGTCCGGGTGAGCGCCGGGCAGGACGGTGCCGAGAGCGACAACCAGGCCCTGCCGAGCGCCGCGCTCAGCCGGGACGGTTCGGCCGTGGTGTTCGGCTCGGACGCCACGAACCTCGTCCCGGGCGACACGAACGGGACGGCGGACGTGTTCGTCCGCCGCCTCAGCCGACGGTGAACCGCACCGGGGTGCCGGGCACCGCCTGCGCCGCCGCGGCCAGGGCGGATTCCGGGACGACGGCGATCACCGGGTAGCCGCCGGTCGTCGGGTGGTCGTGCAGGAAGACCACCGGGCGGCCGTCCGGCGGCACCTGGACCGCGCCGAGCACCATGCCCTCGCTGGGCAGCTCGCCCGCCGACTCCCGCTCCAGGGACGGCCCTTCGGTGCGCAGACCGATCCGGTTGCTGTGCGCCGAGACGGTGAACGTGGCGGTCAGGAAGGTGCGCACGGCCGCCGGCGTGAACCAGTCCGCGCGGGGGCCGAGCAGGACCGGCAGGACGAGCTCGGCCGGGGGAGCCGGCCACGGCGCCGCCACCGGGAGCGCGGGGAGCGGGTGGGCGCGGCCGACCGGGAGCACGGTCCCGGCGGCCAGCGGCGCCGGGCCGAGGCCCGACAGGAGGTCGGCGGACCGGCTGTCGAGCACCGGGTCGACGGCGAGACCGCCGGCGACCGCGACGTAGGAACGGACGCCGCTGGTGGCCGGGCCCGCGTCGAGCGTGGCGCCGGCCGGGACGTGCACCGGGCTGCCCCACGCCGCGGGGCGGCCGCCCACCGTGACCGGGCACGGGGCGCCGCCGACCAGGACGGTGACCGGTCGGTCGGGGCGCAGGGCGCAGCCCGTGAGGGTGGTCTCCAGGACGGCCGCGTCGGCGGGGTTGCCGAGGAGCCGGTTGGCCAGCCGCATCGACGGCGCGTCGAGCGCGCCGGAGCGGGGAACTCCCAGGTGGGCGTGGCCCGCCCGGCCCGCGTCCTGCACCGTGGTGAGGGCGCCGGGGCGGGTCACGGTCAGTTTCGCCGTCATCGGCCGTCCGCCTCCGTGGGCCGGAACCGGACCTGCGTCCCGGGAGACAGCAAGGCCGCCCGCTCCCGCGACGGATCCCACAGCGGCGTCGGATCGGGCATCGTGCCGATGATCTGCCAGCCGCCCGGCGTCGCCCGCGGGTAGACCGCCGAGTACGGGCCGGCGAGGGCCACCGCGCCCGCCGGGACACGGGTGCGCGGGGTCGCGTGCCGGGGCACGTGCAGTTCCTCCGGCAGTCCCGTCAGATATCCGAATCCGGGGGCGAAACCGCAGAAGGCGACGCGGTACGTGTACGCGGCGTGCCGCGCGGCCACCTCGTCCTCGGCGACGCCCCACAGCTCGGCGACCCCGGCCAGGTCGGGGCCGTCGTACACGACGGGGATCTCCACGACGGCGCCGTCCGCGGGCGGCGCCGTGGGGACGTCCAGGTCCGCGAGCCGGCGCGCCAGCGCGGCCGGGTCCGGGACACCGTCGAGCAGGACGGTCCGGGCGCCCGGCACGATCTCGGCCACCGGCGGCAGCGTGCCCGCGGCGCGGCGGCGCAGCAGCTCCGCGTGGAAGGCGCCGGTGCGCTGCGCGTCGGGAAGCTCCACCAGGAGCGCATGGCGCCCGGCGGGCCGCACGGTGAGACCCGCGCTCATGCGAACGCACCCACCCGCACGCCGGCGTCCTCCAGGGCCACCCGCACCCGGGCCGCGATCCGGGCCGCGCCCGGGGTGTCGCCGTGCACGCACAGCGAACGGGCCGCGACCGCGACGTGCGAACCGTCGGAGGCCGTGACCCCGCCGTCCACCGCGAAGCCGACGGAGCGGCGCACCACCGCGTCGGTGTCCTCGACCACGGCACCCGGCTCGCGGCGCGGCACCAGCGTGCCCTCGGGGGTGTACGCGCGGTCGGCGAACGCCTCCCGCACGGGCCGCAGACCCGCCTCCTGCGCGGCGTCGAGGAGCCGCGAACCGGGCAGGCCGAGCACCGGGAGCGCGCCGCCCGCGAGCGTCACGCCCGCGATCACGGCACGGGCCTGCGTCTCGTCGCGCACGGTCCGGTTGTAGAGCGCGCCGTGCGGCTTGACGTACGCCACCGTGGCCCCGGCCGCCTCCGCGAACACCCGCAACGCGCCGATCTGGTACGCCACTTCGGCCGCCAGCTCGTCCGCGGGCACGTCCATGGCGCGGCGCCCGAACCCGGCGAGGTCCCGGTACGAGACCTGCGCGCCGATGCGCACCCCGCGCTCGGCGGCCAGGTCGCAGACCCGGCGCATCACGGACGGGTCGCCGGCGTGGAAGCCGCAGGCGACATTGGCACTGGTCACGACGGAGAGCAGGGCCTCGTCGTCGGTGAGGGTCCAGCGGCCGAAGCCTTCGCCGAGGTCCGCGTTGAGGTCGAGCACTTCCTGGATCACGTCTTCAACGTAAGGGATTGTTGAACGATTCGACAAGAGTCTCATTGCGGCATCGACCGGCCTCCGGCTCTTGTTCGATCGTTGAACGATCACCTAGGGTCCGTGCATCCCCCACGGAAGCGGCGTGTCCGGTTCCGTGCCCCCTCGTGCCCTGAAGAAGGCCGCCGCATGATCGTTCTTCTCGGCGTGCTCGTGGTGATCCTCGGATTCGTCACGCGCCGCAACCCCGTCCTCGTGGTCGGTGTCGCCGGTATCGCCACCGGACTCCTCGGCAAGATGAACCCGCAGGAGATCCTCGCCGCCTTCGGCAAGGCGTTCGCCGACAGCCGCTCCGTCACCGTGTTCGCCATCGTGCTCCCGGTGATCGGGCTGCTGGAGCGCTACGGCCTGCGCGAACAGGCCCGCACCCTGATCGGGAAGCTCGGCAGGCTGAGCGCCGGCCGCTTCCTCACCGTCTACCTCCTGGTCCGCCAGGTCACCGCGGCCTTCGGGCTCAACAACCTCGGCGGCCCCGCGCAGACCGTGCGCCCGCTCGTCGCCCCCATGGCCGAGGCCGCCGCCGAACGCACCGCGGGCGCGAAACTCCCCGAGAAGCTGCGCGAGAAGGTCCGCTCCTACTCCGCGTCCGCCGACACCGTCGGCCTCTTCTTCGGCGAGGACTGCTTCATCGCGATCGGCTCGATCCTGCTCATCACCGGCTTCGTGAACTCCACCTACCACCAGGAGCTCGAACCCACCCAACTCGCCCTGTGGGCCGTTCCGTTGGCGGTCTGCGCCTTCGTCATCCACGGCGCCCGGCTGCTGCTGCTCGACAAGAAGCTGGAGCGCGAGATGGCGCTCGCCGCCGCCGAGAACGACCTGCCGCTGCCGCAGCAGCCGTCGGGCCAGTCCCGTGAGGAGTCCGCCAAGTGATCAAGGTCGAATGGCTCTACTGGCTGATAGGCCTCGTCTTCGTCGTCATGGCCGTCCAGATGGCGATGGACCGCACCAACCCCAAGCGCTGGACCTCCGCGGCCTTCTGGGGACTGCTCGGCCTCACCTTCCCGTACGGCACCGGGGTGGCCACCGGCGCGACCTGGACGCTGCCCGCCGAACCCCTCGGCGTCGCCGTCCTCGCGCTCATCGTGCTCGCCGGGTTCAACTTCATCGGCAAGGGCGTGCCCGTCACGACGACGGGGGAGCAGCGGGAGGCGTCGGCCGCCCGCCTCGGCAACAAGCTCTTCGTCCCGGCCCTGACGATCCCCCTCGTCGCCATCGTCTGCGCCTCCTTCCTCGACGAGTCCGGCCTGTTCGAGACCGGCAAGGCCACGCTCATCGGCCTCGGACTCGGCTGCATCGCGGCACTGGTCGTCGGCATGCTGGTGACGGGCGAGCGCAAGGTGTCCGTCCCGGTCCACTCCGGCCGCTCGATGCTGGAGGCGATGGGCTCGGCGCTCCTGCTGCCTCAGCTCCTCTCCGTCCTCGGCTCGATCTTCGCCGTGGCCGGGGTCGGCACCCAGGTCGGCAAGATCGTCAACGGTGTGCTGCCCGACAACTCCAAGTACCTGGCCGTGATCGCGTACTGCGTCGGCATGTTCCTGTTCACCGTGATCATGGGCAACGCGTTCGCGGCGTTCCCCGTGATGACCGCGGCGATCGGCTGGCCGGTCCTCATCCAGCAGATGCACGGCAACGAGCCGGCGATCCTCGCGATCGGCATGCTGGCCGGCTTCAGCGGCACGCTCTGCACGCCCATGGCGGCCAACTTCAACATCGTCCCGGCCTCGCTCCTGGAGCTGAAGGACCAGTACGGGCCGATCAAGGCGCAGGCGCCGACGGCGCTCGCGCTGCTCGGCTGCAGCACCGTGATCATGGCGCTCTTCGCGTTCTAGGAGGTTCACATGTCCGGGTCGACCACCCGCGTTCTGCTCACCGGTTTCGAACCCTTCGGCGGGGAGGCCGTGAACCCGTCGTGGCAGGCGGCGTCCCTCGTCGCCGCGGAGCCGCCGGACGGGGTGAGCGTGACGGCCGTCCAGCTGCCGTGCGTCTTCGGGGAGTCGGTGGCGGCGCTGCGGCGTGCGGTCGCCGAGGCCCGGCCCGACCTGGTCGTCTGCCTCGGCCAGGCGGGCGGGCGGCCCGGCGTCACCGTGGAACGGGTGGCGCTGAACGTGGACGACGCGCGGATCCCCGACAACGCCGGGGCCCAGCCGATCGACGAGCCGGTGGTGCCGGGTGGCCCGGCGGCTTACTTCTCGTCCCTCCCCGTGAAGGCGTGTGTGGCGGCGATGCGCTCCGCCGGGGTGCCGGCCGCGTTGTCCAACACGGCCGGCACGTTCGTCTGCAACCACGTCGCGTACGGGCTCGCCCACCTCCTGGCCACGGAACTCCCCGGCGTCCGGGGCGGTTTCGTGCACGTCCCCTGGGCCCCGGCCCAGGTCCCGGACGGCACCGCCCCCGCGCTTCCTCCGGAGGTTGTGGCGGTGGGTGTGCGGGCCCTGTTGCAGACCGCAGCGTCCACGAGCACCGACCTCCGGGTGACCGAGGGCGCCACCCACTAGGCGCGGTTGGCTCCGCCTGGGTGTGGGCGGGTGCGGCTCCGGTGGGGGTTGCCCGCGCAGTTCCCCGCGCCCCTGGAGGTGCGCACTTCGTGCGCCACCTCCATCAGGGGAAAGCGCGGCGAAGCCGCAGCTTTCAGGGGCGCGGGGAACTGCGCGACCAGCCCCCACCGGACCCGCACCCGAAGGGATCGCCCCCACCGGACCCGCACCCGAAGGGATCGCCCCCACCGGACCCGCACCCGAAGAGCGACCACCGAAACGCCCACGACCACCGAAAGGACCCCCATGCTCACCCCGGAGGGCACCGCTCAGCTGGCGGCAGCCAATCTCACGCGCGAGTTCCCCAACTTCACCGCCCACCTGACCACCTCCACGGACGACCGCCCACGCCCCCGCGACCTCCACCCCGCCTTCTACGGCGCCTACGACTGGCACTCGGCCGTGCACATGCACTGGCTGCTGCTGCGGACCCGCCCCGAGGCCCACGCCGACGTGCTCGACCGGCACCTGACCCGGGAGAACCTCGCCGTGGAGGCCGAGTACCTGCTCGCCCACCCGGGCTTCGAGCGCCCCTACGGATGGGCGTGGACCGTCGCGCTGGCGGCCGAGTGCCGCGGCACCCGGTGGGCCGGCGCCCTCGAACCCGCCGTCGCCGCCGTCGAGGACCTGCTCACGCGGTGGCTGCCGAAGGCCACGTATCCCGTGCGCCACGGCATCCACACCAACAGCGCCTTCTCCCTCGGCCTGATCCTGGACACGGGGGAGCGGGCCGGACTCCGGGCCGCGACCCTGGAGGCCGTACGGGACCGGCTGCGCGGCTGGTTCGCCGACGACCACGACGCCCCCGCCCACTGGGAACCCTCCGGCCAGGACTTCCTCTCGCCCGCCCTCACCGAGGCGGACGCGATGCGCCGGGTGCTGGACGCGGCGGAGTTCGAGGAGTGGCTGGACCGGTTCCTGCCGGCCCTGACCACCGGCGCCCCGTGCGCGGTCCTCGACGTACCGGTCGTCTCCGACCACGCCGACCCGCACATCGGCCACCTCCTCGGCCTCGCCCTGTCCCGCGCCGCCGCCCTGCGCCACCTCGCGGACGCCCTCCCCGACGGCCCGGCCCGCACCCGGCTGACGGACGCCGCCGAGGCCCACCTCGCCGCCGGCCTCCCGGCCGTGGACCGCGGCGACTTCACCACCGACCACTGGCTCGCCACGTTCGCCGAACTGGCGCTCACCGCCCCGCGTTCCGGAACGCAATGAACACAATGAACGCAAGTACGCGCGATCGTTGCGCAGTACACCCTTGTCACCGGGCGGCGCGTTCCCGCATCGTGGCCGGTCATGGGACGAGAGCAATGGAAGAAGATCCTGGTCGGCTCGGCCGGGAACATGGTCGAGTGGTTCGACTGGTTCGTGTACGCGAGCTTTGCGACGTACTTCGCGGGAGCCTTCTTCCCCGACGGCAACCCGACCGCCCAACTCATGAACACCGCCGGCATCTTCGCCGTCGGCTTCTTCATGCGCCCGGTGGGCGGCTGGCTGCTCGGCCGGGTCGGTGACCGCAAGGGCCGCAAGGCGGCGCTGACCCTCACGGTCACCCTGATGTCGGCGTCCGCCGTGCTCATCGCGGTCGCGCCCACCTACGAGGTCGCGGGCTACGGCGGCGCCGTCGTCCTGCTCGTCGCCCGCCTCCTGCAAGGACTCTCGGTCGGCGGCGAGTACGCGGCCAGCGCCACCTACCTCACCGAGGCCTCCGACCCGAAACGGCGCGGCTTCGCCTCCAGCTTCCAGTACGTGTCGATGACGGCGGGCCAGATCGTCGGCCTCGGCCTGCTGATCGTCCTGCAGCGCACCCTGTCCGACGACGCCCTGCACGGCTGGGGCTGGCGCATCCCGTTCATCGTCGGCGCCCTCGGCGCGGCGATCATCTTCTACCTGCGCCGCAACATGCTGGAGACCGAGGTCTACGAGGAGTCCGCCGACGCCGACGGAGCCGTGGGCGGAGACGACAAGGGCACCATGAAGGCCCTGTGGGCGCACAGGCGCGAGGCGTTCCTCGTCATCGCGCTCACCATGGGCGGCACCGTGGCGTACTACACGTACACGACGTACCTCACCAAGTACCTGTCCAACTCCGCTGGCCTGAGCAAGCAGACGGCGACGCTCGTCTCCTTCTGCGCGCTCATCGTCTTCGCCTGCCTGCAGCCGCTGGCCGGCGCGCTCTCCGACCGCATCGGACGCCGCCCGCTGCTGATCACCTTCGCCGTCGGCTCGACCTTCCTGACGGTGCCGATCATGACGCTGCTCCAGCACGCGGGCTCGTTCTGGCCGGCCCTCGGCCTGTCCCTGCTCGCGCTCGTCGTCGTCACCGGCTACACCTCCATCAACGCCTGCGTGAAGGCCGAGCTCTTCCCGACCGGCATCCGCGCCCTCGGCGTCGCCCTGCCGTACGCCATCGCCAACGCCCTCTTCGGCGGCACCGCCGAGTACGTCGCCCTGTGGTTCAAGGACGGCGGCATGGAGGCCGGCTTCTACTGGTACGTGGCCGGCTGCGCCGCCGTGTCGCTGATCGTCTACCTGACCATGCGCGAGACCCGCGACATCGACCTGAACCGGGTCAAGACGTCCGACGCCGCGCTGGAGCCGGCGGCCTGACCGCATCGTGAGACCACAGTCCGGGCCCGGCCCGGGCTGTGGCAGACTGCGGGCGTGCTCTCGTTCGCCATGATTATTGGCAGCAGGCGCGCCGGTCCGCAGTGACCACCTCGTACGACCCGGTATAGGTGGACACCGTCGTCCTCGACCCGCGCGCAGACCTCTCGCACCCGCGAGAGGTTTTTCTGTTTCTGGCCCACACTCAGCCAGGCGGACCGCGCGAGGGATCATAGATGGACGGTGGAGCCGGTCATTCCGGTAGACCGAGATCCCATACAGGAGCCAGATCAGCATGAGCAGCAGCACGAGCGAACGCACCGGCGAACTCGACGAATCCCACGACGCCTTCCATGTCTTCGACACGACGCTGCGCGACGGCGCGCAGCGCGAGGGCATCAACCTCACCGTCGCGGACAAGCTGACCATCGCGCGGCACCTGGACGACTTCGGCGTGGGCTTCATCGAGGGCGGCTGGCCCGGCGCCAACCCCCGCGACACCGAGTTCTTCGCCCGCGCGCAGGACGAGATCGACTTCAAGCACGCACAGCTCGTCGCCTTCGGCGCCACCCGGCGCGCGGGCGCGAAGGCGAGCGAGGACCCGCAGGTACGGGCGCTGCTCGAATCCGGCGCCCCGGTGATCACCCTCGTCGCCAAGTCCCACGACCGGCACGTGGAACTGGCGCTGCGCACGACCCTGGAGGAGAACCTGGAGATGGTGCGCGACACCGTCTCCCACCTCGTCGCCCAGGGCCGCCGCGTCTTCGTCGACTGCGAGCACTTCTTCGACGGCTACCGCGCCAACCCCGAGTACGCGAAGTCCGTCGTCCGCGTCGCGCACGAGGCCGGCGCCTCCGTGGTCGTGCTGTGCGACACCAACGGCGGCATGCTCCCCGCCCAGGTCCAGGCGATCACCCACACCGTCCTCGACGACACCGGCGCCCGGCTCGGCATCCACGCGCAGGACGACACGGGCTGCGCCGTCGCCAACACCCTGGCCGCCGTCGACGCGGGCGCCACGCACGTCCAGTGCACGGCCAACGGGTACGGCGAGCGCGTCGGCAACTCCAACCTCTTCCCGGTCGTCGCCGCCCTGGAGCTCAAGTACGGCAAGAAGGTCCTCCCCGAGGGCGCGCTGCGCGAGATGACCCGGATCTCGCACGCCATCGCCGAGGTCGTCAACCTCACCCCGTCCACGCACCAGCCGTACGTGGGCGTCTCCGCCTTCGCGCACAAGGCGGGCCTGCACGCCTCCGCGATCAAGGTCGACCCCGACCTGTACCAGCACATCGACCCCGAGCTCGTCGGCAACCGCATCCGCATGCTCGTCTCCGACATGGCGGGCCGCGCCTCCATCGAGCTCAAGGGCAAGGAGCTCGGCGTCGACCTGGGCGGCGACCGCGAGCTGGTCGGCCGGGTCGTCGAGCGCGTCAAGGAGCGTGAGCTCCAGGGCTACACGTACGAGGCCGCCGACGCCTCCTTCGAGCTGCTGCTGCGCGAGGAGGCCGAGGGGCGGGCGCGGCGCTACTTCCGCGTCGAGTCGTGGCGGGCCATCGTCGAGGACCGCCCCGACGGCACCCACGCCAACGAGGCGACCGTGAAGCTGTGGGCCAAGGGCGAGCGCATCGTCGCCACCGCCGAGGGCAACGGACCGGTCAACGCCCTCGACCGCGCCCTGCGCGTCGGCCTGGAGCGCATCTACCCGCAGCTCGCCAAGCTGGAACTGGTCGACTACAAGGTCCGCATCCTGGAGGGCAAGCACGGTACGTCGTCGACGACGCGGGTGCTGATCTCCACGACCGACGGCTCCGGCGAGTGGTCGACGGTGGGCGTCGCCGAGAACGTCATCGCGGCGTCGTGGGGTGCGCTGGAGGACGCGTACACGTACGGACTGCTGCGGGCCGGGATCGAACCGGTCGAGTAGCACCCGCCCGGACCGGAGGGGCCGGCTGTCCAGCCCCTCCGGCTCCCGCCTACTGCAGCGTCCACTTCTGGTTCGCGGCCCCCGTGCACGACCAGATCTGCGTCGCCGTCCCGTCGGCGCTCGAATTCCCGGTCACATCAAGGCACTTGTCGGCCGCGGTGTTCACCAGATCTCCGGACGACGTCTCGTAGCGCCACTGCTGGGCGCCCGTTCCGTTGCAGTCGTAGAGCTGCACCTTCGCGCCGTCGGCCGTCGAGCCGCCGGACACGTCGAGGCACTTGCCGAGGGCCCGCACCGTGCCGTCCGCCCGCACGGTCCAGGTCTGGTTCTGCGAACCGGAGACGCAGGACCAGATCTGCGCGGTCGTCCCGTTGGCCGTGGAGCCGTCCTTCACGTCGAGGCACTTGCCGCCCAGGCCGTGGAAGGCGCCGGCCCTGTCCGTGCCGCCGGCCTGCGTCCCGCTCCAGGTGAACGTCGCCGACGTCTTGCCCGGCAGCGAGTAAGTGAGGTGCTGGCCGCCCCAGTTGACGGTCACGTCCTTGGCGGACGAGGCGTCGTTGTAGGCGATCAGCGCCTTCGAGCCGTCGGTGTTGCGCCAGGCGACGTTCGGCACGGCGGAGGATCCCGTGGACGCGATGCGCGAGGCGCCCGGCCGGACGAACTTCGTCAGGTGGCCCATCGTGTAGTACTCGATGTTGTAGTCGACCCGGCCGCTGCTGCCGTCGCCGTTGTGCACGGTGATGAGACCGTCGCAGGTGCCGCACCCGCCGTTGTGGGGACCGCGGTTCTGGTCCACGGCCAAGGACCACTTCGTCACCGACTTCGCCCAGTTGCGGGTGTAGTCGATGATGTTCGTCATGTCCTCGCGCTGCTGGTTCGCGATCCAGGTGCCGCCGGAGTGCTCGGTCTGGAAGGCGTCCAGGGACGGGTACTTGTTGTGGATCTCGGTCTGCTTGGCGACGTCCCCGCCGTAGCCGTGCCAGGCGATGCCGCCGAAGTTGGGGTGCGAGCGGACGGCCGCGTCGTCGACGGTCTGCGCCGCGTACGCGTCGTAGGTGTCCCAGTTCCAGTCGTGGGCGAGGACCTTGGTCTTCAGTCCGGCGCTCGCGAGCTTCGGCAGCAGCTCGCTCTTGGTGAAGTAGGCGAGCCCCGACGCGTTCCAGCTCATCGACGGATAGCCGGAGCAGCACGTCGGCTCGTTCTGCGCGGTGACGTAGTCGATGGGGACGCCGGCCGCCTGGTACCCCTGGATGTACTTCACGAAGTAGTCCGCGTAGGCGCCGTAGTCCTCGGCCTTCAGCCAGCCTCCGTTGAGCTGCCCGCTGTCCTTCATCCAGGCGGGGGCCGTCCACGGGGACGCCACCGTCGTCAGCGCCGGATTGAGCTGCTTGGCCTGCTTGGTCAGCGGCAGCACGTCGGCCTGGTCGTGGGCGAGGGAGAACTTGGCGAGCGACGGGTCGGTCTGGCCGGCGGGCACGTCGTCGTACGTGTAGCCGAAGCGCGCGAGGTCCGAGCCGCCCATCGGATTGCGGACGAACGAGAGGCCGATGCCCTCGGTCGGCGAGAACAGCTTCTTCATGGTGGCGTCGCGGGTGGCCTGGGAGAGGGCGCCGCTGCTGTTCATCAGCCAGGCGGCGGTGTCCGTGAAGGAGGCGCCGCCGCCGGTGAACGTCTGGTACCGGGTGTTCTCGTCCACGTTCAGGACGGTGCCGCTGCCGCCGCTGCCCGCCTGGAACGACACCGGGGTCTGCTGCTGCAGCCCGCGCGTGACGTGGCGGCCGCCGGCGTCGTCCGTGGTGGTGAGCCACACGGTGACCTGCTCGCCGGCGGCCTGCGCGGGGGCGGCGCCGGCTCCGGCGAGGCCCGCGGTCGTCAGGGCGCCCGCGAGCAGCAGCCGGGCCAGACGGCGGGCCCGCGAGCGAGGTGTGGGGGGTCTTGTGGGGGTGCGCATGATGCCTCCTGGGTCACAAACAGCCCAACAGTTAACTCTCATGGCTTAGTTCAAGACGTGAGTTAAAGGGTGTTCCTTGCGCGCGTCAAGACTTCACACCGCGAACACCCCGACCCGGCATTCACACCCCGGCTGCGTTAGCGTCGAGGTATGAGGCCCTCGATCGCGGCCCTCGCCGCCACGCTCCTCGCCCTCGGCGCGACACTCACCGTGACGCCCACCGCCGTCGCCGCCACGGACGTCTCCACCGTGGCCGACGCCCTGGAGAAGAGTCCCGTCTACGTCGACCCGGCCGTCTCCGGCGAGCTGACCTCGGCGGACGCGGAAGCGCTCGCGAAGAAGATCAAGGACGCGGACAAGCCGGTGATGGTGGCGGTGCTGCCCGCCGACTTCCCCAAGCAGGACCTGTTCACCGACCTGAGGACGAAGACGGGGGTCGTGGGCGTCTACGGGATCCGGCTCGGCGACGCCTTCGACGCCGCGGCGGATCGTTCCGTCATGTCGTCCGACGCCGTTCACAACCTGACGACGAGCGTCCGGGGCGAGCCGGTCGGACAGCAGCTCGACGAGTTCGTCGACACGGCGGTCCGCACGGCCAAGGGCTCGGCGCCCTCCTCCTGGGGCGCGGGCGGCGGTGACGACGGGGTGCCGGTCGGCGCACTGGTCGGCGTCGGCGCGGTGGTCGTGGTGGGCGGCGCGGGCGCGTACGCCCTGGTCCGCCGCAACCGGCGGCGCCGCGAGGAGGAGCAGCGGGCCGCCCTGGACAAGCTGCGGGTCGTCGTCGACGAGGACATCACCGCGTTCGGCGAGGAGCTGGACCGGCTCGACTTCCACCCCGCGGAGGCGGGCGCGGACGACGCGATGCGGGCGGACTACGAGCGGGCGCTCGACGCGTACGAGAAGGCCAAGCAGTACATGGCTGCCGCCCAGCGCCCCGAGGAGGTGCGCGGCGTCACGCAGGCCCTGGAGGACGGCCGCTTCTCCCTCGCGCTGCTGGCCGCGCGCCGCGAGGGCCGCCCGCTGCCGGAACGCCGCGCGCCCTGCTTCTTCGACCCGCGGCACGGCCCCTCGGTGGAGGACGCCGAGTGGACACCGCCCGGCGGTGCCACGCGCCAGGTCCCGGTGTGCGCGGCCGACGCTACGCGGCTGCGGGACGGCGGCGAGCCGATGGTGCGCACCGTCGACACGGGCGCGGGCGAGCGCCGCCCCTACTACGACGCGGGCCCGGCCTACGGGCCCTGGGCGGGCGGCTACTTCGGCGGCGGGATCCTGCCGGGGCTGCTGGTCGGCACGGTGCTCGGCTCGATGATGGCCAGTCCCGCGTACGCGGCGGACTACGGCTCCGGGTACGGGGACTTCGGCGGTTACGAGGGCGGCGACTACTCGGGCGCCGACTTCGACTCCTCCGACTTCGGTGACTTCGGGGGCGGCGGTGACTTCGGAGGCGGCGGTGACTTCGGCGGGGGTGGCGGCGGTGACTTCGGCGGCGGCGGTTTCTGAAAGCCGTGGATTCCGCATCGGATATCCGGCACCCCATGAATCGGAACAGAGTTTCGACCGCATCGACCGCACATAAAGATGGCCATTCGGCCCCTGGCCGGGTGAATTCGGCACTGCTTTAATTCCCCCACGGCCACGGGGGGAGGAACGGTGAGTGGTGGTGCGGACGGGAACAACGGATCGGGTGGGGCGGGATTCTTCAGCCGCTCGATCGGCGTGTGGACCATTGTCGGAAGCGCGTGCGCGGTCCTCAGCGTCGTCATCGCGCTGATCGCCATCAAACTCGGCACGGCGGGCACGGCCGACGGATCCGGGATGGTGTCCGGCGGCCTGGAGCCGACGCACTCCACGTCGGCGCCGCCCACGACCGAGGAGCCGACCGAGGATCCGACGACCGAGGAGCCGACCGAGGATCCGACGACGGAGGAGCCCACGGAGGATCCGACGACCGAGGAACCCACGGAGGAGCCCAGCCCCACGCCGACCCGGATCCCGCTGCTCTACCGCAGCAGCGGAACCTCCTTCTTCGACTGCGACAGCGAGGGGGAGATCTCCTCGACGGTCGGCGGATCGGTGATCCAATGGCGGATCACCAATGATTCCAGCACTCGGCTGCACGTCTACTACTTGGGCACGGACGGACTCCGCCGGGACGAACGGACACTGGAACCGGGCGGCCACATCAATTTCACGACCATGCACACGGGCCACATTTATCTGTTCGCCCGGACCAATGCGAGCTGCTCCAAAATCATCCGGGTCGACGACGACTCGGTGCGGGCGACCACGACCATCATGGACGACGACTGACGCGGCGCCCGGTCATCGGTCCGCGGCGCCGCCGAGTCGCGCCGCGGTCTCGGCCGGGGTCTCCCGCTCGGTGAACACGGTCCGCGTGGCGAGCAGTTCGGTGCCCGGGTCGTCCAGCCAGTGGGCGAGGAAGTCATGGCCGTCGACGATCCAGGACCGGCCCTTGTCCGCCGCGCAGCGCTCCCGCAGGACGGCGAGCGCGGTGTCGCGGTCGGCGGACGGCAGGACGCGGACCACCTCGCGGCAGCGGTCCAGCGCGGCGCGGGCCGTGGCCAGGTGCGCCGGGTCCGCGTAGCTGGTGTGGCCCGCGCCCAGCGCGAGCACGGCGTCCCCGTGGTCGGCGACGGCACACGCCACGGCGTGCGCCCGGGCCGGCTCCCACTCCGCCTCCGCCGCGAGCCGCCCCACGAGGGCGATGCGCTCGCGGAGCCGGTCGACGCTCCAGCCCGCCTGGGCGTAGTACGGGTCGGCGACCGCGTCCAGGTCGACGAACCGCCGCCCCGTCCGCGCGGCGACCGCCCGCCCGAGCACGCTCTTCCCGGCCCCGGCTGGCCCGACCAGAACCATCCAGGGACCGCTCACGTGGCCGTGCGCAGGAACGCGGTCCAGGTGCCGGGGGAGACGGTGAGCACGGCGCCGGTCGCCGGGTCGTTCTTGGAGTCGCGGATGTGGACGGCGGTGGGGTGCGTGGCCACCTCTACACAGTCGCCGCCCTGGTCGCCGCTGTAGGTGGACTTCCTCCAGAGGTAGGCGACTTCGAGGCAGTTGCCGCCCTGGTCGCCGCTGTAACTGGACTTGAACCAAGTGAGGTCGGCGGTCGGGTGGCCGTGCGGTCGTGCTGCGGTGTTCATGAGGCTCCTAGCAGTCCGTCCAGCAGGCGCGCGCTCCTGTCGGGAGACAGCGCCTGTGACCGCAGCATTCCATACTTCAGATGCAGGTTGCTGACGTCTTCCGGGTCATCCAGGACGCTGCTGACGCGGTGCCCTTCGATGAACGCCACGAAGTCGTGTTCAGGGTCCTCCAGCAGCACCATCGGGCCTTGGATCCCGGCGTGCGGCCACTGCTTCGTCGGCATGATCTGGACGCCCATGCAGTGCAGTTGGCCCAGTTCCAGGATGTGACGGCACTGCTCGCGCATCACGTCCTGACCGCCGACCGGCTTGTGCAGCACGGACTCCTCGATGATGAAGTGCGCGGACGGAGGGTGCTCCCGCTCCCAGATCCGCTGTCGGTCGATGCGTGCGCCGACCCAGTCCTCTGCCGTCTCGTCGGCGAGCGGGGGATAGCTGGAGTCGAAGACCGCGCGCATGTACTCGGGAGTCTGAAGCAGCCCGGGCACCGCCTGCGTCTGGTACGACAGGATCGTCAGCGCCTTCTCCTCGTACTCCACCAGGTCCGCCAGGATCTGCGGATGCTTCTCCTTCGCCGGGACCTTGGACACGGCGACCTCCAACGACCGCCGGGTATCGAGGAGTTCATCGATCCGCAGGGCCAGCGCCATGCCCACCGGCCGCCGCCCCTGCTCGATCGACGCCATCTTGTCCGGGCTGACGCTGAGCCGCTCGGCCAGCTCGGTCTGCGTCAGCCCCGCGTACTTACGGAAGTTGGCGATCTGCGCCCCGATCGCATGCCACGAAGTCACCCGCTTCTTCATGCGCACACCCTTCCCCGCTCCCCCTCGGGTCGACCGGCGACGACTCGTACAAAACCAGATGTACGACCTCTGCGGCCGCCCGCACCAGGCCGCCCGCACCCGGCCGGCGCCGCGCGTCACGTCCACGGGAGCGCGGTCAGGGGCGGGATCACGAGTGCCGGGTGGTGGTGGTCTCCCGGTCGAGTTCGGGGCGGGCTTTGGGGATCTGTGTGCCCGGTCCGAACATCCATCGCGACAGGGCGACGCGGATACGGCTCCGGTCCGGCGCCGCCTCCACCGGCACCGGCTGCTCGTGCTGCGTCAGCCGGTACAACTCGCCCTGCGCCAGCGGCTCGTGGACCTCCACGTACTCCCCGTGCGGCAGCCGCCTGATCCGGCCCGTCTCCCGCCCGTGCAGCACCTTGTCCCGGTCCCGCCGCTGGAGCCCGAGACAGATCCGCCTGGTCACGACGAACGCCAGGACCGGACCGGCGAACAGGGCGATGCGGGCGAACCACGTGATGGCGTTGACGGAGAGGTGGAAGTGGGTGGCCCAGATGTCGTTGCCGCCGGCCGCCATCGCCACGAGGAACCCGGTCAGCCAGCCCACGCCGAGCCCGGTGCGCACCGGCCGGTTCCGGGGCCGGTCGAGGAGGTGGTGTTCGCGCCGGTCGCCGGTGACCCACGCCTCCACGAACGGATACACCCCGATCAGCACCAGCCACAGCGGGAACGCCAGGAACGGGATGAAGACACCGAGGGCGAGGGTGTGCCCGCCGAGCACGATCTCCCAGCCGGGCATCACGCGCACCAGGCCCTCGGCGAACCCGAGGTACCAGTCGGGCTGGGCGCCCGTGGACACCTGGTCGGGGCGGTAGGGCCCGTACACCCAGACCGGGTTGACGGTCGCGATGGCCGCGATCAGCGTCACCACGCCGAACACCAGGAAGAAGAAGCCGCCCGCCTTGGCGACGTAGACGGGGAAGAACGGCTGGCCCACGACGTTGCGTTCGGTCTTTCCCGGGCCGGGGAACTGGGTGTGCTTGTGGTAGAAGACCAGGATCAGGTGGGTGACGACGAGCGCCGCCATGATGCCCGGCAGCAGCAGCACGTGCAGGGAGTAGAAGCGCGCCACGATGTCGTGCCCGGGGAACTCGCCGCCGAACAGGAAGAAGGAGAGGTACGTCCCGACGACCGGGACGGCGAGCGTCATGCCCTCGATCAGCCGCATGCCCGCGCCGGAGAGCAGGTCGTCGGGGAGCGAGTAGCCCAGCAGGCCCTCGAACAGGGCGATGAAGAGCAGCAGCCAGCCGAACAGCCAGTTCAGCTCGCGCGGCTTGCGGAACGAGCCCGTGAAGAAGTGCCGCATCATGTGGACGAACATCGCCGCGATGAAGATCAGCGCCGCCCAGTGGTGGATCTGCCGGATGAGCAGTCCGCCGCGCACGTCGAAGCTGATGTCGAGCGTCGACGAGTACGCCTCCGACATCCGCACACCGCTCAGCGGCACGTAACTGCCGTTGTACGTCACCTCGTTCATCGACGGATGGAAGAACAGCGTGAGGTAGACGCCGGTGAGGATCAGGACGATGAAGGTGTAGAGGCAGATCTCGCCCAGCATGAACGACCAGTGGTCGGGAAAGACCTTGCGCAGGTACTGGCGGCCGAGGCCGTAGATCCCGAGCCGGCCGTCGGTCCAGTCGGCCAGCCGCTCGCCTGGGGCCGGCCGGTCCCGGCCCGCCGGCCGGTCGGCTGTCGGATGAGTGGTCTCGGACATGGCGATCCTCCCCGGGTGCTCATGAACGAGACGGGGCAGGGTCCGGATCTGTGACATCCACGGCCCGCCTGTGGCTCACGTCACAGCCTCACGGGCGCGGCCGCGGGGTCACGCGAGCGGGATGTCCACCCCGGCCTCGGCCACCGGCCGGGGGCCGTGGATCCGGCGCTCGCTCGCGTCGATCGCCACGTCGTTGATGCTCGCCTCGCGCCGCCGCATGAGCCCGCGCTCGTCGAACTCCCACAGCTCGTTGCCGTACGAGCGCCACCACTGCCCGTCCGCGTCGTGCCACTCGTACTGGAACCGCACGGCGATCCGGTTCCCGTCGAAGGACCACAGGCTCTTGCGCAGCGCGTACTCCTGCTCGCGCTCCCACTTGGCCGTCAGGAACGCGACGATCTCCTCGCGGCCGGTCAGGAACGTGTCCCGGTTGCGCCACCGCGAGTCCGGTGTGTAGGCGAGTGCCACGCGGTGCGGGTCGCGGGTGTTCCAGGCGTCCTCGGCGGCCTGGACCTTCTGGCGGGCCGTCTCCAGCGTGAACGGGGGGTGGGGCGGGCGGTCTTCCGGCACGGGGGCCTCCTCGCGAGCGGGTGCCTGACGGTTGAGAACGTGCGTTCTCTACCCGGTCCGCATAAGATAGAGAACGGCCGTTCTCAACGTCAAGAAGCCCAGGAGGAGCGTCGGATGCCCGCCCCCATCACCGCGGAACAGGCGCGCGCGGACCGCGACACGCTGCTCGACACCGCGGAGCGCCTCTTCTACGAGCGCGGCATCCAGGCGGTCGGCATGGACGCGGTGCGGGCCGGGTCCGGTCTGCCGCTGAAGCGGATCTACCGCTGCTTCGCCACCAAGGAGGACCTGGTCGTCGCGATGCTGCGCCGTCGCGACCTGCGCTGGCGCGGCAGTCTGGCGGCCCACGTGGAGCAGGTCGCGGATCCGCGCGAGCGGGTCCTCGCCGTCTTCGACTGGCTCGCGGCGTGGTTCGCCGAGCCCGGCTTCCGGGGCTGCGCCTGGATCAACGCCCACGGTGAGCTCGGCGCCACCTCCGAGCCGGTCCGCGCCGAAGTCCGCTCCCACAAGCGGGAGTTCCACGACCAGCTCGCCGGATGGGTGCGCGCGGCCGGGTCCCCGGCGGCCGAACCGGTCTACCTGCTCGCCGAAGGGGCCATGGTGACCGCGGGCATCACCGGAGACCCGGCCCCGGCCCGGCACGCCCGCGACGCCGTGGCCGCGCTGATCCCGCGCTGATCCGCGTCAGCCGCGGCTCAGCGTGCGCGTCACGCCCGCCACGACCGTCGTCGTCAGGATCCAGCCGACCGCGATCAGCCCGTACGCCAGGCCCTGGACGCCCGGCTCGGCCCAGTGCCAGCCGTCGCGCTGGCCGAGCCCGCCGATCGGCACCATCAGGTCGAGGGCGTAGGGCACGGCGTGGAACGGCGGGCCCTCGCCCTTCTTGTTCGCCACCGGCGTGTGGGCGGCGAACACCGCGCTGCCGAGCAGTGTGAGCAGGGCGAGCCAGATCCCGGCGAGCCACGGGCGGTAGCCGTACCCCACGGTCGCGTCCAGCAGCCGGCCCCAGGCGCGCCCCGCCGGGCCGAGCGTCGCCCGGCGCGTCCGCTCCCTGACCAGCAGGACCCGGCGGGCCTCGGCCTCCTGGCCGGACCGCCGGTAGTGCGCGGCGAGCTGCTCGTAGGGCTGCGGTGCGTAGTGGGGCTGGTGGCGCAGCCAGGCGAGCCGGTTCGTGACGTCCTCGCGGCGGTCGGTCGCGGTCTCGCCGAGCCAGTCGTACGTCAGGCCGTCCAGGCCCAGGTTCGCCGGCCAGGTGCGGGGGTCGTCCTGGATCCGGCTCGCGTGCGCGTTGCGCAGGTTCACGCCGCCCGCGGGGGTCCGTGCGAACCGCAGGTCGAGGGCCTCGGTCCGCATGCCGACGCACATCACCGACGAGCCCGTGCCGCCGAGTTCGGCGCCCTCCAGTGAGACCAGGTCGTCCACCTGCGCGCCGCGCAGCCGTATCCGGCCGTCGGTCCGCAGCCCCTGGAGCCGTACGTTCGACGTCCGCACCGCGTCGCCGTGGAACGCGTACGCCTGCGCCGAGCCGACCGTGATCCGCGCCCCGCGCAGCCACAGGCCGCCCGGCAACTCGGCGCCGGGGAAGCCGACTTCGCCCTCCGCGACGAAGCCGCCCTCGCAGAAGACGCCGCCGCGCGCGACGAGTCCGCCGCCCTCGATCGCCGCCCGGCCCGGCGCGACCAGGTGCGCTCCGTCGAGCCGCAGGCCGCCCGCGACGTCGGCGTGCACGAGGTCGACGGCGGGGTCGGCCCCGTCGCGCTCGCCGATCGTCGATCCGCGCAGGTCGAGCCGGCCGCCGAAGCGGGTCGTCGGTGCGAGGAGGCCCGGGAGGGTGCAGCGGACGATGCCGACGCCGAGGGTGGTCGCGCCCTCCAGGCGTACGGGTTCCTCGAACCGGCACGCCTCGAAGCGTACGGCTCTGCGGATCTCGGCACCGTCGAGCGTGAGCGCTCCGCTGATCCTGGCGTCCCGCAGCACGTACGGCTCCGACCCGGCGCCCTCGTCGAGGATCTCGCGGCGGATGCGCGCGGCGTCGACGTTCATGGCGGCAGCATTCCATGGGGCCAGTGGGTCCGCCCGGGTTTCGTCGTGGCTGGTCGCGCAGTTCCCCGCGCCCCTGAGAGGCGCACTTCGTGCGCCATCTCATGGGGCGCCGATGGAGCTGCGGCGGAGCCGCATGCTCCAGGGGCGCGGGGAACTGCGCGACCAGCCCCCACCGGGCCCGCACACGCCCACGAGGCGGGCACCCGTGGCGAGTTGGCCGAACGCATGCCCTGCTCATGGGTACTCCCGCCGATTTGTCCGCAGCGATCAGGTCATCTATCGAAAACGGTCGCGTTCCGTGCATGGACGCTCACCAAGTGGCAATGATCGCCGTGGTGTTCACAAGTTGCACACCAAGCACGCCAATCACATCCGTTACACGCACGTGAGATGGAGAGATGGTCATGAAGAAGCAGACGCAGGAGAAGAAGAAGAGCTACGCCAAGCCGGCGATGGTGAAGCAGGGCGACTTCACCAAGACGACGGCCGGGTACTTCTACGGCGCCTACTCGGAGTGGATCACCCGCCGCTTCACCTGATCCCCCTCAGCGCACCGACGCCGACGCAGACCGAGGAATGGTGAAGATGCCCGGCCGCCCCACGCCGCCGCCCCACGCACGCGACTCCTTCGTCGTCCTGCCGGACACCCCGGCGGGCCGGACGGCGGCCGGGCGTCTTCCCCGCCCCGACCAGGTGTTCCGGTACCCGTCCGGCCGTCCGTGGCTGGTCGTCCGGACCTCGCTGCGCCGCATCAGCGCCGCTGCGCACGGCGCCGACGCGGTCGTCGTCATCGGCCCCTGCGCGGTCCCCGGCCTCGACGCCGATCTCCGCGCGGCCCGGGGCAACGCGGACCTGCACGCCCGGCTGGCCCGCCGACTGCCCGGTGTCCACCACGTCATCTCTCGTACAGGGGGCGAGAGCTGGGTGCGCGGCACCGCGTCGGGCCTGCGCCGGGTGTACGCCACGACCGGCCCGGGCCCGCACTTCGCGTCGGACCGGCCCGCCGTACTCGCCCACCTCGGCGGCGGCGGGCTGGACGAGACCGCGCTCGCCCTGCGCCTGCTGGACTTCCTGCCGCACCCGCTCGGCGGACGCCCCCCGTGGCAGGGCGTGACCGAGACCGATCCGGCGTACGCGCTCGTCCTGACCGGCGCCGACGACCCGCCCGTCACCCGCCGCTGGTGGCACGCGCCGGAAGCCGAACTGCCTCTCGAAAAGGGGGCGTCGGCGCTCGGCGACGCCCTCGACCGCGCCGTCCGCGCCCACCTGGCCGACCGCACCCGCGTCAGCTGCGAGCTCTCCGGCGGCCTCGACTCGACCTCGCTCGCCTTCCTCGCCCGCCGCGCGGGACCGGACCGCCTCGACCTGCTGACCGTGGCGTCCAGGGAGCGCCATGCGGAGGACGAGACCTGGGCGCGCCGCGCCGTGGCGCTGGCCGGGAGCGACGACGGGCTCCGGCACGACGTCGTCCCCGCCGGGGAGGCGCCGCTCTTCTACGCGGGCGTGGCCGACCCGCCGGGACCCGACGACGTACCGACCGACGAACCACTGCCCGTCGCGCCCGCCCGGGCCCGCGCCCGGATGCTGCTCGCCCGGGCCGCCGCCGCGGGATCCGAGTGCCACCTCACCGGCTACGGCGGCGACGAACTGTTCATGGGCCTCCCGGCCGCCTCCGGCGACCTGTTCCCCGGCCGGCCCTTCGCCGCCTGGAACCGGATCGGCGCCGTGCGGCACCAGCTGGGCTGGCCGCTGGGCGCGACCGTACGGGCCCTGCTCACCCGGCCCCCGTTCCGCGCCTGGCTCGCGGACGCCGTCACCGACGCCCCGCCGCCCACCTCCCGTACCCCACAGCTGTCCTGGGGGGTACGCCAGACGCTGCCGCCCTGGCTGACCCCCGACGCGCGCGACCTCGTGCGCGACGCGTTCCGTGCGGCCGCCGAGCACGCCCGGCCGCTCGCCCCGCGCCCGGGCCGCCACCTCGACCTCGACACCGTCCGGATCGGCGCCCGCCACTTCCAGGCGATGGAGGAGTACGGGCTCGGTATCGGACTGCCGGTGGCCGCCCCGATGTACGCAGACCACGTCATCGAGGCGACCCTCGCCGTGCGCCTCGCGGACCGCATCGACCCCGGCCGCTACAAGCCGCTGCTCGCCGAGGCCGTCCGTGACACCGTGCCCGCGCCGCTGCTCGCCCGCACCACCAAGGACCACATGAACGGCGACCACACCCAGGGCCTCGTCCGGCACGCCGACGACCTCCGGCGGCTGTGGGAACCGGGCGCCTCGCGGCTCGCCGCCCTCGGTCTCGTCGACGTCGCCCGGCTCGACGCCCTCGCCGCCGACCCGTACGCCCCCCTGCACACCCGGCACTCCATCGACGCGACCGTCGCCACCGAGATGTGGCTGCGCGCCACTCACCCCGTCACCGCACCAGTCCACAGAGAGGCCCTCATCCCGTGAAGCTCAGAGACGGCGTCGCGGTCACCAGCACCGACTTCGGCGGTGTGCTCCTCGACCAACGGGCCGGCACCTACTGGCAGTTGAACGAGTCCGGCACCCTCGTGATCAGCACCCTCGCCGAGGGCCACGGCCCGGACACGGCGGTGGAGCGGCTCATCACCGCGTTCGATGTCGACCGCGCCCGGGCGGAGGCCGACGTCGCCGAACTCACCCGACAGCTCGTCGACGCGAAGATGGCCACACCGTGAGCACCGAGATGACGATGCCGGGGCCCGGCGCCCGGCGCGGCCCACGGGTCAGGGCCGCCGTCGGCGTGGCCCTCGTCGTCGCCCGGCTCCGCCCCGACCGGCTGCGCCGCCTGCTCACGCTCCTCAGCCGCGGCGCCGCCCCCGCCCCGCACACCACCGCGCTGGCCGCGTACGAGTCGGTCGTCGCCACCAGCCGCCGCTGCGCCGGCTGGTACGGCTGCCTGCCGCGCTCGGTCGCCGTCGCACTGCTCTGCCGGCTCTCCGGCACCTGGCCCGACTGGCACGCGGGCGTCCGCGCCGCGCCCCCGTTCGCCCCGCACGCCTGGGTGCAGGCCGAGGGGCGCCTGGTGGGGGAGCGGGCGGCGGCCTCGGAGTACCGGCCGCTGATCACCGTGACGGTCGCACCGGACGAGGCGGTCGGCGTTCCCGAGGGCACGGATGCCCGCTGACCTGCGCCGTCTCCTCGCCCACGCCCGTCCGCACGCCCGCACCCTGGCCGTCGGGGGCGTCCTCACGCTCGCCGGGTCGGGCGCCGGGCTCGCGATGCCGGTCATGGCGAAGTACGCGGTGCAGGCGTTCGCCGAGAACCGCTCGCCCGCCCCGGCCCTGCTCCTGCTCACCGCCGTCGTGCTCGCCGGGGCGGCGCTCACCGCGAGCGGCACCTATCTGATGTCCCGTACCGGCGAGGCGGTCGTGCTCGGCGCCCGGGAACGGCTGGTCGGCCGGATGCTCCGGCTGACCGTCGCCGCCGTGGACCGGCTCACCCCCGGCGATCTGCTCACCCGCGCCACGAGCGACACGACGCTGCTGCGCACGGTCCTCTCCCGCAGCCTCGTCGAATCGGCGAGCGGCGCGCTCACCCTCGTCGGCACCGTCGTCCTGATGGGCGTCATGGACCTGGTCCTGCTCGGCGTGACGCTCCTGGTCCTCGCCCTGATCGCGGCCGCCCTCGCCCTCCTCATGCCGCGGATCCGGCGCGCCCAGACCCAGGCGCAGGAGGCGGTCGGCGACATGGGCTCGGCGCTCGACCGGGCCCTGCAGTCGTTCCGCACGGTCAAGGCGAACGGCGCCGAGAGCCGCGAGCGGTCCGCCGTCACCGCCGCCGCCCGCCGCGCCCACGACAGGGGCCTCACCGTCGCCCGCTGGACGTCCGCGTCCGACGTGGCGATGCTTGTCTCGGTGCAGGTGGCGTTCCTGTGCGTGCTCGGCGTGGGCGGCGCGCGCGTCGCGTCGGGCGCGCTCGACCTCTCCTCGCTGATCGCGTTCCTGCTCTACCTGTTCTATCTCGTCGCGCCGCTCGGGCAGCTGACGGAGGGCTGGGTGGGCCTCAACAGCGGCCTGGCCGCGGTGGCCCGCCTCGCGGAGATCGAGGACCTGCCCGGCGAGCAACCCCGACAGGGCGTGGACGCAAGGGAATCGGCGGGGCCCGTCCCCGTCGCCTTCACGGACGTCGTCTTCCGCTACGCCGACGAACGCGCCCCCGCCCATGACGGCGTCACCTTCGACGCCCCGGCCGGCGGCCTCACGGCGCTCGTCGGCCCGTCGGGCGCGGGCAAGTCCACGGTCTTCGCGCTCCTGGAACGCTTCTACGACCACGACGCGGGCACCGTCACGGTCGGCGGCCGCGACATCCGCGACTGGCCGCTCGCACAGCTGCGCGCGACCCTCGGCTACGTGGAGCAGGACGCGCCGGTCCTCGCCGGCACCCTGCGCGACAACCTGCTGTACGCGGCCCCGGACGCGACGGACGACGACGTGCGCGACGTCGTCGCGCGGACCCGCCTCGACGACCTGGTGGCCCGGCTGCCCGAGGGCCTCGACACCCCGGTCGGCCACCGCGGCGTCCTGCTCTCCGGCGGCGAACGCCAACGCGTCGCCATCGCACGGGCGTTGCTGCGCCGCCCGGCCCTGCTGCTCCTGGACGAGGTGACGGCGAACCTGGACGCGGTCAACGAGCAGCACCTGCGCGCGGTCGTCCGCGAGCTGGCCACCCGTACGACGGTCCTGGTGATCGCGCACCGCCTGTCGACGGTCGTCGACGCGGACCGCATCGTGGTCCTGGAGGACGGCCGGGTGCGCGCCCAGGGCAGCCACGCCGAACTCCTCGAACAGGACCCGCTGTACGCCGAGTTGGCGGCCACGCAGTTCGTGGCCGCCTCAACTCATTGACGGTGTCGGTCGCTCCGGTTGCTTCGGTGACCCCGGTGGCTCCGGGGTACCGGTGCTCAGGCGCTCTTGATCGCCGAGATGTCGAAGTTCAGCTTGATCTTGTCGGAGACCAGCACGCCGCCCGTCTCCAGCGCGGCGTTCCAGGTCAGGCCCCACTCGGAGCGCAGGATCTCGGACTTGCCCTCGAAGCCCACGCGCTCGTTGCCGAACGGGTCCTTCGCCGAGCCGTTGAACTCCAGGTCGATGGTGAGCGGGCGGGTGGTGCCCAGGATGGTGAGGTCGCCGGTGATGCGGTAGTCGTCGCCGCCCAGGGACTCGGCGGACGTCGAGCGGAACGTCATCGTCGGGAACTCGTCGGTCTTGAAGAAGTCGGCGCTCTTCAGGTGACCGTCACGGTCGGCGTTGCCGGTGTCGATGCTCTCCATCTGGACGTCGAAGGAGGCCGTCGACTTGACCGGGTCCGAACCGTCCAGGTGCAGCGAGCCGGTGAAGTCGGTGAAGCTGCCCTTCACGTTCGTGACCATGGCGTGCCGGGCGACGAAGCCCAGGGTCGTGTGCGCCGGGTCGACGGTGTACTCACCGGTGAGCGAGCCCAGGTCGGGACCGGCCTGCGCGGCGGTGGTGGTGGCGGTCTCGTCGTTCTTACGGCCGAAGATGCCCATGACGTGCTCCTTGGGGACGGGCGGCACGGGGGTGCCGACGTGATGTTGAAAGTTGAACCATCAACTGAGAGCGACTCTAGCGCGATGATGTTCAACTTTCAACATCAAACAGTGTGTGTCTCTCCGATTACACCCGGTGGATCTTGTTCGCGCTCTACCGGACGCGCGTAGAACCGGGCACGATCTCCTTGCTCCACCTGCACCACAGCCGTCTCACAGCCAGCACGGTCAACAGCAGGAAGGGAACCCCCACCATGCGCATCCGCTCGGCGCTCACCGCGCTCGCGCTCACCACCGGCGCCCTCGTCGCACCCGGCTTCGGTGTCCTCGCCACCGCGACCGACGCCTTCGCCGCCACCAAGATCAGCCACGCCACCGCCACCTCGATGTTCAGCTCGGTCGGCATCACCTGGTCGTCGTCCGGCGGCTGCTCCAACCGGAACAACGCCACCTGCACGTCCTTCGACCAGCTCAACCTCGCCACCGCCCAGGGCGCCCAGACCCTCAAGCGCGCCACCGGCTGCGCCCTGAACATCACCGGCGGCACCGAGACCGGCCACGCGAGCGGCACGTACTCGCACTGGAACGGCTACAAACTCGACTACGGCAAGAACACCTGCGTCACCAACTACATCAAGAACACGTTCACGTACATCGGCCTGCGCGGCGACGGCGCCCCCCAGTACCAGTCGGGCTCCGGCAACATCTACGCCGACGAGGGCAACCACTGGGACGTCCTCTACTACAACTGCGGCGGCTGCTGAGCGACTGTCGGGGCCGGGGCGCCGCGCGCGCCCCGGCCCGGGCACTTGGACTTCCGGACGGCAATGGTTGGACTGCCAACGCCCTTACCGGGTCCCTCCGTTGACCCGGGCCGTGCCGCGCCGATACCCAGACCCCATGTCCCGAAGATCCCGCGCAACGCGCGCCCTGGTCCTGGCGGCGGCCACCGCAGTCGTGGCCGCCCTCGCGGCACCCGTCTCCGCGGCCGCGCCGGACGAGCCCGCCCCCGGTCTCGTCCTCGCGTCCCCACAGCTGAAGGTCACCGTCGCCGACGACTTCCCCCGCGTCCTGTCCTACGCGGACGCGAGCGGCGCCCGCCTCCTCGGCAGCACGCACACCGTCACCGAGGTCACCCTCAACGGCACGGCGTACGCCACCCGCCTCAAGGCCGCACCCCAGGTCACCGGGGCCACGGCCGCGTACACCCTCACCTTCCCCGACCTGCCGGACGTGGAGCTCGACGCCACCCTCGGCGTCGCCGGGCGCACGACCACCTTCAAGGTGACGGCCGTGCGGGACACGGCGGCCTTCCGGGTGGGCACGATCGACATCCCGGGGCACGACCTGGTGTCCGTGGGCAGCGCGGACGGCGGTGCGCAGACCGCCTTCACCAAGCTGGACCCGGACTCCACGAAGACCGCGGACGTCTTCGGCAAGGTCACCGCCGACACCCCGGCCGAGCAGTCCGCGACCGGCGCCGCGTACGCCATCGTCAACACCGGGCGGCTCGCCGCGGCCGTGGAGTCCAACTCGGCGTACGACAAGCCGAGCGGCGCCACGAACGGCGACGACGCCCGCTTCTGGCACCAGGCCCGCAAGGACGCCGACGGCGGCACGCGGGTGGGCGTCTGGTCCGGGCAGTGGACCTACCGCGGCGCCGGTGCCCCGGCCCCCGCCACCGGCAAGGACCTGCCGTGGGCGAAGGTCGTCGTCACCCCCGACGCCAACGGCGACGGGACGGTCGACTGGCAGGACGGCGCCGTCGCCTTCCGCTCGATCGGCGTCCGGGCGAAGGGCAGCGAGGCGACCGCCGACCGGGTCGTCACCCACATCCCGTTCAACTTCGCCAGCCAGGCCCAGCACCCGTTCCTGCGCACCCTCGACGACGTCAAGCGCATCGGGCTCGCCACCGACGACCTCGGCCAGTTCGCCCTGCTCAAGGGCTACGCGTCCGAGGGCCACGACTCCGCGCACCCCGACTACGGCGGCAACACCAACAAGCGGGCGGGCGGCCTCAAGGACCTCAACACGCTGCTCAAGGCAGGAAAGAAGTACGGCGCCGAGTTCGGCGTCCACGTCAACGCCACCGAGGCGTACCCGGTCGCCGAGCACTTCAAGGACGACCTGGTGAACCCCAAGTCACCGGGCTGGAACTGGCTCGACCAGAGCTACTACATCGACCAGCGCCGCGACATCACCAGCGGCGACCTGGCCGCCCGCTTCAAGCAGCTGCGCGACGAGACCGACAAGAACCTCACCACCGTCTACGTCGACGTCTACTACACGCACGGCTGGATCGCCGAGAAGACGGCCGACGCCATCAACGGCCAGGGCTGGAACCTCGCCACCGAGTGGGCCGACAAGTTCGAGCGGCAGTCCCTCTGGTCGCACTGGGCCAACGACCTCGACTACGGCGGCGCCACGAACAAGGGCCTCAACTCGAAGATCATCCGGTTCATCCGCAACGGCGAGAAGGACGTCTGGAACAACGACCCGGTCCTCGGCCAGTCCGCCCTCGTCGACTTCGAGGGCTGGACCGGCGAGAACGACTGGAACGACTTCTACGCCAACATCTGGCAGCGCGACCTGCCCGCCAAGTACCTCCAGCACCAGAAGATCACCCGCTGGGACGGCAACGACATCACCTTCACCGGCGGCCTGCGCGGCACCGTCGAGAACGGCACCCGCACCTTCTACGACCACGGCCGCAAGGTCCTCGACGGCGACCGCTACCTGCTGCCCTGGGACCAGGGCAAGAAGCTCTACCACTACAACAAGGCGGGCGGCACGACCAGTTGGGCCGTGCCCAGCGGCTCGTACACGGTCTACCGGCTCACCGACAACGGCCGCGTGAAGACCGGCACCGTGCGCACCGACTCCGCCGGAAAGCTCACGCTCAAGGCCGAGGCCGGACAGCCGTACGTCCTCTACCCGGCCGACGGCACGCCCCGCGCGAGCGACCCCGTCTGGGGCGAGGGCACCGGCCTCAAGGACCCCGGCTTCAACGACGCGCGGCTGACCGGCTGGGGCAAGGACGGCCAGGTCGCCCGCGACACCGACGGCAACGGACGCAACAGCGCCCGTCTGTCCGGCACCGGCGCGGCCTCGGTCGGCCAGCGCGTCTCGGGACTCGAACCCGGCAAGCGGTACACCGCGTCCGCCTGGGTCGAGATCGAGCCGGGCAAGACCCGCCGCACGACGCTGAGCGCGGGCGGCGCGTCCGCCGCGCTCGACCGGTCCACGCTGCCCGACACCATGGCCGCCAGCGACTGGCACGGCACGCACATGCAGCGCGTGAAGGTGAACTTCACCGCGCCCGCCAACGGCGCCACGACCCTGCGGGTGGCGGCCGCGAAGGACGCGGCGGGCGCCACGGTCCGCGTCGACGACGTACGCGTCGTGCGCAACGCCCCGACGACCGAGCCCGGCACCGTCGTGCACGAGGACTTCGAGGACGTCGACCAGGGCTGGGGCCCGTTCGACAAGGGCGACGCGGGCGGCGTCACCGACCCGCGCACCCACATCGCGCAGCAGCACGCCCCGTACACACAGGCCGGCTGGAACGGCAAGCTCGTCGACGACGTCATCGGCGGCGGCGAGTCCCTCAAGTCGCACGAGGAGAACGACGGCGTCGTCTACCGCACCTCGCCCGCGACCGTGCCGATGAAGGACGGGCACGCGTACCGGGTCGACTTCGCCTACCAGTCCAGCCACGCGGGCGCCTACCAGTGGATCAGCGGCTACGACCGCGGCGACGACGCCGTGGAGACCGCCGCCGTGCCCGTGGGACAGCAGCGCACCACCGGCCGCTTCACCACCACCGTCACCGCGGGCTGCGGCGACACCTGGACCGGTCTGCGCAAGCTGTCCGGCGCCCCGGACGGCGCCGACTTCGTCCTCGACGACTTCACCGTGACCGACCTCGGCCCGGCGAAGGACGAGGCGGCCTGCGGCACGCTCGCCCTCACGGCGGGGGAGACCCTCGAACCGGGCCGGCCGAACAAGGTCGAGGCCACCTTCACCAACTACGAGACGGCCGAGATCAAGGACGCGACCGTCACCCTCGCCCTGCCCGACGGCTGGCGGGCCGAGCCCGCTGCCCCCACCGCGCTCGCCCCGGTCGCCCCCGGCGCGAAAGCCACCGCCACCTGGCAGGTCACCCCGCCCGCCGACGCGAAGTACCAGCCCTACCAGCTGGACGCGAAGGCGACGTACACGGTCGCCGGCACGTCCCGCACCCTCACCGCGGCCACCCCGGTCCGCACGCTCCCGCCGCCGCCCACCACGGACACGTACGCGAGCGACCTGGACTGGACGTCGTCCGACAACGGCTGGGGCCCCGTCGAGAAGGACCTCTCCAACGGCGAACAGGGCCAGGGCGACGGCACCCCGCTCAAGATCGGCGGAGTCTCCTACGCGAAGGGCCTCGGCACCCACGCGCCCGCCGAGGTCCGCTACTACCTCGGCGGACAGTGCACCTCCTTCACCGCGGAGGTCGGCGTCGACGACATCCAGACCAGTCGCGGTAGCGTGCAGTTCTCGGTGGCGGCCGACGGTACCGAGAAGGTGAAGTCCCCGGTCCTCAAGGCCACCGACACGGCCTGGCAGCTGTCGGCCGACGTCAGCGGCGCCACGTACGTCGACCTGATCGTCGGGGACGGCGGCGACGGCAACGGGAACGACCACGCGGACTGGGGGAACGCCCGCTTCCACTGCGGAGTGTGAGCGGCATCTCACCGCACCCCTTTGTGTGACCCCTACAAGCCGACGGGGCCCTGAGCAGTAACTTCGGCTGCACGTCGCCGGGGTTCTGTTCGGGGCTACCAGGAAAACGGGCCGGAGACTGTACGGAGTCAACGGCCCGTTTTCCTTGGTCGGCTTCGTAAGGTCACTACATGACCGTTTTGGACGACACCGCCTCGCACCCCGGGGACGAGCCCACCGACGCCCGCGGGCGTACGGCAGAGCTGCACGCGATCCGTGCCCAGGCGCTGGCCGGGCCGAGTGAGAAGGCGACCGAGGCCCAGCACGCGAAGGGCAAGCTGACGGCGCGCGAGCGTATCGAGCTGCTCCTGGACGAGGGGTCGTTCAACGAGGTCGAGCAGCTGCGCCGGCACCGGGCGGTCGGGTTCGGCCTGGAGGCCAAGAAGCCGTACACGGACGGTGTGATCACCGGCTGGGGCACGGTCGAGGGCCGTACGGTCTTCGTGTACGCGCACGACTTCCGGATCTTCGGTGGCGCGCTGGGCGAGGCCCACGCGACGAAGATCCACAAGATCATGGACATGGCCATCGCGGCCGGTGCCCCGCTGGTGTCGCTGAACGACGGTGCGGGTGCCCGTATTCAGGAGGGCGTCTCGGCGCTCGCCGGGTACGGCGGGATCTTCCAGCGCAACACCAAGGCGTCGGGTGTCATCCCGCAGATCAGCGTGATGCTGGGCCCGTGCGCGGGTGGTGCG
>NZ_JAMOLN010000055.1 GCF_024448165.1 Streptomyces longispororuber
GCGAGGACCCGGATCGCGCCGATGCGGTCGGGGTCGGTGCGGACGGGGTCGCCGTCCAGGACGGTGAGGTCGGCGAGCTGTCCGGGGACGAGGCGTCCCTTGCGCCCGCCGAAGCCGGTGGCGCGGGCGGAGCCCTCGGTCCAGGCATGCAGCGCGGCAAGAACCGGAACGCTCTCGTCCGGACCGTACGGCATGCCGGTCTCGGTCAGTCGCGTGACCATCGACTGGATCGCGGGCAGCGGTGCGCCGGGCGCCACGGGCCGGTCGGAGCTGCCGGGGACGGGCAGTCCGAGGTCGGTGAAGGATTTCATCCGGTACGACCAGGCGGTGCGCTCGGGGCCGAGCGCGGCGGCCATCGCGTCGCCGAAGGCGTGCAGGAAGTTGTGCTGCGGCACGGGCACCACACCCAGCTCGGCGAAGCGGGCCAGCTGATCGGGGCGGACCACGCCCGCGTGCTCGATCCGGTGCCGGACGCCGGGGCGCTCGTGCTCCGCCCCGGCGCGCGCGAAGGCGTCGAGGGCCAGGTCGACGGCCCGGTCGCCGATGGCGTGGGCGGCCACCGTCCAGCCGGACCGGTGCGCGGCGACGACCAGGTCCGTCATCGCGTCGGCGTCGCCCTGGAAGTAGCCGGTGGGCCGCTCCTCGTTGTGGGGACAGCCGCAGAAGGGTTCCGTGACGGCTGCCGTGCGGCCCAGCAGCGAACCGTCGAGGAAGATCTTCACCGGCCCGAGGGAGAGCCGGTCGTCGCCGAATCCGGTGCGCAGGCCGAGGTCGAGCCCGAGCGTGATGCCGTCGTCGGCGTGCGCGGTCAGCGGGTGCAGCACGTCGGACGCGGCCATGAGCTGGGCACGGGTGTGCAACCGGCGGGTGTCGCGGGCGAGTTGGTAGGCGCCGAGCTCGACCGGCGTGTGCCCGATCCAGCCACCGCCGATGCCCGCCTCGGTGAAGCTGGTGACGCCCTCGGTGAGGTAGTGGCGGGTCGCCGCGTCGACGGCGTCGGCGACGGTCTCCACCGGGTACGGCAGCACCTGCCGCTGCACGAGCCGCTGCGCGGTCTCCTCCAACAGGCCGTCCGGGCGGCCGAGTTCGTCGCGGGAGACGACACCGCCGACCGGATCGCGGAAGGCTTCGTCCAGCGCGCCGGCCGCGGCGAGCACCGGGGTGTTGACGACGCAGGCGTGCCCGGAGGTGTGCTTGAGCCAGACGGGCCGGCCGCCCGCGGCCCGGTCGAGGGCATCGCGGTGCGGATGGCGGCCGCCGAGCTTGTGGTGGTCGAGCCCGGCACCGATCACCCAGGCGTCCGGGGCGAGGTGCTCGGCGTACGCGGCGACGGCGGCGTACACCTCGTCGACCGAGCGGGCCGTGGAGACGTCGAGCTGGGTGAGGGTCAGGCCGAACCAGGCGGTGTGGCAGTGCGCGTCGTTGAAGCCGGGCAGCACGGTGGCGCCGCCCGCGTCGAGGACGCGCCGCGCGGGCAGGTCCGCCACGTCGTCGTCGAGCCCCACGACGGTGCCGTGCAGGACGCCGAGGGTGTGGGCGGTGGGACGGTCGGGGTCGAGGGTGCGGATGCGGGCGTTGCGGACGAGCAGGTCGAGTCGCATGGAGTGGCTGCCTCTCAGGCCAGGTGGTGCAGTTGCGCGAGCGGCAGCTCGGTGGCGGGCGCGGTGCCGGTGGCCACGCCGTCGACGAGGACGGGCGCGGGCTCGCGGGGCACGACGACGCGCGGTGTCGCGGTGTTGTGCAGCATGTCGGCGCGGGTGAGGCCGCGGCTGCCGCGGATCGGTGCGTACGTCAGTCCGCTCGGCAGGGCGGCCCGCGCGGCCCGGTCCTGGAGGGCGGCCTCGGCGACGAAGACCTTGGCGAGCCGGGCGGGCGCGGCGCCGAGCGCACCGTAGTACGGCCGGTAGACGCGCGGCTGGGTGAGCCGGGTCGACCCGGATCCCGAGCCGGTGTTGCCCCACGCCACGAACCCGGACTTGATGACGAGCTCCGGCTTGCTGCCGAACCACTTGGGGTCCCACAGCACGAGGTCCGCCATCCGTCCCGCCTGCACGGTGCCGACCTCGTGGGCGAGGCCGTGGGCGATCGCCGGGTTGAGGGTGATCTTGGCGAGGTAGCGCAACGCCCTGACGTTCTCGGGCCGTTCCACTCCCCCGCCGCCGTTGGCGAGGGCCTGTACGTGGGCGAGCTGCCAGGTCCGGCGCACCGTCTCGGCGATCCGGCCCATGCCCATGGAGTCGGAGTTGACGATGGAGATGGCCCCCAGGTCGTGCAGGGCGTACTCGGCGGCGATGGCGTGCTCGCGGATCCGGCCCTTGGAGATCGCGACGTCGCTCGCGGAGTGGTGGTTCTGCCGGTGCACGGTCATCGTCATCGGGAAGAGCTCGCCGACCGTGTTCGGGGTGTACGGGATGGTGGGCGTGGTCGACGACGGCAGGATGTTCGGCTCGGAGAGGATCTCCAGGAGGTCGGGGTGCCCGCCGCCGCCCTCCACGTGGTACGCGTGCACGGTCCGGCCGCGCGTGGCGCCGATGGTGTCCCGCAGATAGCCCGACTCGTTCATGGAGTCGGTGTGCAGGGCCACCGGCAGGTCGGCCTGCTCGGCGGTGTCGAGGCAGTTGTCGATGATGCGGGGTGTCGCCCCGAAGTCCTCGTGGATCTTGAAGCCGCCGGCCCCGGCGAGGGTGATCTCGTCGAGCAGCGCCCGCGAACTCGACGAACCCCGGGCCAGGAAGGCGATGTTGAGCGGGGTGCCCTGCCAGGCGCTCATCAGGGTGTGCAGGTTGTGGGCGGGGTTGCAGCCGATCTCCCAGACGCCGCCGAGGCCCATGCCGACGAGCGTGGTGACGCCCGCGGAGAGCGCGGCGGGCGCCACTTCGGGCGAGGAGAGGTGGACGTGGCTGTCGACGATGCCGGGCGTCGCGATCAGCCCCTCCCCCGGGACGACCGAGGTGTGCGAGTCGATGGCGTACTCGACGTCCATGACGTCCGGGTTGCCGACGCCGCCGACGGCGACGATGCGGCCGTCCTTGATGCCGATGTCGGTCTTGCGCACTCCGAGCACCGGGTCCATCAGGACCACTCCCGCCACGACCATGTCGAGCGCCGAGTCACGGTCGGAGCGCGGGGAGGCGAGCAGTCCGTCACGGACCGTCTTGCCGCAGCCGCCGAGGAGTTCGTCGCCCGGCGTGCCGTCATCGGCCTCGACCTCCACCCACAGGCAGGTGTCGCCGAGCCGGATCCGGTCGCCGGTCGTGGGCCCGTACAGGGCGTGGTACGTGCGGCGGTCGATGCTGGTCATGCGCGCTCCTGGGTCTTGCGGCTGGCGGGGACGAGGACGACCTCGCGCTCCTCGCCGGGCGCGAAGGTGAGCGCGGTGCCGGCGGCGATGTCGAGGCGCAGCCCGCGGGCGGCCTCCCGGTCCAGTTCGAGGGCCTGGTTGACCTCGTGCAGCGGGTAGTGCGACGAGACGTAGACAACCGTGTCACCGGTGTTGCGCACGGTCAGGGTCGTGCGGGGGCGCCCCACGTTGATCTCGACGGGCTCCGGGCCGGTGCGGACCGCGCCCGGCGGTTCGGCGCTCCCGGGCCCGATCGGGCGGTCGACGGCGACGAGCGAGGTGCCGCTCGGGAAGAGCGCCTCGACCTGCACGGTCGTCACGATGTCGGCGACGCCGTCCAGCACGTCGTCCGCGGTCAGGACCCGGCCCGCCGCCTCGATCACCTCGTCGAGGCTCAGCCCGTCCCAGGCGGCCTCCAGGATCTCGTCGCAGATCAGGGCGATCGACTCGGGAGCGTTGAGACGGCGGCCCCGTGCGCGGCGGCGCCGGGCGAGCTCGGCGACGGTGAACAGCTGGAGCCGTTCCTGTTCTCGAGGGGTCAGATGCACGGCCGAGTGGCCCTCCTGTGCGACGGGACCCGGGCGGGGTGCCGCGGGACTGCCCCAGCTTCCGTGGCAGCAGGCACAAATCCAACGTTGAAACATCGCCCCTGCGTCACCCAGGATTGGTCACATGCACAATCCACTCCGCCCGGACATCGAACTGCCACCGCCCTCACCGCGCATCGCGGAACTGGCCGGGCAGTGCCTGGACAACATCGACGGGCTGATCGGCGACTGGCTGGAGATGGTCCGCCCGGTCCGCACCACGTACGCGGACCGCGTCCCCGACGTCCAGTTCCGGGACACCGCGTGGCACGCCTTCGAGCTGCTGCTGCGCACCGTGGCGCAGCTTCCGGTGCCGCCGCACATCGCCGGCGTCTCCCAGCGCGTGGGCGAGGACCGCGCCCGGCAGGGTGTGCCGCTCGATGCGCTCCTGCAGGCGGCCCGGCTGGACTTCCGCGTGGTGTGGGCGGCGCTCGTCAGGCGCGCGGACCCGGCGGACATGACGGAGCTGGTGGAGTCCGCCTACCACGTGTGGGAGGCCGTCGAGGGCCACGTCACCGGGATCATGACGGCGTACCAGCGGACGATCCTGGAGATGGGGCGGCGCGAGGAGGACGAGCGGCGCATGTGGTTCGCCCGGCTCCTGGAGAGCGAGGGCCGCAACCCGACGGTCGTCAGGGACGCGGGCCTCGCCCTGGGTTTCACGGCGTCGGGCCGTTACCTGTGCGCGGCGTCGTCCGCGGCGGACGGCCCAGGACTGCACCGGGCGGCCATGGCCCTGCGGGCGGCGGGCGCGCCGGTGCAGCAGCAGATGGTGGGCGGGGACGCCGTCCTGGTGGTGCAGTTGGGCAGCCGCACCACGCGGGAGGGCGTCCTCGACCAGCTCGGCGACTCGCCCTGCGGTGTCGCGCCGCCGACGACGGGACTCTCCTCGGTGCCGCGGGCCGCGGTCCTCGCCGTGGCGACGGCCCAGGTGCTGCCGCCCGACGCCACGTCACCACGCCTGCTGGAGGACAGCTGGCTGGACGTACTGGCCCATCGGGCGGGCGACTTCGCCCGCGATCTGGCGGCCGACGTCCTGGGCGGTCTCGACGGACCGGACGTCACCGCCACGGAGGCGGACCGGCTGCTGCAGACGGTCCGTACGCACCTCTCGGGCAGCGGCTCCATCGCGGACACGGCCGACGCCCTCTACTGCCACCGGAACACGATCCAGCACCGCTTCGCCCGCTTCCACCAGCTGACCGGCCGCGACGTGCGCAGGCCCGGCGACGCGGCTTTGGTCGCGGTGGCGCTGCGCGCCGACCGCGGGTGACCTCCCCGTCGCAGGTCAGACGCGCCCACCGGTGAGGCGGGTGACGGGCCCCTGCCCGGCCCGCTCGGCACGGCGCCCGGCGGCGAAGGAGGTCGCGGCCAGCGCGGTCGCGCCGACCCCGACGCCCGCGGCGACGGCCTTGCGGTTCTTGACGAGCGCCCAGGCCGTCGTGGCCACGGACGTCACGCGCTGCGCGGCCGACGTCACGTTGTCGCGGGCGCTCGCCAGTGCGGCGCCGGTGGACGCGACCGCGTGGGCCGCGCCGGTGCCCGTGGAATCGGCGGCACGGGCCGCTCCCTTGCCCGCCGACTCCACGGCGTCCGCGGTCTTCCCGGTCACCGACTCGGTGGCCGGTTCCGTGGTCTTGGTGGTGGCCGGCTTCGCCGTCTTCGCGGCGCGGCCCTTGATGGTCTCGTTCTGCTGTGGATTCGCCATGCTGTGCGGTTGGCCCGATCCGGCCGCGTCAAACAATGTCGGGAATCCGGTCAGCCGGACAGCTCGGCCCGCCACGACCGCGGCCACTGCCCCGACGGCGGTGGGCCGCCCCCGATGCCGAGGTCGTTCCTGGCGCTCTTGTAGAAGTCGTCGCGGGCCGCGCTGGCCAGCTGATGGGCCCTGGACCACTTGTCGGCGTCGAACGAGCCGTCCCGTACGAGGAGTTCGATGGTCCAGATCGTCTCGTGCCAGCGTCGCGCCGCCGCGACGGTCACCGCGTCCCCGACCAGGAGGACCGACTCCCACTCGGTGGCCCGCCGGGACTCCGCCTCGGCGAGCAGGGGCAGCCCCTCGGCCGGTGGCAGCGGATCGGCCACGTCGGTGAACCCGAGGGCGGAGCCGATGCGTTGGGCGATCCTGAGCTGGGCCTTGAGGGCGTTGGCGTACCGGCCGTACGTCTCGAAGCGCTTCTCGTCCCAGCGCTCCTCCCGCTGCCGCTGCCATCTGCGGCGCTCGGTCAGGCTCTGTGCGGCGAACGAGCCGAGCGAGCCGACCACGACACCTATCAGAGCCGGAAGCTGATCGTAGAGTGACACGTTTCCCCCGTTGTTCCCTCGTCGGAGCTCCATCGTCGGTGCGCACGGATCTGCCGCACGGACCGGCCGCACGGATCGGCCGCGCCGCCTCAGCCGGACGGTGACGCCCACACCCGGGGCTCCACCCAGGCACTGGCGTCGAAGGCCGTGCGGTCGCGGGCGGTGACGCCGTCCGTGACCCACCAGTGTGTCGGGGCGTCCCCGTAGTACCCGTACATCGGGTCGGCGCTCCAGTTCAGGACCGGTTCGTCCCGGCCGTTCCCGTCGAAGTCCGCGGCCGTGTACGGGCGTGCGTGGCGCCGCTGGGCGGAGAGCTTCTTGCCGTGGGCCCGTGCGGGGCCCTCGCGGACCATGGTCGCGGAACCTCCCGTGCCGTCGAGGTCCTCCAGCAGGCTCACGCCGTCGTACGTCGGCAGCAGGATGCCGTCGCGGCCGTCGCCGTCCGGGTCCGCCGCCACGTAGACGAGTGGCGTGGAGAATCCGCGGCGCGGGAGCGCGGACCGCGGCAGTTCACGGCGGACCGGCGGGCCGCCGTCTCCCGGGTACACCGTCAAGGAACCGTCGACCTCCGGGGGTTCGCTCTCCGACCCGGGCTCGTCGTTGCGGCTTCCGTCGTCCCCGACGGCGACGTCGCGCCGCCCGTCGCCGTCGAAGTCGCCGAAGGCCCGGGCGTTGCCCGCGCGCAGTTCGCGGCCCCGGCCGGTGGCGGGGTCGGTGTAGAGCGTGTTGCCCGACTGTTCGCCGTCGTCGGTCGCGTGCTGGAGCAGCGGGGTCGTCCGCGGCTCGTCGCCGGGCGTGTCGACGGCGCCCGGGTCGGCGTACAGCGATCCCCCGTTGCCGGGCAGCGTCCCGGTGCGCGCGGGCGCCCCCGTCGACCGGTCGAACGGTCCGTACAGGAACCAGACGTCGCTGCCGGTGTCCCCCACCCCGGCCAGGTCGTGGTGCCCGTCCCCGTCGAAGTCCCCGCGGACCACCTGCTTGAGCCCCAACACTGATGCTCTCTGCGGGAGTTGTACGGGGGTGGCCTTCCGGCCCGGCGCGCCGGGGCCGTGCGGGGAGCCCCAGGCCACGTACAGCGTGGAGCGCTGGGCCGTGACGTTCCCGTCGGTCGCCCGCTCCCGCCCGGTGTGGGGCACCACGAGATCGGCGAAGCCGTCGCCGTCGAGATCGGCGGTGGCCACCCGGCGTGCGTCGATGTCCTCGGGCCGCTCGACGCCCGACGTCGACACCGCGGCGGGCAGACCCAGGTCGCTGCGCCCGTACACGGCGCGGGTCACCGGATCGAGCCCGCCCGACGACCCGTAGACCACCAGGATCCGGCCGTCGGCGGGCTCCCACTGCGGTTCGCCGCCCGGTGTGTCGAGGGGCAGCAGCAGATCGCGGTGGCCGTCGCCGTTCAGGTCGTCGGGGTCGCGCGAGCCCTTGCCGGGAGCCGGGGCGCGGCTCGCGGTCGGCGCGGCGAGCGGTGTCGGGCTCCCGCTGCGCGACGCCCCGTCGTCTCGTTCGCCCGGCGTTCCGCTGCCGCATCCGGCGAGCAGCGCCAGCACACCGCAGACGGCGACGAGCGCGGCGGGCGGGGCGGTTCTCCACGTCATGCGCCCCACCCTCACACCGTGCCGGTCCGTCCCCGGCTGCCGCTATCAGATCGTTGTGAAGGGATCTTCCAGCGTGGGGACGCACGGGGACAACAGGGTCTCGGTGTGCCGGGTGACCCGGCCCCGGACGAGCCGGATCACCCGCACCTCGTTGCCGTGCTCCGGGTCCTCGTCGTCGAGGACGTGGAGCAGCCCGTAGGAGCCGGGAGCCACCGCGGCCACCTGCTCGAACAGCTCGACGACATCGGTCGACGGGGCGTGATTGGCATGGCCTCCCAGGTGGATGAACGGCTCGCCGTTCATCCACCTGAGGTCGAGCAGGTAGGGGTCGGCCATCAGATCGATGCGACGCTGCAGTTCCGCGACGATCTGCCGCAGCCGGCCCTCGTCGTCGTCGCTCCCCGCGGTCTCCCGCACCGTGATCCAGCCGTGGTACTCGAACACGGCACGATTGTAGGGAGACGGCCGCCGTGTGCAGGGAGACGGCCGCCGTCAGAAGCGCATCGCGTACGAGATGCGCCGCCGCAGGGACTTGACCCGCTGGGCATCGTGGAAGCGGGCGTCCTGCTCCAGGACCCGGGTGGCTTCGCGCACCTTCGCGCCGGCCCGCTCGATCGCCTCGTCGAGCGGCATCACCAGGGGCAGGTCGAAGATCTCGACGATCCGCTCCACGCGTTCCCGGACGCTGCCGCCCACCACGTGGTACGGGATCTCCAGCTCCTCCAGGGTGTCGATGAGCAGCTCGTCGGACATCCTGCGGAACGGTTCGGAGACCGGCCGGTGGCCGTCCGCCTTCATCTCGAACTCGACCGGCAGGTGCACGTAGGCGTCGTAGATCCGCTTGGCGCGGGCCTTGGCGACGGCGCCGTACGCGTCCATGTACTGGCGGTAGAACCGCTTGACGGGCAGTCCTGCCACGTTCTTCGCCGTCCGCACCAGCAGGTTCGCGCCGGGGTTGATGCCGACCCGCATGCGCGCCTCGCCGTAGATCCACTCGTGGATCACGGAGCCGTCGGAGATGAACGCCCCCTCGCCCGACTCGTTGTGGATCCGCTCCTCCAGCCGCCGCAGCCCCAGCATCGTGAGCTCCATCGCGCTCAGTTCCTGGACCTGCTTGCCCGGGACGAGGTCGAGGAGGATCTCCCGTGAGGTCATCGCGTGGGTACGAGGAATGCCCGTCGCCATCGACAGGGTCTCGGTCGTGGTGCTCTTGCCGCTGGAGTACGTCCCGGAGATCGCCAGGTGCAGACCCCGCTGCGTGGTGGCAGCGGCGGAGGCGCTCGTCGGGGCCGGGGTGCTCGTGTTCCCCATGGTGTCCATGGTGTCTTCTCTTCCGTCGTGGATGGCCCGGCCGGGGCCGGGGTGTGCGGTGCGGGACTCAGCCGCCGAGGCCCAGGCCGCCGCTGACCGGGAGGACGGCTCCGGTGACGAAGCGGCCGGACTCACCGGCGAGGTAGCGCACGGCGGCGGCGACGTCGGCCGTCTCGCCGGCGCGGCCGAGCGGTGTGATGGAGAGGAGGTGTGCGCGTCTGTCGGCCGTGATCCCGTGGCTCATGGCCGTGTCGATCAGGCCGGGCGCGACGACGTTGACCGTGATGTTCCGCGGGCCGAGTTCCCAGGCCAGGGAGCGGGCCATGCCGAGCATTCCGGCTTTGGCCGACGCGTAGTTGACCTGACCCGGCGCCCCGTACGCGTAGGTCATCGACGAGATCAGGACGATCCGTCCCCAGCGGGCCCGCAGCATGCCGCGCACCGCGCGGCGGACGGTGCGGAAGGCGCCGTGCAGATTGACGTCGACGACGTCGGTGAAGTCCTGCTCGTCCATGCGCAGCAGGAGCTTGTCCCGGGTGATCCCGGCGTTGACGACGAGTACTTCGACGGGCCCGTGTGCGTCCTCGGCCTGTCGGAAGGCCGTGTCGATGCTCTCCGGGTCCGTCATCTCGGCGCGCACGCCCAGCAGTCCGTCGGGCGGTGTGCTGTCGCGGTGGGTGACGGCGACGCGGTCGCCGTCGGCGGCCAGGGCGGTGGCCACGGCGAGTCCGATGCCTCGGTTGCCGCCGGTGACCATGACCGAGCGTCCCATCATCGGCTCCTCGTGGCGGTGGTGGGCGGGGCGGGCCGTCGGCCGGTGAGCGCCAGGTTGCGTGCGGCGGTCTCGGCGAGCAGCCGGCCGATGTCCCGCTGGCTGAAGACGGGTCCGAGCGGATCGGCGTGCGGCGTCGGCGGCTGCTTCATCGGGTGGCCTCACAGCCGGCCGTGGCCGCGTGCGGGCGCTGCGCGCCGGTGAACAGGTGCTCGACGGCTGCCGCGAGGCGGTCCGCGGTGAGCGCGTTCGGCAGGAGTCGGCGGGCGAAGCGCGGGCTGCGGGGCAGTCCAGGCCGTGGTTCCTCGGCCAGCAGGGGCGGCAGCAGTGCCATCGGCGTGCGGGACAGCTCCGCGTCACTCTCGGCGAGGAAGCGTGCGGCGCGCTCACGGTGTGCCTGCGGAAGCCAGTCGAGGAACGGCAGCCGGACGTCGACGATCTCGTCCCCGTCGTCGGCGAGGTCGGCGCAGTCGGCGCCCACCAGATCGTGGACGACACGGCACGGTGCGGCCTGCCACTCCTCGCGCAGCATCGGCACGTGGCTGCGGGCGTCGTCCAGCAGGACGAGCAGCGGCCGCTCGCCGTCGAGGTGCTCGCGCACCTGGGTGCGCTGCGCCTCGTCCGGCCACAGTCCCGTCGGTGTCCAGTTCTTCTGTCCGTGCCCGGTGGCGGTCTCGTGCCAGACCACGCGGGCCGGACCTTCGAGTATCACGAGCACGTCCCCTAATCGGAGCGTGGGTGTAAAACGCATGACGTGGTTCCCCCGTTGGTGTTTCTGGCGTGAAATGCGCGCGCAGCTCCTTGACTCCGCGCAGGCCGGGACTACCGGACGGCGAATCGAGCGGTGCATTCGCCGTCCGGCGGTCCAGGAATTAATGAGGCCGACGCTTTCCGGTAACCACCGGGAATTCTCCGGCAGTCCTGCGGACCGGATGTCATGGGACGACCCGGATGCAGAATTGACCAGTAATTGAAGCGTCTTTTACGCGGCGTCCGGCAGGCGATGGGCGAGCCAACAGCGTCCGCCGATCCCGGCGAAGTCGTCGACCGCCAGTTCCGCGGTGCGCCAGCGCGTGTCGCCCATGGGCAGGATCCTGCTGTTCTCGGTGCGCACGGTCGGGACGAAGCTGCGTCCCAGTGGGCGTACCGGCGTGCGCGCGCTGATGACGAAGCGCCGCATCCAGAGGGTGTCGCTGTCGCCGCGCGACAGTCCGTCCTGGGCGTAGAGCAGGATCTGCGCCAGTTGGGCCACGCCCACGAGCGCGTCGACCAGGGAGACCGAAGGACCGTAGGCCGCTTCCGCTCCGCAGGTGGGCGTGGTGGCGTCCGCGTCGTCGGCGACGACGCGCTGCAGGACGCTGACCTGCTGTCGGTCCAGGTCGACGCGGACCTGCTCGGCGTGCTGTTCGTGCTGTTTGTAGCCCGCGCCGTAGTGGCGGGACCGGGCCGGCCCGAGGGCCTGCTTCTCGTCGGAGTACGTGACCGGCTCGCCGGCCCTGCCGCCCTGTGCGTGGACGAGCGTGCAGCGCACCTTCAGCCGGCCGACCCGGCACTCGAAGGTGCTGGCCAGGGTGGCGTCGTCGGCCGGGCCTTCGACGGTGACGAGCCTGCCTTCCACGGGAAAGTCCGTGAGCTCCTCGTGCGGGCTGCTCCCGGCCCGTACGTCGGCGTGTCGCAGCCAGATCCTGCGCCGCTCGGCCGGGTCGAGGCCGAAGGCCCGGGCGATGTGCACCTCCGCCAGATTGGCGGCGAGCACCAGGGCGTCGATGCTGCTCAGATGGGGCCGGAGGTCTCCGGCTCCCGACTTGCGGGACCAGTCGCGCGGGTACGTGAGCGTCCCGCGTGCGGTGACGAGCGCGCCCGGGCGAGCGCCGCCGTCGGTGGTGATGTGCGTGAGGGTCTGCGTGACGCGCTTGTACCCGCTGCCGAAGAAGCGCGAGCTGCCCGGCCCGAGGCAGCTGTCAAGAGATCCGTAGAATAACTCTTTGCTGTTCTTGCCGTTCCCTATGCAGTTCATTCCCCGTTAAACCTTCCCCCGTGTTCGGGCCGCTCGGCCCGAACAGAAAAAAGACTAACACGGCACACTTCGGAGAAAGCGCTTCATAGGAAGAGGTGTGACACCCTCCACAGATCCATCCAAAAGAGTTTCCCATAAAGGGATTCGATAATTCCAGTTTATGGATCTGGTTCGTTCCGGTTCCGGTTCTGGTTCGGGTTTCGCCAAAAACACCGGAGTCCCGGATTCACTCGCAGGCGATCACGCGCGGCCAGCGGTCGGCGAGGAGTTCGCCGAGCAGCGCGCGCAGCCGGTCGCGGTCCTCCGCGGGCACCGCCGCGAGGAAGTCCCGCTCGACGGCGTCGACGGCCCGGCCCGCACGCTCCAGCGCCGCCCGCCCGTCGTCGGTGAGGCGCAGGATGTACCGCCTGCGGTCCGCGGGGTTGCGCCGCCGCTCCACGTGCCCGGCCCGCTCCATCTCGTCGATGAGGGCCACCATGGTCGTGGGGTCGAGGTGGAGCAGTCGGCTCAGGTCCTGCTGGGACAGGGTCAGGTCGCTCTCCAGCGCGGCGAGCACGTAGAAGTAGCGCAGCCGCATGCCCTGTTCGGCGAGCGCGTGCTCCGCGTCCTCCATGAGGATCGAGCCGGCCTTGTTCAGCAGGTAGCCGGTCCTGCGGACGAGAGGGAAGTCGAACCCGGCGGCCTGCGCCGGACTGGGCGTCGTCTGTGCCATGCGGCCGTTCCCCCTTGAGTTGCTCGGCTGAGTTGCTCGGCGCCGTCGAACGTCGCCGACACCGATCGTCGGTCCTGCAAAGCGTACTGGCGGTGGAACCGGGCCTCCAAGGCCGGTGCCACCGCCAGTGCTTCGGTGTGACGACAGGCCCTAGCGCTCCCCACCGGCGGGCACGGGCTCCCCCACGGGCTGCTCGCCGGTGGCCCCGTCCTGCGAACTCCCCTGTGCGTCCTGGCCGTTCGCGGCGTCTCCCCTGGCGCTCTCGTGCAGGTCCCTGGTGCGGATGAAGAGGAAGCCCACGAGCGAGCCGACGACCGCGAGGGCCGCGCACACCAGCATCACGTCGGTCAGTCCGTCCACGAACGCGGTGCGGGCCGCCGCTTCGAGGGCCGGTGCGAGCCCGGCCGGTGCGCGGTCGATCGCCTCGGCTCCGCCGCCCGCGGCGACGGCGTCGCCGAACTCATGGGCGGAGGCTCCGAGTTGACGACCCGCGTCGGACTGGGCGAACAGATCGCTCACCCGGCCCTGGAACGCCGCTCCGAAGCCGGCGATCCCGATCGCGACGCCCACCTGCTGGAACGTCTCGTTGATCCCCGAGGCCATGCCCGCCTTGTCCGGTTCGACGACGGCGATGGACAGCGACGCGCGCGGCGGATTGAACAGCCCCATGCCCAGACCGATGCCGAACATGCTCGGCAGCAGCGCCGTCCAGGGCGTGTCCGGGCCGGTGAGGGCGACGAGGCCGAGGCCGGTCGCGATGAGGGCCAGGGAGGTCCCCATCAGCAGCCGCTGCGGCACCCGGGTGGTGAGCGAGCCCGCGATCGCGGCCGCGACGAACAGCGTGCCCGTCAGCGGAAGGAACCGCAGGCCGGTCTCCCACGGCGAGTAGCCCAGCACGTTCTGCACGTACGAGACGAGGAGGAAGATCGCCGACATCGTCGCCGCGGCGCAGACCAGGGTCACCACCGACACCCCGTTGAACGTCACGTTCCTGAACAACGCCAGCTGGAACATGGCCCGTTCGCCGCGCTGCCGCTCCACGACGGCGAACACGGCGAGGAGGACGGCGGAGGCCGCGAACATCCCCAGGATGGGCGCGCTGCCCCACCCTTCGTCCTCGCCCCGCAGCAGCGCGAGGACCAGCAGGGTGAGCGCGCCGGTGAAGAGCACCATGCCCCACCAGTCGACGGCGGAGGCGGCCTCCGCGCGGGACTCGCGCATCCGCAGCCCGCTCACGGCCAGGGCGAGCAGCCCGACCGGGACGTTCACCAGGAAGATCCAGCGCCAGCTCAGCCCATCGGTGAGGGCGCCGCCGATGAGCGGCCCGAAGGCGATGGACAGTCCGACCACACCGCCGAAGATCCCGAAGGCCTTGCCGCGGTCCTTGCCCTGGAACTCCTGCCCGATGAGGGCCGGCCCGACGGCGAAGAGCACGGCCCCGCCGAGGCCCTGGACGCCTCGGGCCACGGACAGCACGGCGACGTCGTTCGCCAGGCCGCAGGCCAGTGACGCCAGCAGGAACACGACGAATCCCACGTTGAAGACCCGCTTGCGGCCCAGCCGGTCGGCCAGCGAGCCGGCCGTCAGGAGCACCGCCGCGAGCCCCAGCGCGTAGGCGTCGAGCACCCACTGGAGCGAGGTGAAGCTCGCGTCGAACGCATCCCTGATGTCGGGCAGCGCCACATTCACCACGGTCAGGTCGAGCAACAGCATGAACGTGGCCACGCACACCACGGCCAGGGTCCAGCCCCGACCGCCGGTCGACGTCGTTCGTTCGGACATCGTTCCCCCGAAATCTTAACGATCTAGAACTCAAATCATCGGCATTCCCGACGATTGGAGAAGCTACGAAGTCCCCGGAGGCGTGTCAATGGAGGCCGTGCGTCTCGGCCATGATCCGACCGGATTCCGCGCCCGGCCCCAACTCGGCTGTGGGTGCGTGCTGTTGGCGTCCGCCGTCGATGGCGACGCGGTCAGCTGTCCTGCGAGAACGCCTCGGTCGTGAGCTTCTGCAGTTCGGCCGTCGGGACGTCGCGGAGGTGCTGCGTCAGGCCCCATCGATGGCCGAACGGGTCGAGCAGCTGCCCCTCCCGCTCGCCCCAGAAGGCGTCACTCAATGGCCGGATCACGGTGGCTCCGGCCTCGACGGCCCGCTGCCAGGCCGCGTCGACGTCGTCGACGTGCAGGTAGACGGCCCCGTACGTGCCGCCGAAGTGCAGCGGCCCGAAGGACTCCAGTTCGGGGAACTCGTCGGCCAGCATCAGGGTGAGCGCGCCGATGCGGACCTGGACGTGGATCAGCCGGCCGCCGGGGACCACCAGCCGGGTGAGCTCCTCGGCCCCGAACGCCCGCTGGTACCAGGCGGATGCCTCGTCCGTGCCGCGCGCGGTGAGGTGCAGGGTGTGCGAGGTGAACGTCATGATCTGCCCTTTCCGGGTTCGGGCCCGAGCCGGCTCGGGCCGCCTTGCCCCTACGACAGATCAGGGCCCCCGAATGTCAGCTCGACGCCGGCCGCCGCACCCCCGCGATGTGCAGGCCGACGTAGCGGGTGAGGCTCAGGGCGTCCTGCGCGCTGCCGGCCTGGAAGGCGACGCGGCGGAGGAGGGAGACGCTGTCGAGGGTGACGCCTTCGCGCGCCAGGACGTAGACGAGGGCGAGGAAGGCGGAGCGGGCGTTGCCGTCGTCGAAGGGGTGGAAGAAGCAGACGTCCAGGTAGGCGCGCGCGGCGCGGGCGGCCAGGGCGAGGGGTGCTCCGTGGTCCTTGGCGCTCTCGTGCAGACAGGCGTCCAGGCGCTCTCGGGTGTCCGCGGCGATGCCGTAGCGTTCGCGGCCTTCCTTGGCGAACGCGGGCAGAGTGCGGAACGCGGGCGGCTCAGGGGCGTCCAGGACGTGCCGCTGCCACGACCGGAGCAGCTCGAAGTCGAGCCGGGTGCCGCGCGCCGCGTCGGCGCGGAGCAGGTCGAGTGCGGTGAGCAGGCCCTGGGCGCGGGCCGGGTCGAGGGCGGCGTCGAAGGCGCGGATGTCCTCGGCCGCGCCGTCGCACACCGCCGTCACGGGCTCTCCCTCGTCCGGGTCGGCGGGTACCTCGGACCAGGTGACAGCACCGCGTACCGCGAGCCATTCCTCCAGGTGGTCGGCGGCCCGATCGGACGACGGCCGCGGCCGGTCGTCCGCCGGCAGCAGCAGCGCGAGGCGCTCGGAGACGTCGTCGATCACCACGGTGTCGGGTTCCGTCCAGCTGTGGAACCGCCCGCCGACGGCCGACTCGACCAACTCCCGCGCCACGTCCGGGTCGACTCCCCACCGGGTGAGGAACCAGCTGAGCACCTGTCGGCAGTGCGCGTGCCAGCCGCTGCCGCAGCCCGTGCGGTCGGCGACCCGCTCGATCAGTCTCCTGGCGGCGCGCTCCCACAGGATCCGCTGGTCCTGTACGGCGGCGGGGTCCAGGGGGTACGCCTCGAACGGCGCGGCGAGGCCCTCCAGCCATGCCCGCCACTCGCACAGCGCGGCGACGACCCGGTCGAGCGTCTCCTCCGGTGTGGTGATCGAGTCCCGCGGGCAGCACCAGCTCCCGACGGGCCCGCCGTCGAAGTCGCCTTCGTCGTGCGCCCACCGCCAGCCCGCGGCCCACCGGCCGTACCGCTCGATCAGCGCGTACGTCATGGCATCCGCCCACAGCTTGCCGTCGCCGAAGCTCCAGGCGCTCATCGCCGGATCGGCCACGGGGACATCGGGGCGCCGCGGTACGCACCGGGCCGGGCCGAGCAGGCGTACGTCACGAGCGGCCGTGCCTGCGTCGAAGGGATGCCGGGCGGGATCGACCTCGTCCCAGGTCAGCAGGCGCGGCCACAGATCGGATCTCACCCGGCCACCCTCTCCACCCACCCCGCCCCCGGACAACTGCATTTCCGCGGACGCGGCGACCGATCACGGGCCACCGATCACGGGCCACCGATCACGGGCCACCGGCCACCGGCGCTACGAACCCGCCGCGTCGATCGCCCGTTCCGTGGCGGCCGCCGCCTCCGCGAGTGCGCGGACGACGAGCAGCGCCGTCGCCTCGTCGCGGATCCCCGACGGCTCCCCCTGCTCCACGAGCATCTGCGCCGCCGCGTGGGCCGTGTCGCGCGCCAGCGCGAACTCCCCCAGGACCAGGTCCCGGCCGATCGTCTCCACCAGGGCGTCGAGATGGGGGACGACGTCGTACAGGGTCTGCTCGCCCGCCCACGGGGCCTCGCGAGCGGTCGGGTGCTCAGGCTCAGTCACGGGATTGATCTTCTCAGGGTCGCTCGGCCGCGTCACGCAGCCAGCCGGTGTACCAGCGGGCGAACGTCAGGGGTCGGCCGTCGTCGTCGAGGAGCGGTTCGAGATCGACGTCGTCCACGCGGCGGTCGGACCAGACCGTACCGCGGTGCCGGCCACTGATGACGAGCAACTCCCGCTGGGCGCAGCCCAGATGACAGATGGTGACGGCGCCGACGGTGCGCTCCGGGGCGAACATCACCGCGTCCCAGCGCTCGTCCCACGCCTCGATGGCGTCGTCGAAGTCCTCGATGACGTCGAAGTCCTCCTCCTCGGGACGCTCGGACAGCAGGGCGTCGAGCAGTTCGGGGTCGGGCCCGTGATCGGGGAACGGCTCGGCCAGTCGGGACAGGTCGGTCATGTCCGCGCCATCCCCTTCCCATCGCCAGCGTTCCTGGATGCGGCGCACCGGGAAGAGGCCGTGCGCGGGGCCCGCGCCGCCCGCGCCGACGTGCAGCAGGAAGGTCCGGTACTCCTCCGGCAGCCGCACGCCGATCTGGGCTTCGAGTTCACCCAACTCCCCTTCGGAGAGCGGCTTCTCGAGCACCCATCCGTGCTGCGCCGCCCCGAACACCGCAGCGCCGGACCGGGCACCCGTCGCCTCGATCCGCCGTCGCACACCCGCCCACTGATGATCAGTCATGCGGCGACCGTACGCCCGGCCGCTGACAACTCCCGCCATCGATAACAAGGTTGTCGCCATTCAAGACCTACTTGCAACAGCCCTGTCGCACGTTCTACTTTCATTGCATCAACCGAGACGCAGTTCTTTACGGAGGAACTCATGGACCTGCACCTGAACGGCAAGACCGCCCTCGTCACGGGTGCCGGCCGCGGGATCGGTCTTGCGGTCGTCCGCGCGCTGACCGCCGAGGGCGTACGCGTCGTCGCCGCCGCCCGCACCGTCACCCCGGAGCTGGAAGCGTTCGGCGTCGTACCCGTCAAGGTCGACCTCGCCGACCCGGCCGGAGCCCAGCGCCTGGTCGCCGAAGCCGTGACGGCGCTGGGCGGGATCGACGTCCTCGTCAACAACGTCGGCGGCGGCGACGGCGGACTGAGCGGCGGCTTCCTCGACCTCACCGACGCCCAGTGGTCGCAGGTGATGGACCTGAACTTCCTCGCCACCGTCCGCGTCACGCGCGCCGCCCTCCCCGCACTGCTGGCCGCACGCGGCGCGGTCGTCAACGTGTCGTCCATGGGTGCACGCGTACCGCACGGCGGGCCGGTCGCCTACACGACGGCCAAGGCCGCGGTCACCGCCTTCGGCAAGGCGCTGGCCGAGGAGTTCGGGTCGCGGGGCGTGCGTGTGAACACCGTCTCGCCGGGGCCGGTCCGCACCGCGATGTGGGAGAGCCCGACCGGCTACGGCGCCGAACTCGCCGCGACGCTGGGCATCCCCCACGCCGACCTGCTGGCCGCGCTGCCCACGCAGATGGGCATGCTCATCGACCGGCTCGTCGAACCGGAGGAGGTCGCGGCCCTCGTCACCTACCTCGCCTCGCCCCGCGCCGCAGCGACGACCGGCACCGACCACCTCATCGACGGCGGAGCGGTCAAGACCGCGTAGTCGCGGGTCAACCGGATGTCAGACGAGGGCTTTGCGGGGGCGCGGCGACGACTGGTTGGCCCGGGCCAGGCTGGACAGGGCCCGGCGCTGCTCCAGGCTCCAGCGCCGCGGGCTCGCCGCGTGCACGGACACGACTCCCATCAGCCGGCCGCCCGGAGCCGTGATCGGCACGGAGGCGACGGCGGCCACGTGCTCCTCGTCCAGCACGTCCAGCGACGGCGTGCCCCAGAAAATGGGCGACGTCGCCACCTCCTCCACGAAGACGGCTGCGCGGTCCCCCGCGGCGGTGCCGCAGCTCGTCTGCTCGTCGTCGTCCGGAACCGCCTCGAAGTAGCTCAGGAAGGGCCGGTGGAGGCCGTGCTGGGCCGCGATGACCAGGGCGCGGCGCTCGGGTACGTACAGCTGGGCGTTGCCCTTGCCGGTGCCGCTGATCCGCAGGGCCGTGCTCAGCAGCTCGTCGAGGTAGGCGATGTCGTCACGGCGGTCCGGGATCCCGACGGCCGTCAGGCAGTTCTGGGCGATCTGAAGGGTGGTCGGCTCGCCGGGAAGCCGGAGCATCCGTACGACCTCGCTGTGGGCACGCTCGACGCGCACCCGCCCCGCGGTGGCCGGCCGGCAGAGCAGGTCCGTCAGCCAGTTCACCGCGGCCACCCCGCAGAAGGTGACGCGGCTCAGGTCCAGCGCCACGGCGTCCGCCTCGGTCATCAGCTGCTGCACCTCCCGGTCCACGGCGGGCACGGACGCGACGTCCAACTCACCTGCCACATGGACGACGGCGAGCTTCTCCGAACCGGTGACCTTCAACTGGACGTGCTGTGCGGGGCGAAACCACACCATGCCGCCTCCCCAGGGACGTGTGCGCGTGAGGGGATGTTAGGGCTGACAATCCGCCACTGGCGCGACCTTCTGGGTTTTCCCGAAGGTTCGCGACAAGAGGGATATGGAGCCCTCAGCGCGGCCCGGCGGTCTGCCCGCCCCTGCACATCACGTAGTTGGCCTTGACCCGCAGGGCGTTGAGGTCGATCGGCTTGCTCACGATGTCGGCGACGCCGACCTCCAGCGCCTCCGCCGTCAGGTCGTCGTCCAACCGCATCCCCGTGACCAGGAAGATCGGGATGTGGCACGTCTGGTCCAACCGCCGCAGATAGCGCGCCACTTCCATCCCGCTGAGCACGGGCATGCGCAGGTCCATGACGATCAGACCCACCCCGCCCTTCAGCACCGCCTTGAGCGCGCAGGTGCCGCTGCCGGCCCGTTCCACGGCGTGCCCGAGCGGTGCGAGGGCCGCCTCCAGGGCCACGAGTGTGTCTTCGTGGTCGTCGACCAGCAGGATCCGCGATCCGTCCGCCATGGTCGTTCACCCCCGCCGTCCGTGCGTTCTCACGTAGGGAAAAGTGTGGGCCAGTGAGGCGGCTTCCTGCTGCGATTCGCGAAGGTCGTCGGCCGATCGGTCAGGTCAGGTCAGGTCGGGTCCGGTCGGGTCAGGTGAGTTCCGCCGCGAGCAGGTCCATCAGCAGGCCGTCCTCCCAGCGACCCGTCCGGTGGTCGAGCCAGTACGCCCGCATGATCCCCACGGGCTTGAAGCCGACCTTGCCGTAGCTGCGGATCGCCGCGGTGTTCGCCGCCGCGGGATCGATGGTCAGCCGGTGGTGGCCGCGCTCATGTACCAGCCACCGGGCGAGAGTTCGTACGACGTCGGTGCCGAGTCCCCTGCCGTGGTGGCGCGCCGACAGGAAGATGTCGATCCCGGCCCGCCGGAACTCGGGATCGGCCTCCTCGTCGTACTGGACCGCTCCGATGACCTCGCCCTCGTGGACGACGGCGAGCATCTTGTCGAAGTCGTCCGGCGGCGACCACCACGCCGCGACCTCCGGCTCCCGCACGATCCCGTGCAGGATCTTTCCGTCGTCCGCCGTCACGGGCCGCAACAGGACGTTGTCCCCACGCAGTTCCATGCCCCGCAGTATTCCTGCAGTACCCCCGGCGGGCGTTGTTGCCCCGGGATACTGGTCCCCATGGATGAGGTCGAGGTCGTCGTCGCCCATTCCGAGCGCGCGACGCTGCGGGTCGGGGACGTGTTCCTGAAGGTGGACGCGGATCAGGCGCGCACGGACGTCGAGGTCGAGGCGATGGCCCTGGCGCCGGTCCCGACTCCGCGGGTCCTGTGGCGCAGGCCGCCCGTGCTCGCGATCGCCGCGGTCCCGGGGACGCCGCTCGGCCGTCTCGGCGAGCCGACGACCGCGTCGTCGGCGGCGTGGGCCGCGGCGGGCGCCGCCGTCCGTAAGGTGCACGACGCGCCACTGCCGCCCTGGTCCGGGCCCGGCGTCGGCCGGTTGACGGCGGATCTCGACGGCGAGTGCGCGTGGCTCGTCGAGAACGGCGTCCTGCCCGCCGACCTGGTCACGCGCAACCGCGAGATCGCCGGGTCCGCGCTGCGTCCCTGGACGCCGGTGTTCACGCACGGCGACCTGCAGATCGCCCACGTGTTCGTCGACGGCGACGAGGTCACCGGCATCATCGACTGGTCCGAAGCGGGCCGTGGAGACGCCCTGTTCGACCTCGCGACCCTGACGCTCGGCCACGAGGAACACCTCGACGACCTCCTCGCGGGCTACGGCGCCGCCGTCGACCTCGACGTGATCCGCGCGTGGTGGTCGTTGCGCAGCCTGCTGATCGTCCGCTGGCTGGTCGAGCACGGCTTCGACCCGGCGGCGCCCGGCTGTGAGGTGGACGTCCTGCGCTCCCGGATGTGAGCCCCGGATTCGCTGGCGCGATCGCCCCCGGAGCCCGCCCTACGCCGACAGCGTGCCGACGACGTGCTCGACCGCTGCGCCCACGTGGGCCGCGACGTGCGTGGGGCGGTGGCTCTCCTCGGTCCAGATGCGCCCGTTCGACACCCATACGCTGAGCAGGCCGAGGGCGTTGGCGCCGGCGATGTCGGCGTGCGCGGAGTCTCCGACCATCCACGCACCCGTGAGGGGCTGTCCCGCCGCCCGTGCCGCGGCGTGGAAGATCTCGGGCTCGGGCTTCTTGTGGCCCACCGCTTCGGAGACCACCCAGGCCCGGACGAGGCGGTCGAGGCCGGTGATGCGGATCTTCGACTCCTGCTGCGCGGTCGTGCCGTTGGTGACGATCACGCTCACCCACCCGGCGGCGTGGGCCTTCTCCAGCGCCTCGCGCGTCGACTCCGCCACCGTGACCCGGTCGTCGCCACCGCCGTCCAGCAAGGACTGGACGGCGGTGGCGGGCACCGCGGGGCCGTACCGGCGGTTCATCGCCGCGGCGACCTGCGCGCGAGGGGCGTAGCCGCCCTCGTCGAGGCCCCTGATCCACGTGAGTTCGGACCGCGGCAGGTCGTACGCGGCCAGGAACTCGGCGACGGCGTCGCAGAACGCGGTGTCGCGGTCGACCAGGGTGTTGTCGAGGTCCAGCAGGAGCAGCGGCATGACCGTGAGTAGAGCACGCCGCCCCTTGGTCTGCCCGGCGGATCGCAAGTCCGGTCCCCGCGGCTTCGGTTGCGCGGCGTCACTCGGTGCGCAGAGCCGTGGCGGTGCGGGCCCCGGCGGCCCAGCCGGCCGGCAGGAGGGCGCCCAGCGTGGCGATGAGCAGGCCGCCGAGTGCGAGCGGCAGCAGTTCGGGACCGTGGTAGACGGACAGGACGGAATCGGGCAGGCGCAGCCCCACGCCGTCGGCCATCGCCGGGAGGATCCGGCCGTGCAGGGCGATGCCGAGCGGTACGCCCAGGGCTCCGCCGGCGAGTCCGGTCACCACGACGGAGGTGAGCACCATGGCGACGGTCTGGCGCGGGGTCATGCCGAGGGCCTTGTGGACGCCGATCTCCCGGACGCGGTCGCGGGTGTCGAGCAGGACGCCGTTGAGCACGCCGAGCGCGGCGACGGCGACGAGCATCAGGGTGAGGATCGCGGACAGCGCGTTGAGCGTGGCGACCATGTCGCTGCCGCCGTCGGGACTGCCGGCCCGTGCGGTGGCTCCCAGGGGCGCCAACTCCTTGTTCAGCGTGGTGACGTAGCCGGTGATGTCGGTGCCCGCGGTCACGGCGACGTGATGGCTGGTGTCCGTCAGATCAGGGTGCGCGGCCGTGAGGGTGGCGGCGTCGGTGAAGACCTGCATGCCTTCGTTGCGGGGGTCGAGGACCTCGCCGACGATGCGGGCCGTGACCGGTTCGGCCATGCCGTCGAGGGTGATGGTGTCGCCGATGCGGGTGCCGGTGGCGGCGAGGAACGGGGTGGGGACCACGGCCTCGCCGGGGCCGTGGAACCAGCGTCCCGCGACCATCGCGTAGCCGCCCCAGGAGGCGTCGCCGGTGAAGGCGACCACGTCGACCGTACCGGTCACGCCGGACATCGTGGCCCGTACCGTCGACGCGCGGTAGTACCTGCCCGTTCCCGCGGTGTCCTCGACGGCCGCGGCGACCGCGGCGGGATCGGTCTTCGGCCGCTTCTTCCCGGGGACGTGGCCGGGCGGTCCGAAGTCGGGCACGGGCGCGGGCACGACGACGTCCGCCGCGTCGTGGGCCTTGGCCTTCATCACCTGCCCGAGGGAGGCGCCCATGCCGACGGTGAACGTGACGGCGACGGTGCCGAACAGGATCGCGGTGCCCATGGCGAGCGCGCGGCCGGGCCGTGCAAGCGGCCGGGTCAGTCCGAGGGCGACCGGCCGCGGCAGCGGCAGCCGTCCGGCGATCCTGCCCGCCCAACGGCCGCGCCCTGCCTGCGCGGTGCGCCCGACGGCGAGCGCGTCGACCGTCCGCAGCCGGCCGGCCCGCAGCGCACTGGTCCAGGCCGTCACCGCCACCAGACCGAGCATCCCCGCGAGCACCGTCAGGTCCACCCAGGGGGCGACGGCCAGGGACGACGATCCGTACGCCTCCTCGGCCTCGGCCAGTACGGGGACGGCGAGCAGGTGCCCGGCGAGGAGGCCGAGGGCCGCGCCGACGGCGGCGGGGATCAGCGCCTGGCCCAGGTAGGCGCGCACGACCTGGGCCGGGGTGAAGCCGACGGCTTTGAGTACGCCGATGCGGCGGGTGGCCGTGCCCACAGCCGACGCGACGATGTTGCCGACGATGAGCACCGACATGACGAGGCCGAGGGCGCCGAACGCGATGAGGAACGGGACGTAGAGGGCGGTGTCCCGCTCGGCGTTCTTCTTGACGGTGAGCCAGGACTGCCGGCCGACGGCGGCACCCCGCTCCAGCGAGGCGGTCACGGCCCGGCCGCCCGCGGTGACCTGCGCCGGGGTGTCAGCGTCCGTGAAGCGGTAGAGCATCTGGTAGCCGCCGTCGCCCGGCGCGGTGAGTGCCGGCAGTTGCGCGGGCAGCACCCAGGCGTCGGCGGTCCGTGTGACCGAGCGGGCGACGCCCACGACCGTCAGCGTCGGCCCGCCGGGCGGCTGCGAAAAGGCGAGCTTCCTGCCCAGGGTCGGGATGAGGGCGGAGTCGGCGGACACCACGATCTCGCCGGACCGGGCCGGCCACCGGCCGTCGAGCAGCGCCACCGCGTCCACGCCGTGACCGGGGCCGGACCTGCCGGCCACGGTCATCGGCCAGCCAGGACCCGCCTCGTCCGGCCGGGGAACGACCGTCGCCGTGCGGAACGGCCCGGCCGCGCCGCTGACCCCGTCGGCGGCCGCGGACTTCGCGAGCTCGGCGGCGGTCACCCGGCTCGCGTCGAACCGGACGGACAGGTGGGCGCCGTGCTGCTTGCGGAAGGCGTCCTCGAAGGGGGCTCCGGAGATCACCATCAGCGTTCCGCCCAGGACCGACGCGGCCACCGCCATCATCGTGGCGAGCCCGATCACCAGCGTCTGCACCCGGCGTCGGCCGACCCCCGCGCGCACCACCGTGCCGAGCGTGCTCATCGGGCGGCCTCCGGGGCGAGGACCGGCACCCGGACGTCCTCGGTGATCCGGCCGTCGCCGAGCCGGACCGTACGGTTCGTGCAGGACCGGGCCAGCGCCAGGTCGTGGGTGACCACGACGACGGTCTGGCCCTGCGCGTTGAGTTCCGTGAGCAGCCTGCTGACGTCCTGGCCGGCGGCCGTGTCCAGTGCGCCGGTCGGCTCGTCGGCCAGGAGCAGCGGCGGGCGGTTCATCAACGCCCGGGCCACCGCGACACGTTGCCGCTCGCCGCCGGACAGCCGGCCCGGGCGGGTCCGGGCGTGCCGGGCGACGCCGAGGCCCTCCAGGAGTTCCGCGGCCCGCCGGTCCGCGACGCGGCGGCCCGTGCCGGCCAGACGCGCGGGCAGCACGACGTTGTCGGTGACGGTCAGGTCGTCGAGCAGGTTGAAGAACTGGAAGACCATGCCGATCTTCGACCGCCGGTACCGGGCCGATCCGGCCTCGCCCAGCCGCTCCACCCGCACCCCGTCGACGGTGACGGTGCCCGCGTCGGGCCGGTCCAGGCCCGCGATCAGGTTGAGCAGCGTGGACTTGCCGCTGCCCGACGGGCCGAGGATCGCGACGGCCTCGCCGGGTTCCACGGTGAGCGACACGTCGTCCAGGGCGGGCGGACCGTCGTCGTAGCGGCGGCTCACCCCGCGCAGTTCGATCACCGGCATGGTCATGAAGGGCTCCTCGGATACGGGCGGTTGGCTGCCCGAACGCTAGGAGCGGGCCCGGCCGGACCGCGTCGCCCGCCCGGACCCCTTGCCGTACCGCGCTGGAACGACCCGCGCCCACGTCATCCCTGCGATGTAGGCGAGCGGGGTATCCGCGGCGCCCGGAATGACCACCGAGACGGACTCCCCCGGGTGCGCACGGCGACGACAATGAGCCGGTGATGAACGTACGTACGACGCTGGAGCCGCTGCGGAAGGCCGCGATCCGGACGGTCCGTGACGCCCGGACGCCGAGCGGTCCGCCGCTGCGACCCACCCGGCGGGCCTGGCAGTTCGACGTCCTGGTGGCGCTGGTCCTCGCCGTCGTCACGGTCTACTACGGCATCGACAACGCGGGCAACGTCGTCGTGCGGGAGATCGCCCCCGGCGTGGCGGTCGTCGTGCCACGCCCGTCCGGGCCCGGCGGCCTCGCCTCGATGACGGCCCTCGCGGCCGTCTCCTCCGGCGCCCTGGCGCTGCGCCGCCGCTATCCGCTCGCCGTGCTGGGCGTCGTGACGGCCGCGACCCTGGCGACGCCGCAGAGCGTCATGCGGCTGACCTTCTACGCGTTCGTCATCGCCGTCTACAGTGCCGCCGTCCACAGCCCGTACCGGGTGGCGGCGCTGACGGCGCTGTCGGTGTCGGTGCTGCTGGTCGGGACCGCCGGGAACTCGGTGACGCCGATCGTGCCCAACGAGTACATCGCGCTGCTGATCCTGGTCCCGATGGCCTTGGCCGCCGTGGGCCTGCGCACGTGGAAGCTGCGGACCGACGAGGGCCGCACCCGGCTCTCCGCCCTGGAACGCGAACAGGCGGCGGCGCTGCGCCGGGCCGTCGAGCACGAACGGGCCCGGATCGCCCGCGAACTGCACGACGTCGTCACGCACAACGTCAGCGTGATGGTCATCCAGGCCGGCGCCGCCCGCAAGATCATGAAGAGTTCTCCCGAGCAGGCCGGCGAGGCGCTGCTCGCCGTCGAGGCGGGCGGCCGGGCCGCGATGACCGAACTGCGCCACGTCATGGGACTGCTCACCCTGCCCGACGACGACACACGCGACGCGGGAGCGGACGACGGGGCGAGCACGGCCGGCCCCGTCGCGGATCTGGCCCCGCAACCCGGCCTCGACCAGCTGGAGTCGCTGATCGGCCGGGTCCGGGCCACCGGACTGAAGGTCGCCCTGACCGTGACGGGACCGCCCCGGCCGCTCCCGCCCGGCCTCGAACTCGCCGCCTACCGCGTGGTCCAGGAGGCCCTGACCAACACGGTGAAGCACGCGGTCGGCGCCGACGCGGCCGTCACCGTGGACTACGGCACCCGGCGCCTGCGGGTGGAAGTCACCGACACCGGCGGCCGGCCGGGCGCGGGCACCGGAGGGGGCCGGGGTCTGATCGGGCTGCGCGAACGCCTCGGCGTCTACGACGGAACCCTGCACACCGGCCGACGCCTGACCGGCGGCTACCGTGTGGAAGCCCTCATCCCCCTGGAGACACCGTGACCGAGCCCCTGCGGGTGCTCCTCGCCGACGACCAGACCCTGGTCCGCACCGGATTCCGGATGATCCTCGGTGCCGACGGCATCGACGTCGTCGCCGAGGCGACGAACGGGGCGGAAGCGGTCGACGCGGTCCGCCGCACCCGCCCCGACGTGGTCCTGATGGACGTGCGGATGCCCGAGATGGACGGCCTGGAAGCCACCCGGCGCATCCTCACGGACGCCGCGGACCCGCCGCGCGTCATCATCCTGACCACCTTCGACCTCGACCGGTACGTCTACGCGGCCCTGTCCGCGGGAGCCAGCGGATTCCTCCTCAAGGACGTCACGCCCGAGCATCTGACCGCGGCCGTCCGCACGGTCCGCGCCGGTGACGCCCTGCTGGCGCCCACCATCACCCGTCGCCTCGTCCAGCGGTTCACCCGGAACGGCGCCGACACCGCCGCGCTCCACCGCGACCTCGCCTCGCTCACCCCACGCGAACTGGAGGTCCTCGGCCTGCTGGCCCGCGGCCTGAGCAACGCCGAACTGGCCGCCCGGCTGCACCTGGCCGAGGCCACCGTGAAGACCCACGTCGCACGCATCCTCGCCAAACTCGCCCTGCGCGACCGCGTCCAGGCCGTCATCGTCGCCTACGAGACCGGCCTGGTCAGCGCCGGTGAACGCGAGGGCGCCGAGCAGCCGTAGCGCGGCACCGCGATGCCCGACGGGCTCCCGCAGCACAGCCGCCTCGGCCAGGACCGTGCGCAGGTCCGCCACGGTTCATGGAACACGCTCAGGACCCGCTCGTCACGGCGACGGCCGCCGCCGCTTCGTCGTCCTGCGTTCCCGCAGCACCGAACCCGCGAGCAACAGCGCGGAGCCGCCGAACAGGGCCGCGGTGATCAGCAGCCAGTGGGGCAGGAAGGCGTCCGGCGGCACTCCGGTCGCCGAGCGGTAGCGCGTGTCCGTCATCCCGCTGATCAGCGGGAACCAGACGAGCAGCAGCAGGAGGGACAGGGCCGCCGGGACCCGCACGTACCCCACCCGCGCCCGCTGTCCCATCGCGCCCGCCGCCGCGAGCAGTGCCCGGTCGGCGGCCGAGTACAGGGGCACCAGCACGAGGTCGTGCAGCAGCGCCGCCCCCGCGATCCACACCGTCACCCCGAGCCAGTCACCGTCGAGGAGCCGCACGCCCGCATAGGCGGCGAGCGCGAACGAACAGATCAGCAGGGCGACTTGAAGAGGGCTGCCGAGCGGGAGCCGGAGCACGCGCGGCACCCGGATGCGGTGGAGTGCGGCGCGTGGGTCCCGCAGGAGGTTTCTGCGATCCATGGTCAGGGCCTTCCGAACGTCAGCCGGGCCACCCACTTGGTGTTCAGCACACCGGGCGCGGCGGGCACGATGATCCGCGCCGGGTAACCGTGGTCAGGGGACAGCCGTGCGCCGTTGACGTACAGCGCGAGCAGGGAGCGCGGATCGGCGACCTGGTTGGCGCGCAGCGCCGCGTGGCGGAACGCGCCGTGCGTCTGCAGGGACTCGACGAGCACGTCCGGCGGGTCACCGTCGTGGCCGACCAGCGCCGCGAGGTCGCGCAGCCGCACCCCGCGCCACCGCTGGTCGGACGTCGACCAGCCCTCGACGCAGGCGATCGGCAGATCGGCACTGTGCCGGGCGAGTCCGTCCAGTTCCGCGTGGCTGAGCCGGACCGTGCCGCCGCGTCCCGTCACCGTCAGGCGCCAGCTGTCGGCGGCGGTGTCGGCGGTGCGGATGCCCGCGTACGCCGCTGTCTTGTTGATCTGGAAGCCGTTCGGCCCGCTGCCCGGTTCCGCGCCGCCGTGCGGGGCGAGCAGGGCCGTACCCCGCAGTCCGTCGAAGCTGCGCCCGGCGGTCGTGGCGAACAGCAGCAGTGATCCCCCGGCGACGAACCCCAGCGCACCGCGCCGGGAGACGGTCGGCGGATCCGGGTCCGGCGGCGTCGACTCCTCGCCCCCGTCGGCCTGTTCGCCCGCCCGCATGCGGCGGACGGTGCGCAGTGCGGTCGGCACCTTCAGCGCCGCGTGCGCGAAGAACGCGGCGAAGAACACCCACGCCCCGTAGAAGTGCAGCGGATAGAAGGAGCCGGGGAAGAGGTAGTCGAGCTGGACGTTGAGCACGCCCGTCGTGAACTCGAACAGTCCACCGCCGACGAGCAGGACGAGCGAGAGCCGCTCCAGACCGTGGGCGACGGAGCGCACCGGCGGCAGCTCGAACAGCTTCGGCACCACCGACCACAGCTTGGCGAGCAGCACCGGGATCAGGGTGATGCCGAGCGTGACGTGCACGCCCTGGGTGAGCCGGTACAGCCAGTACGGGTCGGTGGGCCAGGAGAACAGGTAGAAGCCGAGCAGCCCCTTGCCGGGAGTCTTGTCGTTCACCGGTGCGAGGTCCGGGTTGTACGCCGCGTACGAGAGCAGCCCCGTCACGAACACGACGACGATGCCGACGAGCAGGACGAGGCCGAGCACCGACGTGAACCGGGTGCCGCGCAGCGGGCTGCGCCAGAGTCCGGGCGAGGTGGGCAGACGGAGGGAGTCGCGCATGCTGTGACGGTAGGACGGCGACCCCCGGCAAAAGGGTGCGCGACTCATGACGAAACGCTGACGTCCGGCCCGGACGGCCGGGTCCGCGTCCTTCCTCGGCCTAGCGTTCCCCTGTGATCCGCACCAGCCGCTCCGCCCGCCCCCTGCGCTCGTCCCGTCCCGCGCCGGACACCGGCGGCAGCCGCCGGGACGTGTGCGCCGCATCGGCCGGCGCCGTCCTCGTGGTGGCCGCCGTGCTGGTCGGCCGGCACGTCGAGGGCACCGCCCACACCCTGCACGTCGGCTGGCCGCCGCTGTACGCCAACTGGCTGCCGCACGTCGGCCCCGGCACTCCGGCCGCACTCGTGGTGGCGGCGGCTGTCGTGGCGTACGGTCCTGCCCTCGCCGCGCGGCTGCGCCGGCGGACCCTGCTCGCCGTGTCCTGGGCGACGGCGACCGTCTGGATCCTCTCCCTCGCCCTCATCGACGGCTGGCACCGGGGCGTCGCCCGCCGGCTCACCACCAAGTACGAGTACTTGCAGGTCATCGACCGCTTCCAGGACATCCCCGCGACCTTGCGGGACTACACGCACCACATCCTCATCGACTCCCCCGACCACTGGCCCGCCCACACCGCGGGCCACCCGCCGGCCGCCCCGCTCACCTTCGTCCTCCTCGACCGGGCCGGGCTCGGCGGCGGCGGATGGGCGGGCACGTGGTGCGTGGTCACCGGCGCGAGCGCCTGCGTGGCGGTCCTGATCGCCGTACGGGCGCTCGCCTCGGAGGAGTTGGCGCGGCGTGCGGCGCCGTTCCTGGTCCTCGCCCCGGCCGCGGTGTGGATGGGGGCGTCGGCCGACGCGTACTTCGCGGCCGTCGCCGCCTGGGCCGTGGCCCTGCTCGCCCTGGCCGTCACCGGGCGCTCCCCGTGGTGGGCGGCGGGCGCCGGTCTCCTGTTCGGTCTGACCTGCTATCTCAGCTACGGCCTCACGCTGTTCGCCGTCATCGCGGGGGCGGTGCTGCTCATCGGCCACCGGCGCGTCCGCGAGCGACCGGTGCGGCTGGCGTTGCCGCTGCTCGGCGGGCTGCTCGTCGTCCCCGCGCTGTTCACTCTCCTCGGTTTCAACTGGTGGGAGGCCTACCGCCTGTTGGTCACCCGCTACTACCAGGGCGCGGGCGGTATCCGGCCCTACTGGTACTGGGCGTGGGCCAATCTCGCCTGTACGGTCCTGATCGCGGGACCGGCGACGGTGGCGGGTCTGCGCCGCGCCGGGGCGGAACTGCTGCCGCGCGCCGGACTCCGCGCGCGCCTCGCCGAACCCCGGATCCGCCTCGCCGTCCTGGTCCTTGGCGCACTGCTGGCCCTGCTCCTCGCCGACCTGTCCGGCATGAGCAAGGCGGAGACGGAACGCATCTGGCTGCCCTTCGCCCTGTGGCTGCTGGCCGCCGGGGCGTTCCTGCCCGGGCCGCGAGGATGGCTCGCCGCGCAGGCCGTGGTGGCCTTGGCCGTCAACCACCTGCTGCTGACCGGCTGGTGACGGGCCGACGACGGGCGAACGTCTGCAGACCTGTGCGTTTTGCGGACAGTTGACCGTCGGCCCGTCGTTTTGCGGGCGGCGCGACGGGGCCTGTGGTCGTCATGATGACGGTGGGGAGTCGGCCTGCGGCTCCGGCCCGGGATGACGGGTGCGCCCGCGGGATGGTTCGAGGGGTTGTCGTGATGTTGTTGGATGTGGAACTCGCTTCTGCGGCTGCGCGGTTGATAGGCGAAGCGGATCGTGAGCCGCACGACGTGACGAGAGTGCTGGCCACGTTCGTGGAAAGCGTCCGGCAGCTGGCAGGTGTCCCCGACGCGGCCGTGCACTACGTGCCACGGAGTGGCGGCGCGGTCCTGGCGGAGGGGACCAGCAGCGCGGTCCGGGCGCTGACGGCCGATGCCGCGGCGTGGAACGAGGGCCCGGGACCCGAGGCACGCATCGCGGACCGTCCGCTCGTCGACCTGGACGTGACGGGCACGCCGGCCCGGGTGCGCTGGCCCCGCTGGGTGCCGCGGGCCAGGGCGCTGGGAGTGGGTCGGGTCACGGCGCTGCCGCTGTCCGGTGCAGGCGCCCCGGTCGGTGCGCTCATCCTGGTCAGCGGCCCGGGACTGTCCCTGGACGAGCGGGCTCTGACGATGGTCCGCTCGCACACGGGGATGACGGCCGACGCGCTGTTCCTGCTGCGGGAGGTGGAGCACGGTCGCGCCCTGGCCGCACAGCTGCAGCACGCGCTGACCAGCCGGGTCGTCATCGAGCAGGCCAAGGGGATGCTGTCGGTCCGGTTCGGCGTCCCGCTGGACGAGGCCTTCGCCCGCCTGCGCAGTTACGCCCGCTCCCATCAGCGGAAGATCGCGGAGGTCGCCTCCGAGATCACCGAGGGCCGCGCCGAACTCACCGCGCTCTGACCTTCGGATCGGGACGGAAGCCCCGCACGGTCCACGCTCGCCGGGTAATCTATGGAGGCATATGCCAGTTCGACGGCTAGCGTGCGCCAATGGCCTGAATCGGAGTCGGAGTTGTGAGCGACGGGCCGGTACGACTCACCGAGACGCGTACGCGCTCGGGGCACGAGGCGCAGGGTCTGCTGCAGGCTGCCTACGGGCGGGAGTTCCGCGCGAGGTCACTGCCCCGCGACCGGGAGCACCACATGCGGCGCTTCGACGCGGACGCCTTCGAGTACAGCGAGATGGCCCTGCCCGCGCACTTCGAGTTCGCCAAGGAGCCGCAGGGCACTCTGGTCGTGGTGAGCATCGAGAGCGGCCAGGCGCGGCGCCGCATGGGCCGGCAGGAGGGCAACTACGCCGCGGGAGACGTCTACGTGGGCCACGTGCCGATGCAGGAGTGCTCGGGCACCGCAGCGGATGTCCTCGCATCCGCCGTCACCCTGCCCGCCGGTCTCCTCGCCCAGGCCGCGGCCACCGTCGACGCACGCCGCGTGCGCCCCTTGCGGTTCACCGGCCTCGTCCCGGCCGATCCGCAACACGCCGCCCACTGGGAACGCATGCGCGCCTACGCCGGCAGTGTCTGCGAACTCGGGGCCGACGCGGGCCCACTGCTGATCGGCCCAGCGGCCCGGCTGCTGGCCGGGGCGGTCCTCCAGGTCTTCCCCAACACGGTCGTGGGCCAGGAGCCGACCCTGCCCGACACCCGTGACGCCACCCCTTCGACGACGGCCCGCGCGACGGTGTACATCGACGAGCACGCGCACACCGACATCGGCCTCAGCGACATCGCGGCCGCCGCCCAGGTCACGCCCCGCGCCCTGCAGTCCGCCTTCCGGCAGCACCTGGACACCACGCCGATGACCTACTTGAGGCGCGTCCGCCTCGGCCACGCCCACGCCGCGCTCAAGGACGCCGACCCGCTCACCGGGGTGACCGTCACCCAGATCGCCGCCCAGTGGGGCTTCCTCCACCCGAGCCGCTTCTCCGCCGCGTACCGCGCCGAGTACGGCTGCACGCCGCGGACCACACTGCACTCCTGACGGGGCCTGTGGGTCTCCGGGGCTGCGGGGGCTGCGGGGCTGCGGGTCATCCGATCCGCTCGATGTCCGCGGCCAGATCGGCGAGTTCGACGTCCGGGTTCAGCGCGGCGACGAGCTGCCGCGTCAGGGGGCGCCCGGTCAACACGGCACGGACCGCCTCGGCGTCCACGGACGTCTCGAAGTAGTCCGACGCCCAGGCCGCATAGGCCTGCGGCGAGCGGTCGACGAGGAGCTCGAAGAGGACGTCCGCGCCGTCCGGATCACCGTCGCCGCTCTCGGGGAACCCTACGGCGCCCGCCCGCCAGGCGGTGTCGCCCGCCTCCCGCCACAGGCAGCACGTGACGGTGGGCACTCCGTCCTTCTCGCAGAAGGCCGGTTCGCAGACGTACGCGCGGAAGACGTCCGGCACCTCGTCCAGCACGCCGGGCCACACCGCGGGGACGTCCGTACGGGCCCACGGGCTCATGAGGGACTGGTGGTCGAAGCCGCGCACGTACGCACCGGCGGCCGAGAACACGATCGAGAACTCGCTGCCCGTCCCGTCGCGCATCGACGCCAGCTGCTCGCCCTCGGCCCAGTGCGCGTCGACGGAGAAGAACCGGTACTCCCACTCCGGGCTGAGCACGGCGTCCAGCGTCGCCAGGCCACGGCAGTGGTCGCGCAGCTCCTCGATGCCCGGCAGCGCCCGGGCCACGTCGTGTACGGTCACGCGACCATTCCACCGCACCCCACTGACAGTCTCAGACGTCGTGCCGGGCCGTGTAGACCGTCGCCGACATCGACGCCGTCACCGGTCCTGCTCCCAGCCGGTCCGTCATCTCCCGGGTCACCGCGGCCCGGACGGCCTCCGCATCGCCGCGAGCCGCCACCGCCGCGCTCACCGGCGTGCCGGTGAGGAACCCGGTGGCGACGGACGCCGCCGACTCCGCGACGCCGTCCAGCGTCACTACCTCCGCCGAGTCCAGCAGCAGCCCGGCGGCCGCCAGGTCCGCGGCCACGACGTCCGGATCGCTGTACCCGTGCGGCACGTCGGGCAGGAAGGTGGGCGCCCCGTCAGGGACCGCCGCCTCCAAGGCGGCCTGGAACGCCGCCCCGAAACCGTGCGAGGCCAGCGGGCCCCAGCTGCTGAACAGGAATCGCCCTTGCGGGGCGAGGACCCGGCGCACCTCCCCGTAGGCGCCGGGTCTGTCGGGGAAGAACATCACCCCGAACTGGCAGACGACGAGGTCGAAGGCGCCGTCCGCGAACGGCAGCTCCTGGGCGTCGGCCTGCCGCCACCTCGCCCGCGGCTGCCTGGCCGACCCGCACTCGACCATCGCCTCGTTCAGGTCGGTCGCCACCACCGAGGCGTCGGGCGCCCCGGCGAGCAGCTCCGACGTCAACGCCCCTGTCCCGGCGGCCAGTTCGAGGACGGCACGAGGCCGCAACGCCGCCGCCCTGGCCGCCAGATCGGCGGCGAAAGGACTGAAGAACACCGGTACCAAGTAGCGCTCGTAGGCCTCGGGCATGGACCGGGTCCACCGCCGGTTCGCATCGTCTCCGCTCACCCGGCCGACGCTACTGGGCGGGCCCCTCCGCGTCGCGGACACGGAGGCGTCGTCGTGTCGTGTCGTGTCGCGCCGGCGTTCAGCGGCCGGCGGCCGCCAGTACTGCCGCGAGACCTTCCCTCAGGTCCTCGACGAAGTACTCGGGGACCTCCAGCGAGGGGAAGTGTCCCCCGGCTTCGGGCGTGCGCCACCGGACGATCTGCCGGTACCGCTCCTGCGCCCAGGCACGCGGGTACTTCTCGATGTCGCGGGGGTACATGGTGATGGCCGCCGGGACGTCGACCCGGAGTTCGGGGTCCAGGGAGTTGTGGCTCTCGTAGTAGATACGGGCCGCCGACGCTCCGGTCCGCGTCAGCCAGTACAGGGTGACGTCGTCGAGGATCCGGTCCCGGGAGATCGTCTCGAACGGGCTGTCCTCGGTGTCCGACCACTCGGCGAACTTGTCGAGGATCCAGGCGAGCAGCCCGACCGGCGAGTCGACGAGCGAGTAGCCGATGGTCTGCGGCCGGGTCGCCTGCTGCTTCGCGTACGCGGCACGCTGGCGCCAGAAGTGGTGGGTCTCCTCGGTCCACCGGCGCTCGACCGCCGTCAGCCCGTCCGTGGACAGTCCGGGCGGCCCCTCGGCGAACGTCGTGTGGATGCCGAGGACGTGCGCGGGGAACCGGCCGGCGAGCACGGTGGTGATGTTGCCGCCCCAGTCACCGCCGTGGGCCAGGAAGGTGCGGTAGCCGAGCCTTCCCATCAGTTCCACCCATGCGGCCGCGATCCGTTCGGTGCCCCATCCGGTGGTGGCCGGCTTGTCGCTGTAACCGAAGCCCGGCAGCGACGGGACCACGACGTGGAACGCGGGCGCGTCCGCGTCCTTCGGATCCGCCAGCTCGTCCACCACGTCGACGAACTCGGCGACGCTGCCCGGCCAGCCGTGCGTCACGATCAGCGGGGTGGCGTCGGCGCGCGGGGACCGGCGGTGCAGGAAGTGGATGCCCAGGCCGTCGACGGTCGTGCGGAACTGGCCGATCCGGTCGAGGCGCTCCTCGAACGACCGCCAGTCGTACCCGGTGCGCCAGTAGTTCACGACGTCGACGAGGTCGGCGAGGGGAACGCCCTGGCCCCATCGGCCGGGGCCGGGTCCGGCGCCGTGGACCGTCTCGGCCTCCGGCAGCCGCGCCGCGGCCAGTCGCGCGCGCAGATCGTCGAGGTCGGCGTCAGTCGCACGGGCTTCAAACGCTTGCACGTCGCTGCTTGGACGGGACATGGAACCTCCTGGCCATCGCGGAACCGGCTAAGCCGGTTCTAGCACGCATCGATGGCGCCTTCAACCGGCCGGCCGAGGTGCTCCGGGAAGGCCGCAGGTCGCGGCGTCGGAAACCGGAACTTCCGCCTGGGCTAAGGTGGTTCCATGCCCGCTGCGTTCCCTGAATTCCGCCTCGGCACCGTGCTGGCGACCAGCTTCACGGGCACCCTGTCGGAGCGTCACGGCACCCCTGTGGAGCGCATTCCCACGCCGCAGCGGCTCGTCGACTGGCTGGCGGTGAGCGGCCTGGCCGTGGACTCCTGCACCACTGCCCAGCTCGAACGCGCCAGGGAACTCAGGGAAGCGGTGCACGCCGCGGCGACGGCGGCCGCGCTCCAGGAGGCACTCCCCGCGTCCGCTGTCGACGTCCTCAACGACTTCAGCGTTCGAGGCCGGGCAGCAGCCGTGCTGACACCCGAGGGAAGGCGTCGATGGCACCTCGACCCGGCTTCCTGCGTGGAAGACGCCCTGGGCGTCATCGCCGCGGACGCGATCAGCATCGTGGCGGGCGAGCGCGACGGAAAGCTGGCCCTGTGCGCGTCACCGACCTGCCGCGCGGCCTTCTTCGACAGCAGCCAGAGCCGCACCCGCAAATGGTGCGACATGAACACGTGCGGGAACCGCCAGAAGAAGGCGCGCTTCCACGCCAACCAGCGCAGGAGCGGGACCGCCGCGCGGACGAGTACCACCTGATCCGGGGTGCTGCCGCTCGTCGACGAGTCCGCTAGAAGAGACCGCGCGACGTGTACTCCGGAAGCTTCTGGAGGATCTCGTGGAGCCATCGGCCACGGGCGGCCGGCAGTCGGGCCACCGTGTCCTGGAACGTTCTCGGGTCCGCGTGGAAAAGGCAGTTGGGGCGCGGTGGGAGCGGGTCGTCGCGCAGAAGGCCGCCGGGCAGACCGCCGGAAGCGGGGATCGGCAGGTTCGGCCGGGGCGAGGTCAGCCACAGCCAGATCCCGAGCGGCAGCGGAACCAGGTGGGGCGCTGCCGTCGGGTCGGGCGGTGTCCAGGTCAGGCCCGTCTGCGGATGGGTCGGTACGAGGAGGATGTCGGCGCCCGCGTCAGGTGCGGGCCGTCCCGGACCCGCCAGCACCGCACGCCGACTCGGGCCGCCCGCGGGAAGCATGACGTCGAGGGCGCGTTGGAACACGTCGGCGGTCAGGCCGCCCGGCACCGTGACAGGGCGCCCTGCGGACGCCGCCAGCAGATGGGCGAGAGCCTTGCCGGCCGCAGCTTGCCACTGCGGACTCCATGCCCAGTAATGACCCGTTCCGTAGCGCCCGCCTCCCCACGTACCGATCGGCTCCATCGGCGGCGTGCTGTTCGCCGCCCTCACCACGTCGTCCCAGGCGAGCGGTGCGTCGGCCGCGCCGTCAACGCGTACACGGCGCACGGCAGTCGGCACCAGCCACACCGCCTGCCAGAGCGAACAGTCGTCGAGCCGCGTCGCCACCGGCAGACCGCACGCCAAGCAGGCCGCATTCGGCCCGTCCCTTCCATCGAGGCCGCAACAGGCCCCGCCACTCCGCTCCGGAACCAGGCGGGTGCCCCGGACATCACCCGGGGCGATGACGACCGCGCCAGGAGCTCCCATGGACAGGGAAAGGACCGGCGCGTAGAGACCGCGTGCCGCGGCCTCGCCCGGATCGACCTCGTCCCCCATCCGCCACGGCGGCCCCGAGGGCTCCGGGTCCACGGCAAACGTCCCCGCCTCCATGAGGACCGGGAGTTGTGCCCCGTTCCCGTAGATCTGGTGAGCGTGGACCGGAAGGGCGACCTCGGTCAACGGGGCGGTCAGCTCCGCGTCGCAGCGGGCACAGACGAACACGAACAAGGGGCCTCCGCACGAAATCGCCCTGCAGTCAGACGAACCAGACGACGAGACGCACGTTGGCCGCACCGTGCAGCTCGCTCAGCAGCCGCATCACGCTCCAGGCAGGCCCCCAGTGCGTGGCATCGCCCGCGACCTGGGCGCGGGTTCGGGTACCGCCGCCGACCGGCTGCAGGCGCGCGCCCGGCCTGCATTCGATCAATCCGTGGATCTCGGTGACCATGCCGGGATCCTGCCTCCTCTGCCGGAGGTCGAGCACCCGAATATTCGAGAGGCTGATCGCGGGATGCGAAGGGACACCACCCGGGCGGACCGGCTCAGCAGACGGTGCCCGGCCGTGTCGCCGTCGCTCGCAGCAGGTCCCGCAGGAGGGTGAAGTCCATGGACTGCACCTTGCGGAACCGCAGACATCCCTTGCCCATGTCCTGAGTCGCGAGGCGTTCGGTGAACGCCTCGCGTACGTCGCTGCGCATCAGGTAGAAGGAGACGTACTGCTTCTGGCTGGCGAAGGCGATCTCGGCGACACCGTCGCGCTCGTACGCGGGCATGCCGTACGCCATGACCTCCGTGAAACCCGTCAGCTCCCGGCGGCACAGCTGCCGCAGCTCGGTCAGGGCGTCCCTGCGCTCGTCAGGCACCTCGGTCAGGTATGCGTCGACGTCCTTCGCGGCACTGTGCACCATCCGACGAAGCTAAGCCGCCCGCTCGGTCCCCGGCAACCGGAACCGGTCACGCCCGAGAAGGCCGGGCAGTGGCCTCCCACGTCTCGACGACATGGCGTGCGGCCTGCGCGTACGACGTCGCCGGTGACGTGGGATCGTCCAGGACGTCGCGCTCGCGGGTGCACTCCCACTCGACGTGGGTCGCCGTGTCGACCAGTTCCTCGGCCTCGCGCGGCGGGAGTCCGTCATCCGACATCGTCGCCATCAACCGCTCCAGGTCGTCCCAGCGCTCGGGGGCGACACTGCGCACCGCCTCGATGAACTCCAGTGGGATCCTCGGTGCGGTCGGGCGGGCGGGTGTGTAGAGGACGTCGCCGGTGTCGCCGTCGGTCACGGTGAACCTGCCGACAGGGCAAAGCAGTCGCGTGCTGCCGTCGTAGCGGGTCAGGGTCAACTCGACCGCGCCCGTGTCACCTACGTCGATGTCACTGACGACCCCCTGGTACTGCGTCCCGCACCCTGGGCTGTCGTCGTCACCAGTCCGACGGTCGTCGAGGACGACTCTGCGGCCACGCCACGCGGCCCAGTCGCATGCTGCCAGGTCAGTTGAGGTGCCGCTGTCGGGTGTGCTGCTCACGACTCCCCCAACGGCCGACCGGCCACCGGGACACGAGGTGACACCTGCCGGTACCCGTATGCCAGTTCACTGAACAGTCGAGTGGCCGCACGTGCGCGGAGCCCGGTTCTCGACGGAGACGAGCCACTCGATCCGCCCGGAAGGGTTCACTCACTGACTGTCGGCCTACACTCGGGCAGGCCAAAGGAGTTGCACCGTCCACTTGTGCCGGGACTGGTCACGCCCCGTGGCGGGTGTGTACCCAGGCTTCCGCGAGACGCACTGACGAAAGGGCCCCACCATGCCGAACAGTTCCGCCCAGCCTTCCTCCGACCTCACCAGCCGTTACACCTCCCAGCTCACCTCCGACCTCGCGAGCGTCAACACGGAGATCGCCGCACTCGAGGAGCGGCTGGAGATCCTGCGCAGGGACCAGGAGTTGCTCGCCGGGATGCAGCAGGCACTCTCCGGCAGTGACACCGAACTCCCCGCCGCCCCGGCGGCCGCCATCCCCGCACAGTCCAAGGCCGAGGAGACCGCGTCGGCCGAGTCCGAGACCGGGTCGAAGGCCGGGTCGAAGGCCGGGTCGAAGGCGAAGGCCGCGCCCAAGTCCCGTGTCCCGTCCACTCGCTCCGCGGCCAAGTCGGCCGGCTCGGCCAACTCGACCAAGGCGCCCAAGCCGGCCAGGGCGAGCAGGACGGCCAAGGCCGTGAAGTCGTCCAAGCCCGCCAAGGCCGCCGCCAAGGACTCCGGCCCCACACTCGTCGACCTGGTGCGCTCCTGCCTGACCGAGCAGAGCGAGCCCCGGTCCGCCACCGAGATCACCCAGTCCCTCACGCAGGCCCACCCCGACCGCACCATCAAGACGACCGTGGTCCGCAGCACCGTGGAGGCCCTGGTCGCCAAGGGCCACGCGGAGCGCAGCAAGCAGGGCACGTCCGTCTTCTACACGGCGGCCTCCCCCGCTCCGGCGACGCCGTCACCCGTCACCACCCCGGCCGCGCCGGAATCGGCCTGAGACGGTCCGTTCCCACCCTGACTCCTCATGTCCCAGAGGCCGCCCGCACGCACACTGACACCGATCGGACACGGCATCACCTACCGTGCGGGCATGGGGAACAACGGGGAAGCAGAGGGAACGGGCCGGACCATCTGCCCGATGTCTCGGGCCGGCCCCGGAGCGAGCACGAACCTTCACCGGCCCCCGACCACCTGACGGCAGGAGGTCCCCCGACCGGGCCAGCAGGAATAACGAATCAGTAACGCCCGGTGTGGCGTCCGTGCGGCGGCGCGGGATGTCCACACGACTGCTTCCATGAGCGAACTGAGTGAACTGATCCCCGTCGAGGCGATCCGTCTCGACGTCGCCGCGCCCGATTGGCAGGCCGCGGTGCGGACGGCCGGAAACCTGTTGGTGGAGACCGGTGTCAGTACGGACACGTACACACAGGAGATGATCCGCAACGTCGCGGAGAACGGGCCGTACATCGTCATCGCGCCCGGCTTCGCCTTCGCGCACGCCCGGCCCTCGCCCGCGGTGCGCCGCACCGGCATGTCCTGGGTGCGGCTCGCCTCCCCGGTGAACTTCGGTCACGAGACCAACGATCCGGTCCACCTCGTCGTCGCGCTCGCCGCCACCGACGCCGGTGCCCACACCGAGGCGATGGGTGCGCTGGCCCGGCTGCTGGCGGACTCCGACACCTCCGCGGCCCTCGACCACGCGGCGACACCCCAGGCACTGCGGCAGATCCTCGCGGGCGACGCGGCCTCGACCGGCACGGCTTCCTCCCCCACGTCCTCGTCCGAGGGCGGCGAGGCGGCCGCGCCCAAGAGGTCGGGCCATGGGATGCACAAGATCCTGACGGTGTGCGGCAACGGCGTCGGCACGAGCCTGTTCCTCAAGTCCACGCTGGACAAGGTGCTCGACCGGTGGAAGTGGGGCCGGTACATCACCACCGAGGCAACCGACACCATCTCCGCGAAGGGCAAGGCGTCCGAGGCCGTAGCGATCATGACGTCGCGGGAGATCGGGCGCACGCTCGGCGACGTCGGCATCCCGGTGCGGGTGATCGAGGACTTCACCAGTACCAAGGAGGTCGACGCCGCGCTGCGTGACCTCTACGACGTCTGACCCACGACGCCGCCCCCGCTCCACCTGCCCTTTCCCCGTTCGGAGTTCCCATGAATGTCCTCGTGGACATCGCCAAGTTCATCGTCAACGAGATCCTGAGCGTCCCCGCGTACCTCATCGGCATCATCACGGCCGTCGGTCTCATCGCCCTGAAGAAGACGACGGGCCAGATCATCGGCGGCGCCATCAAGGCGACGCTCGGGTTCCTGCTGATCGGCGCGGGCGCCACGCTGGTCACCAACTCACTCGCACCACTGGGCACGATGATCACGGGTGCGACCGGCTCGCACGGCGTGATCCCCACGAACGAGGCGATCGTCGGCATCGCCCAGGCCGAGTACGGCTCGCGCGTCGCGTGGCTGATGATCCTCGGCTTCCTCATCAGCCTGCTCCTCGCCCGGTTCACCCCGCTGTCGTACGTGTTCCTGACCGGGCATCACATGCTCTTCATGGCCACCCTGCTGACGATGGTGATGGCCACGGCGGGAGTCACTTCCTGGGTCGTGGTCGTCGTCGGCGCGGTGCTCCTGGGCATCATGCTGGTCTCCATGCCCGCCTTCGCGCATCCGTGGACCAAGCGCGTCACCGGCAACAACACGGTCGCCGTCGGGCACTTCGGGACCGCCGGGTACATCGTCTCCGGGGCCACCGGTCAGGTGGTCGGCAAGAAGAGCCGCTCCACGGAGGAGATGAACCTGCCCGAAGGGCTGCGCTTCCTGCGCGACTCGATGGTGGCCACCGCCCTGTCGATGGTCCTGATCTACATGATCATGGCCATCATCTTCCTCGCCAAGGTCGGGCAGAAGGAGGCGTTCAAGGCGTTCGCCACAGACGGCGGCGCGGGCTCGGCCGACGTCGGCAACTACCTGATGGCGGCGCTCGGCCAGGGTCTGCAGTTCGGCATCGCCGTCGCCGTGATCCTGTTCGGTGTGCGCACCATCCTCGGCGAGCTCGTCCCCGCCTTCCAGGGCATCGCGCAGAAGGTCGTCCCCGGCGCCATCCCGGCCCTGGACGCGCCGATCGTCTTCCCGTACGCGCAGAACGCCGTGCTCGTCGGTTTCATCTGCTCGTTCGTCGGTGGCCTGGTCAGCCTGGGGCTGCTCGTCGGCGTGTTCAAGCCCGCCTTCGGCACGGCCCTGGTACTGCCCGGACTCGTCCCGCACTTCTTCACGGGTGGTGCGGCGGGCGTCTTCGGCAACGCGACCGGCGGCCGGCGGGGAGCGGCCATCGGCTCGTTCCTGAACGGCGTCCTGATCACCTTCCTGCCCGCGTTCCTGCTCGGCGTCCTCGGCTCGTTCGGTTCGGCCAACACCACGTTCGGTGACGCCGACTTCGGCTGGCTCGGCCTGATCCTCGGCAACGTCGCCAAGGCCGGCACCGTGGCGGGCATCGTCCTGATGCTCGTGGTCGGACTCGTCATCCTCGGCGGGGCGATCGTGTGGCAGAAGCGGGTCGTGGAGACCGGCTGGGACCCGGGCGCCAAGCGTGCCGCGCTGCTGCCGCCCGAGGACCGGCCCGAACAGCACGACGAGAACGCGGGCGGCGAGACCGCCGTCTCCCGTACGTACGCGAAGATCGCTCCCCCGGCGGGGGCACCGACCCCGCCGCCCCCGCCGCAGGACTGAAACCCACCGGCGCCCGGGCGGGCCGCCGGTCATCCCGGCGCCCCGCCCTTCCGCCCCAGCTGCTCCTGCGTCACTGCTCCTCGCGCGCGGCCTGCCGGGCGAGGAACTCCTCGAACGCCGCCTTCTGCTTCGGATCCATGAAGCCCTGGCGGACGTTGCGGGCCTTCTCCGCGAGCCAGTGCGCCTCGGCCGGGTCGAGGAGTTCGGCGACGACCACGCCGTCACGGGCGACCGCCGTGCGCCCGCCCACCCGTCGGCGGTAGAGCGTGAACGGGCCGAACTCCGCCGGATGCGCCAGTTCCGGCTGACCCGGCTGATCCGGCCGGTCCGAGGGGTAAGCGGTCGGCGCCCAGTGTTCCCAGAGCGCGAGCATGGCCGCCGGCACCAGCACGCCGTGCGTCCCGGCCACACCGCCCTCCCACGCGATCGTGAGGGTGACGGGCTCGTCGACCGCCTCCGCCAGTCCGAGCACCCGCTCCATCTCGTCGTTGATCGGGTAACTCACTTCGACATCGATCCGTATCCCCATGCCGGCCGAGGCTACTGGCTGCCGGGAGGCGGACCTGTGCCAGTCAGTTAATCAGTCAGTCAATGATTCAGTCAGTCAGTGAGTCAGTCCCTCAGTTCAGTCTCAGTCGACCGGTACGTGGCGCAGCAGGTGGAGTTCCTCGGAATCGAGCCGGCCCTGGACGCGGCGGAGCACCGTGTCGTCGATGTCGCCCCGGTCGCGCAGCCGGACCACGACCGCCCGGCGTTCGGCGAGGATCGCCAGGCGCAGCGCGGTGGCGTCGTCGGTGAGGCGCTGCGGGTGGAGGACCAGGTCGGCGGGTTCCGCCTGGCAGCGCAGCGCGAGCGCGTCGGCCTCCGCCTGCCAGGCGACCCTGACCGCCTCCGCGACCTCGGGCGCGGTGTCCAGCCGTTCGACGAGCACGGGGAGCGCGGCGAGCGCCTCGTTCAGGGCGTCGGACTCGGCGCGCCACTCCTCCCGCACCACCGACCGGTCCACGGGGATCCGCGCCCACCGCACCACCCAGGGCAGGATCACCGACTGCGCCATCGTCACCACGATCACGACACCGGTGACGAGCACGATCAACTCGCGGTCGGGGAAGGGCGAGCCGTCCTCCAGCGTCGCGGGGACACCGAGCGCGGCAGCCAGCGAGATCGCGCCCCGGAACCCGGACAGGGCGCTGACCGTGAGCCGCCGCGCCGAGTACGTCGTCCCCGACGCGCGCGCCGTCCCGCGCCGGGCGACCCGGAAGAACCCGGCGACCACGAAGTAGTACGCGAACCGCACCGCGATCAGCGTGCCCGCGACGGCGAAGCCCGCCCCGAACGCCCGGGGCAGCTGGCCGCCCCTCAACTCCATGACGGAGTGCACGAGTTCGACGCCGATCAGGACGAACAGCGAGCCGTTGAGGAGGTACGTGGCGACGGTCCAGAAGTTCTGTGCCTGCACCCGGACCTCGGCGCGCACGGTGCGCGGCCCGCTCTGGCTGAGCATCAGGCCGCACACGACGACCGCGACCACCCCGGACGCCTCGGCGTACTCGGCGACGAGGTACGCGCTGAACGGCGTCAGCAACAGCAGCACCTGCCCGCGCAGCGCGTCCCCGTCAGCCGTCTTCGACCGCAGCCGCTGCATCAGGACGGCGGACACGAGCCCGATAAGAGCGCCGCCGCCGTACCCGAGGACGAACAGCCAGCTGACGTGGGGCACGGTGACGTGCTCGGTGCCGACGGTGACGCCGACCGCGATGCCGTAGACCACCAGCGCCGTACCGTCGTTGAGGAGGCTCTCCGCGCGCAGCAGCGTGATGTCGCGGCGCGGCAGCAGCCGGGCGACGACGCCGACGGCGGTCGCGTCCGTCGGTGCGACGGCGGCACCCAGCGCCCACGCCGGTCCCCAGTCGAGGCCCACCTCGTGGGCGACGCAGGCGACGGCGCCCGCCGAGGCGAGCACCAGCACCGTCGCGGCGAGCGTCACGTCGGTGAGATGGCGGCGGAACTCCCGCAGCGACGTGTTGAGGCTCTCCCAGAACAGCAGCGCGGGCAGGAAGAGCAGCAGCACCACCTCGGACGGGAGTTCCACGGCACGCAGCGACGGCACGAAGCCGATCAGCACACCGAGGGCGAGCAGGACGACGGGAGGTGCGACCCGCAGCCGCTCCCCCCAGGCGGATCCCAGCAGTACGGCGACCCCCAGCAGCACCACCAGCACAAGGCCCAGCACGTGTTCCTCCCGATCCTCGCTCTGTGCCGGAAACGGTACGGGGAGTTCGGTGCCGGGGTTCCGTCGTCACCTTCCTGGTGGCGCGTCCGGTTCGGGGGCCGGGGTGCGGGGCGCCGACCGGTCGAGCAGCGCGCGGAGCTCGGCGGCGCCCACGTTCGCGCCGAACGTCTCGTTCCCGGGCTGCAGGCGGGCTCCTTCGGCGAGGGGGCCGGCCGTGACCGGGTCGAAGCCGAGCGCGTCGACCAGGTGCGCGACGACGTCGACGGCGTCGGTGTCGTCACCGGCGAGCGCGATGGCCCTGCGGTCCGCGGCGCCGGGCGGCAGGGCGCCTTCCTCCAGGTCGTGGTAGCCCATGTGGTTGAAGGCCTTGACCACGTGCGCCCCGGTGAGGAACTCCTGCACGATCTCGCTGGACGAGGTCCGGGGGTCGGTCAGGTCGTCGCGGACGCCGTCGGTCTCCCACCAGTAGTTCATCGCGTCGATCACCGGCTTGCCGCGCAGGGCGTCGGCAGGAACCGTGCGGTACTTGCCGAGCGGCAGCGCGAGAACGACGGCGTCCGCGCCGGCCGCGGCCTCCCGGGCAGTGACCGCGACCGCGCCGGGCGTGAGCACCTCGACCGTCAGCGCGATCGTCGCCGGGTCGCCCGAACCGGCGATCAGCACCCGGTACCCGGCGCGCACGGCGAGCCGCGCGAGCACGGTGCCGACCTTGCCCGCGCCCAGGATGCCGAGGGTGCGTACGTCGTGGACCGTCATGTCGTCGTCCTCCTCACTCGTGGATCGTCGCTGTCGTCAGCCGGCCAGCATGTCGCGGACCATCGGGATCACCTTGGTGCCGTACAGCTCGACGGAGCGCAGCCGGGTGCTGACGGGCACCGTGCCGGAGCCGTAGATCATGTCGAAGCGGCCGATGTCGAGCGCCCGCACGGCCCGCGTGATCTTGCGCGCGACCGTCTCGGGCGACCCGATGTAGAGCGAGCCCTGCTCGATCTCGCGCTCGTACTCGCCCCGAGTGATCGGCGGCCAGCCGCGCAGCGCGCCGATCCGGTCCCGCATCTCCTGGTAGTGCGGCCAGTGCTGTGCGCGTGCCTCGTCGTCGGTGTCGGCGACCAGGCCGGGCGAGTGCATCCCGACGGGGTGCGCCGTCGTGCCGAACTGCTCGGCGGCCCGCTGGTAGAGGGCGATGTACGGCGCGAAGCGTTCCGGGCTGCCGCCGATCACGGCGAGCATCAGCGGGAAACCGTACTTCGCCGTGCGCACGACGGACTGCGGCGAGCCGCCGACGCCGACCCAGGTGGTCAGCCCCGACTCGGTCTTGGGGAAGACGTCCGCGTCCGTCAGCGGCGACCGCACGGTGCCGCTCCAGGTGACGGGCTTCTCCTCCACCAGTTTCGCGAAGAGCTCGATCTTCTCCTCGAAGAGGACGTCGTAGTCGGCGAGGTCGTAGCCGAACAGCGGGAACGACTCGGTGAACGAGCCGCGCCCCAGGATGACTTCGGCCCGCCCGTCCGCGAGCGCGTCGAGCGTCGCGAAGCGCTGGAAGACGCGGACCGGGTCGTCGGAGCTGAGCACCGTCACGCCGGAGCCGAGCTTGATGCGGTCGGTGCGGGTGGCGATGCCGGCCAGCACGGTCTCGGGCGTCGAGATGGCGTACTCGGGGCGGTGGTGCTCGCCGAGCGCGAGGGCGTCGACGCCGATCTGGTCGGCCAGGACGGCTTCGTCGACGACCTGCCGGATGGCCTGCGCGTACGAGACCGGACGGCCGGCGTCGTCGTGCGGGACGTCGCCGAACGTG
>NZ_JAMOLN010000056.1 GCF_024448165.1 Streptomyces longispororuber
CAGCTCATGGGCGGCGGCGGCCTCTTCGAGCGGGAACGTCTTCGCCACGTGCACGGTCAGGACGTCCTGTTCCGCCAGGTCGGAGAGGCGGGCGAGGTCCGTGGCGTCGGGGCGGACGAAGCAGTAGCGGCCGCCCAGGCCGAGGACCGCGCCGTCGGCGACGGAGGCCAGGCGGCCGCCCGGGGCCAGCAGCTCCGCCGACACCCGCAGGGTCTCGCCGCCCACCGTGTCGAAGGCCGCGTCGACGCCCTCGGGGGCCAGGGCGCGGACCCGTTCGGCCAGACCGTCGCCGTGGCTGACGGGTTCGCCGCCCAGTTCCCTCACGTAGTCGTGGTTGTGCTCGCTCGCGGTGCCGATGACCCGGGCACCGAGGTGCCGGGCCAGCTGCACCGCCACCGAGCCGACCCCGCCGGCCGCCGCGTGCACCAGGACGACGTCGCCCTCGCCCACCTCCAGGGCGCGGGTGAGGACCTGGAGTGCGGTCAGTCCGGCCAACGGCAGCCCCGCCGCCTCCTCGAAGCCGAGGTTGCGGGGCTTGCGGGCGAGGGTGCGCACGGGCGCGGCGACGTACTCGGCGAAGGTGCCGCGGGACAGGAAGTCCTCGCGCACGTAGCCGATGACCTCGTCGCCGGTCGCGAACTCCGTGACGGAGACGCCCGGCTGGACGACCACTCCGGACACGTCCCAGCCGGGGATCACCGGGAAGACCGGGTCCAGGATCGCGTCGAGGTGGCCGTCGCGGCACTTCCAGTCGACGGGGTTGACGGAGGCGGCCCGTACTTTCACGAGGACGGTGTCCGGGGCGACCTTCGGGTCGCGCACCTCTCCGTATGTGAGGACTTCGGGGCCGCCGTACGAGCGGTAGCTGATCGCCTTCATGACCGGAGGTTCGCACGGCCCTGCCGGTGCGGCATTCCGGACTGGCCTGGGGAGAGCAGTCCGGCTCCTGCTCCCCCGGCTCCTCCCCCGGCTCCCGGATCCCTGGTTCGCCGGATCCCCGGACATCGCGCGGCAGCGGCTGGCACCGTTAGAACGATCACGTTTCCGCCAGTCACTGGACGGCATACCGACTGGTCGGCATGATGTGACGCACTGTGCGACGCGTGCTGAGCGCCGATGCCTGTACCCGCCATCTGCCCGTCGTCTGCTCACCATCCGCCAACCATCTGCTCACCAACCGGACTCCCGGAGGACCGCGATGAGTCACCCCCCTGGCCTGGACCTCGACCGGCTGCGCGCCCACCTCGACCGTGAGCGGCCCGGCCTCGTCGCGGGTCCGCTGTCCGGGCGGCTCATCGAGGGCGGGCGCTCCAACCTGACGTACCAGGTCGGCGACGGGACCTCGAAGTGGGTCGTGCGGCGGCCCCCGCTGGGGCACGTCCTCGCGACCGCGCACGACATGAAGCGCGAGCACCGGGTGATCGCCGCCCTGCACCCGACGAACGTGCCGGTGCCCGAACCGGTGCTGCTGTGCGAGGACGAGAGCGTCATCGGCTCGCCGTTCTACGTCATGGAGTTCGTGGACGGCACGCCCTACCGGACCTCCGACCAGCTCGCCCCTCTCGGCCCCGAGCGGACCAGGGCCGCCGTGCTCGGCCTCGTCGACACGCTCGTCGACCTGCACGGCGTCGACCCGGCGTCGGTCGGGCTCGGTGACTTCGGGCGGCCGGAGGGCTTCCTCGACCGGCAGCTGCGCCGCTGGGGCAAGCAGCTCGACGCGTCCCGCAACCGCGAGCTCGCCGGCATCGACGAGCTCCAGGCCGCCCTGGGCCGTTCGCTCCCCGCCTCCCCCGCGCCGACGATCGTGCACGGCGACTACCGGCTCGACAACGTCCTCGTACGGCAGGACCCGGACGGCGTCGACCGCATCAAGGCCATCCTGGACTGGGAGATGTCGACGCTCGGCGACCCGCTCACCGACGTCGGTCTGCTCGCGATGTACAGCGCGAAGCTGGAGATGCCGAACTCCCCCATCTCCACCACCTCCTCGGCCGCCGGGCACCCGGACCCGGCCGAGCTGATCGAGCGGTACGCCGCGCGCTCGGGGCGCGACGTGTCCGCGGTCGCCTGGTACACGGCGTTCGCCTGGTTCAAGCTCGCCGTGATCCTTGAGGGCATCCACTACCGCTACACGCTCGGCCAGACGGTCGGCGCCGGCTTCGACCGGATCGGCGAGCTGGTTCCCGTCTTCATCGAGCACGGCCTCACCACCCTCCAGGACCTTCAGGAAGGCTGATCCCTCCCATGGACTTCGCATTCGACGCCAGGACCCAGGAGCTGCGCGAGCGTCTCCTGGCGTTCATGGACGAGCACGTGTACCCAGCGGAGGCCGTCGCCGCCGAGCAGCGTGCCGCGCTCGACTCGCCGTGGGAGACCCCGGCCGTCATCGAGGAGCTGAAGGCCGAGGCGCGCCGCCAGGGCCTGTGGAACCTGTTCCTGCCGGACGCCGAGCACGGTGCCGGTCTGACCAACCTGCAGTACGCGCCGCTGGCCGAGATCACCGGCCGGTCCCCGCAGTTGGCGCCCACCGCGCTGAACTGCGGCGCACCGGACACCGGGAACATGGAGGTGCTCGCCCAGTTCGGCACCGAGGCGCAGCGCAAGCAGTGGCTGGAGCCGCTGCTCGCCGGTGAGATCCGCTCCGCGTTCGCGATGACCGAGCCGGAGGTCGCATCCTCCGACGCCACGAACATCACGACGCACATCGAGCGCGACGGCGACGACTACGTCATCACGGGCCGGAAGTTCTACATCTCCGGCGCCATGAACCCGAACTGCCGCGTCTTCATCGTGATGGGCAAGACGGACCCGGACGGGCCCGACATCCGCCGCCAGCAGTCGATGGTGCTGGTGCCGCGCGACACCCCGGGTGTCGAGGTGCGCCGGGCCATGACCGTGTACGGCTTCGAGGACCACTGGCACGGCGGGCACGCGGAGGTCGTCTTCGACCACGCGCGCGTGCCGGTGAGCAATCTGGTCGGCGAGGAGGGCGGCGGCTTCGGCATCGCCCAGGCGCGGCTCGGTCCCGGCCGCATCCACCACTGCATGCGGCTGATCGGCATGGCCGAGCGTGCCATCGAGCTGATGTGCCGGCGGGCCGTCGCCCGGACGGCGTTCGGCAAGCCTCTCGCCCAGCAGGGCGTGGTGCAGGAGTGGATCGCCGACGCGCGGGTCGCCGTGGAGCAGCTGCGGCTGCTGGTGCTGAAGACCGCGTGGCTGATGGACACGGTGGGCAACCGCGGCGCCCACACCGAGATCCAGTCCATCAAGATCGCGACGCCCCGGACGGTCGTCGACATCATCGACAAGGCGGTGCAGCTGCACGGCGCGGGCGGGGTGTCGCAGGACTTTCCGCTGGCCGAGCTGTGGGCCGGGGCGCGGACGCTGCGCCTGGCCGACGGGCCGGACGAGGTGCACCAGCGGTCTCTCGCCCGGCGGGAGCTGAAGCGGTACGTCTGAGCCGTCGCGTCCGACCGTCCGGTGGGGCTGGTCGCGCAGTTCCCCGCGCCCCTGGAAGGCATGCGCCGCCGCGCAGCCTTCAACGGGTCACCCCGGCTCAGTACCCGCCCCCGCCCGCATGGTCCAGCAGGGCCAGGCGGCGCAGGAAGCAGCGCACGCGCAGGAGTTGGCGGGACGCCGTGCGCACGGCGGGCGACACCCGCGGCGCGTACGCCGCGGTCCAGAGAACGGGTACGTGGTCCATGGCCACCACCCTCCTGCCGCGCCGTCCCCCCGGTCCAACAGATCGTTTCGCTCGGGCGTATTCATAGAATCGATGGGTGGAGATACGTCAGCTGCGCCACTTCGTGGCGGTCGTGAACGAGGGCAGTTTCACCGCGGCGGCCCGCGCCGAGCTCATCGTGCAGTCCGCGCTCAGCACGTCGGTCCGGAACCTGGAGCGCGAGCTGGGCGCGGAGCTGTTCGACCGGACGGGCCGCCGTGTCGTGCTCACGGAGGCCGGGCGGGCGCTGCTGCCGCAGGCCCGGCAGCTGCTCGCGGGGGCCGCCGCCGCGCGGGAGACCGTGGCGCAGGTGACCGGGCTCGGCGCCGGACGGCTGGCCGTCGGCACCATCCAGACACTGACCTGTGTGGACCTGGCCGCGGAACTGTCCGCGTTCCACCGGGAACTGCCCGGCATCCAGGTGTCCGTGCGGGAGGCGCCCGTGGAGGAGCTGATCGAGGGGCTGCGGGCCGGCGAGCTGGACCTGGCGTTCCTCGCGCCGGACGCGCGTCAACTGCCGGACGGGCTGGCCGTGTTCGGGACGTGGCGGGAGGACCTCGTGCTCGTCACCGCGCCCGGCCACCCGCTGGCCGGGGCGGGCCGCACGCTGCTCCGTGATCTCGCGGACGAGCCGTTCGTCGACTTCAGGGCCGGTACCGGCCTGGAGACGGCGGTGCGCCGGCTCGCCGCGCACTGCGGTCTGGAGCGGCGCATCACCTGTGACGTGACGCAGATCGGACTGCTCGTGGACCTCGTACGGGCCGGGATCGGGGTCGCCATCGTGCCGCGGCGGATCGGGGAGGCCTCCGGGCTGCCGTGCGTGACCATCCGCCAGCCCGAACCGGGGCGGGCGATCGTGCTGGCCGGGCGGGCGCCCCGGCCGCGCAATCCGGCGGCGGAGGCGCTGCTGTCCCGGCTTACGGGCGCAGGGCCCGCAGCAGCAGGCCCGCCAACTGGTCGGCGAGCTGCTGCGGGGTGAGCGGGCCGTCCGGCCGGTACCACGTGGAGAGGTGGTGGACCGAGCCGAAGTGGTAGTCCACCACCAGGTCGGCCGGGGTCTCGGTGGAGAAGACGCCGGCCTTCTGGCCCTCCTCGATCAGCGCGCGGAACCGCTCGTGGTAGCGCCGCCGCTCGGCCCGCACCTGCTTGTTCTTCTCGGGGCTGAGGTGGTGCATGGAGCGGAAGAAGATCGCCGCGTCGTCGAGGTTCTCGATCGTCGTGACGACCACGTCCGCGGCAGCGCCGCGCAGCCGCTCCTCGACCGGTTCGTCCTGGTCGGCGAAGGCGTCGAGCCGCTCCTGCTGGAGGCGCAGGACCCGCGCGTACACCTCGTGCAGGAGATCGTCCTTCGAGCCGAAGTAGTGGTAGAGGGCGCCCTTGGTGACGCCCGCCGCCTCGACGATCTCCTGCACCGACGTGCGGTCGTAGCCGCGCTCGGCGAAGAGCCTGGTGGCGGCCGCGAGGAGCCGCTCGGGAACGGGCGTGCCGTCGCCGTCCGTCGTCGTCCTGGGCACTGCCGCCACCGCCTTGTCCGTTTCTTCCGCTATGCCTGGGGGGAACGCAGTTCCCGCCGGAGGATCTTCCCACTTGCCGTCTTCGGAAGGTCGCGCAGGACCTCGACGTCGCGCGGGTACTTGTACGCGGCGAGCCGTTCCTTGCAGTACGACGCCAGCTCGTCCGGCGTCGCGTCGGCCCCGGGGCGCAGGCTCACGTACGCCTTGACGGTCTCGCCGCGGTAGGCGTCAGGGACGCCGACGACGGCCGCCTCGCGCACGGCGGGGTGGGTGTAGAGGACGTCCTCGACCTCGCGCGGCCAGACCTTGAAGCCGGACGCGTTGATCATGTCCTTCTTGCGGTCGACGACGTAGAGCCAGCCGTTCTCGTCCATGAAGCCGATGTCGCCGGTGCGCAGCTCGCCGTCGGGGAAGGCCTCGGCGGTGGCGTCGGGGCGGCGCCAGTAGCCGGGCACGACCTGCGGGCCGCGCACCGCGATCTCGCCCTGTTCGCCGAAGGGGACCTCCGCGCCGAGGTCGTCGACGATGCGGACCACCGACTCGGGGCCCGGCACGCCGACCGCGAGGGTCCCGGAGACCGGGTCGACCGGCGCCTCGACGCCCGGCGGCACGGACGCGCAGGGCGCGGTGCACTCGGTGAGCCCGTAGCCGTTGTGGATGTACGGGCCGAAGGCGTCCCGGAACTTCTCGACCAGCGCGGGCGGCACCGGTGCGCCGCCCGACGAGATGGAGCTGAAGGACGCGAAGTGCTCCCGGGTCGCCTGCGGCTGCGCGCCGAGCGCCATGAAGGCGGTGGACGGGCCGACCGTGTAGGCGGGCCGGTGCTCGGTGAACGCGTCGAGGACGACGCCCGGTTCGAAGCGGTAGGCGAGGGCGAGGGTGCCGGCGTTGGCGAAGGAGGCCACGAGTTCGCAGACCATGCCGGTGATGTGGAAGAGCGGCGCGAGCGCGAAGTAGGTGGCGCCCTCGGCGAGCCCGAGGCCGGTGCGCTGGCGCTCCGCGTTGTACGTGATGTTGCCGTGCAGGTTGGTGGCGCCCTTCGGGGTGCCGCTCGTCCCGGACGTGTAGCTGATCAGCGCGATGTCGGCGGCGGCGAGTTCGCGGCCCTCCGGTGCCTTGTGGCCGGCGCGGGCGACGGTGACGAGATCGTCGGCGTCGTCGGCCGCCGGGGCCACCCGCTCGAAGCCGAGGACCCGCTCGTCGTTGCGGGTCTGGAGGTCGAGTTCGCAGGCGGTGAGCGCGATGCGGACGGGCGAGTCGGCCGCGGTCTCGCGCAGGTACGACTCCCAGGCGCGGTCCGAGCAGACGAGCCCGGTCACCTCGGCGTCGTGCAGGACGTGCCGCACCTCGCCCGCCTTGTACATGGGGTTGACGGGGACGACGACGGCGCCCGCCTTGAAGGCGCCGAGCAGCGCGAGCACGAAGTGCGGCGAGTTCTGCAGCATGATCGCGACGCGGTCGCCGTGCCGCAGGCCCTCGGCCGCGAGGTGACCGGCCACGGAGTCGGACAGGGCGTCCACCTCCGCGTAGGAGAGCCGGCCGTCGAAGTAGGCGAGGGCGGTGCGGTCGGGGGCGCGGCGCACGGCGTCGGCGAAGGCGTGGGCGACGGAGGCGGCGGGGGTGACGGGGGCCCTCTGGGCGGCGTTGAGGACGCCGAGCCAGGGCCGGGCCGCGTAGATCGACTCGCTCACCGGGCGGCCTCCCACTTCTGCTGGATGTGGTTCATGTTGGTGAGCCAGCGCTCCGGGGTGGCGGCGCGGGCCGCGTAGTACTCGGCGACCTCCGGGTGCGGCAGGATCAGGAAGCGGTCCTCGGCGATGCCCGCGAAGAGCGCGTCGGCGACGTCCGCGGGCTCGATGGCGGTCGGCGCGAGCACCAGGTCGCCGGCCGATCCGGCGGCCGTGAGCATGTCGGTGCGGACCCCCTGCGGGCAGATCGCGTGGACCTTGAGGCCGCGGTGCCGGTAGGTGAGGGAGAGCCATTCGGCGAAAGCGTACGCGCCGTGTTTGGACACGCTGTACGGGGCGGCGCCGACCATGGTGAGCAGACCCGCGGCCGAGACGGTGGAGACGAAGCGGCCGCTGCCGCGCTCCAGCCAGCCGGGGAGCAGCGCGTGCGCGGCGCGGACGTGCGCCATCACGTTCACGTCCCAGGCCGCCGCCCACACCTGCTCGTCGGCGGCCTCGGTGCCGCCGGAGGCGAGGCCCGCGTTGGCGCAGTAGACGTCGACGGTGCCGCCGAGGGCGTCGCGCGCGTCGTCGATGACCGCCGAGGCGTCGCCGGGCACCGCCGTGGCACCGATCTCGTCGGCGACGGACTTGGCCTTGGCCGCGTCCAGGTCGTTGACGACGACGCGGGCTCCCGCGTCGGCGAAGCGGCGGGCGATGGCGGCGCCGATGCCGCCTCCCGCACCGGTGACGACGACTGACTGCCCCTGCAAACTCTCCACCATCGGTCTCCTTCGACACGGCTTCGGCACGGCTTCGGCACCACGCGGCGGACGCGGGCACGGCTCCGGTTGCCTCAGCAGACTAACCAGTCGGTATGGAGACCGGGAAGGGGTTCAGGACGGTGATCGCCGCCGGGTTCGTTCCGCGACGGCCATCCGGGCGCTAGCGTGCATGGCCATGCCAGTTCCGGTGATCACGGAGGTTCCTGTGAACGTGTCGAGACGGGCGCTGCTCGCGGCGAGCGCAAGTGCGGGTGTCGCGGGTGGGCTCGGCGCCGGGGGCGCCGCCTCCGCCGCCGACGGAGGAAGACGCCTGCGGACCGGGTTCGAGCGGCTCGCGGCGGACGGTTACGCGCTGCTGGACGGCCAGAAGGTCGGCGTCGTCACCAACCCGACCGGCGTCACCCGCGACGTCCAGCACATCGTCGACGTGATGCACGTCGACGAACGCGTCGACCTGAAGGCGGTGTTCGGGCCCGAGCACGGCTTCCGCGGCACCGCGCAGGCCGGCGGATCGGAGGGCCGCTACGACGACCCGGCGACCGGACTCCCGGTCTACGACACGTACTTGAAGAGCGGCCAGGCGCTCGCCGACGTGTTCACCGCGTCCGGCGTCGACACGATCGTGTTCGACATCCAGGACGCGGGCGCCCGCTTCTACACGTACATCTGGACGCTGTACGACTGCATGGAGGCGGCGCAGCTCGCGGGCAAGAAGTTCGTCGTCCTCGACCGGCCGAACCCGGTGACGGGCCGCAACGCCTACGGGCCGGTCCTGCACAAGGAGTTCGCGACCTTCGTGGGCCGCCGGGAGATCTCCCAGGCGCACGGCATGACCGTCACCGAGCTGGCCCGCCTCTTCAACGGCGAGTACCTGGCGCACCCGGTCGAGCTGGCCACCGTCACCATGACGGGCTGGAAGCGCCGCGACTTCTACGACGCGTCGGGCCTGCCGTGGGTGCCGCCGAGCCCCAACATGCCGACGCCCGACACGGCGCTGGTCTACTCGGGCACCTGCCTCTTCGAGGGCACGAACCTCTCCGAGGGGCGCGGCACGACCCGGCCCTTCGAACTCCTCGGCGCCGAGGGCGTCGACCGGAAGTGGGCCGCGGCGGCCAATGAACTCGCCCTGCCCGGCGTGCACTTCAGGGAGGCGTACTTCGCCCCCACGTTCTCCAAGTTCCAGGGCAAGACGATCGGCGGCGTCCAGATCCACGTGGACGACCGCGACGCCTTCGACCCGGTCCGCACCGGCATCGGCCTCCTCGTGACGGCCAAGTCGGCCTGGAGCGGCTTCGCCTGGCGCACGGACAACTGGATCGACAAGCTCACCGGCTCCACCCAGGTCCGCACGATGATCGACGCGGGGGCCTCGACGGACGAGGTGGTGGCGGGCTGGCAGAGCGAGCTGGCCGCGTTCCGGGCCGTGCGCCGCCACTACCTGACGTACAAGTAGGCACAGTCGAGCACGTAGGCGCAGTCAAGGTCTCAGCACCCGAGACGGTGTGTCTCAGACATTGACTGCACCATGCACGGACCGCAACAGTGCACGACGTGCTGAAAGACGATTCCACCAGGGAAGACACCGCCTCGGCCGCCCCGGCGCAGACCTCCGAACCGGAGAGCCTGCGCCGGGTCGCGGTAGCGAGCTTCATCGGCACGGCCATCGAGTTCTACGACTTCTACGTCTACGGAACGGCCGCCGCCCTCGTCCTCAACGACGCCTTCTTCCCGAACCTCTCCTCCCTCAACGCCACCCTCGCCTCCTTCTCGACGTACGCCGTCGCGTTCGCCGCCCGGCCCATCGGCTCGCTGGTCTTCGGTCACTTCGGCGACCGGATCGGCCGCAAGTCGGTCCTGGTGGCATCACTGCTCCTGATGGGCCTGTCGACGGCGTGCGTCGGACTGCTGCCCGGCTACGGCACGCTGGGCGTCTGGGCGCCCGTGCTGCTCGTCCTGCTGCGCTTCCTCCAGGGCGTCGGCCTCGGCGGCGAGTGGGGCGGCGCCGCGCTGCTCGCCGTCGAGCACGCGCCGCGCGGCAGACGCGGCATGTTCGCCGCCTTCCCCCAACTCGGCCCGTCCGTCGGCTTCTTCGCGGCGACCGGCATCTTCTGGCTGCTCTCCGAGTCCTTGTCGGACGACGCGTTCCAGTCGTGGGGCTGGCGCATCCCGTTCCTGCTGTCCTTCCTCCTCGTCGCGGTCGGCCTGTTCGTCCGGCTGAAGATCAGCGAGACCCCGGTCTTCGCGAAGGTGATGCGGGATCAGGAGGCCAGCAAGGCACCGGCGCTGGAGGTCTTCAAGCGCCACCCCAAGGAGATCCTGCTCGGCGCGGGCGGCATGGTCGTCGCGTACGGGCTGTTCTACACGGCCACGACGTACTGCCTGGCGTACGGCACGAAGACGCTCGGCGTCCCGCGCAGCACGATGCTCGCGGTGTCCCTGGTGGCGTGTCTGTTCCTGGCCGCGGGGACCTGGCTGGCGGCGACCCGCTCGGACGCGGGCGGGCGCCGCAGGATGGTGCTGATCGGGTCCGGGCTGGCCGTCGTGTGGGGGCTCGCCCTGTTCCCCCTGATGGACACCGAGCAGCCGGTGCTCATCGCGCTCGCGCTCGGCGGCGCCCTGTTCTGCATGGGCGTGGTCTACGGACCGATGGGCGCCTATCTGCCGGAACTGTTCGGGGTGCGGGTGCGCTACTCGGGGGCGTCCTTCGCCTACAACCTGGGCGGGGTGCTCGGCGGTGCGGTGGCGCCACTGGTGGCGACCCGGCTGCAGAGCGCCTTCGGCTCGTCGTCGGTGGGCTGGTACGTGAGCGCGATGGCGGTCGTGTCACTGCTGTGCGTACGGGCGCTGCCGGAGACGCGGGAGCGCGAACTCGGCTAGTGCGCCGGTGAATTGGCGTCCATGGCGTATGGCCAACCCCCGCGCGGCGCAGGACGATGCGGCACACCGCACGGACGACTGCACGGGGGTTGGCCATGGCCGTACCGGAAGTTCACGTACGTCCCTACTGGGAGCTGACGTTCGACGCCGACGGGGATCCCGATCCGGCGCGGCGCGACCGGCTGCTGCGCGAGGTGCCCGAACGCGGGGTGCGCGACCTCGTCGTGTTCGCGCACGGCTGGAACAACGACCGGTCGATCGCGACCCGCCTCTACGACCGCTTCTTCGCACCGTTCCCGGCACTCGCGCCCGGCGCGCACCTGGGGTACGTGGGCGTGCTGTGGCCGTCGATGCGGTTCACGGACGAGCCGATCCCCGACTTCGACCCGTCGGCCGCGCCCGCCGCGACGGCGCCGCGCGCGACGCTGGACAAGGGGACGCGGCAGGCGCTGCACGAGGTGTTCGCCGGCCAGGACTCGGTCGTGGACCGGCTGGCGGGCCTGCTCGACGAACGGCCCGACAGGCAGGGCGTGTTCGACGAGTTCGGCGGCCTCGTGGCGCAGCTGGTGGGCACCCCGGCCGTCGCCCCCGAGGCCGACGCCGACACCGACGCCGACGATGCGGACGAGCGGCACGCCGCGCCCGCGATGTTCCGCAAGGACACCCGCGGGGTCTGCCTGGAGTTCGCGGCGGCCCTGGAGGAGGCGGCCCAGGGAGTGGCCTCCTTCCATTGGCCCGGTGGCGTGGCCAAGGCGTGGCAGGGCGCGCACGAACTGCTGCGCCAGGCAACGTACTTCGCGATGAAGAAGCGCGCCGGGAAGGTCGGCAAGGAGGGGCTCGGTCCGGCGCTCGGCCGGCTCGCGCACGACGCGCCGGACGTGCGCGTGCACCTGGTGGGCCACAGCTTCGGGGCGCGGCTCGTGTCGTTCGCGCTCGCCGGACTGCCGGCGCAGGCGCGGAACGTGAAGTCGGTGACGCTGCTCCAAGGCGCGTTCTCGCACTACGCGTTCGCCCCCCAGGGCACCCTCAGGGGTCAACAGGCGCGGATCGACGGCCCGTTGGTGTCCTGCTACTCGCACTTCGACACGGCGCTGAGCGTGATGTACCCGCTCGCGTCCCGGCTCGCGGGCGAGGACCGCGACATCGCGGGCCTCGGCATGCGCTGGGGTGCGATGGGCTTCGACGGGATCCAGTCCGTCACCGGCGCCGTCCGCCCGTCGCTGGCCGAGGTGCTGCGCACCGGGGTCCCGGCGTCCGGGTGTGTCAGCGTCGACTCGGCGCAGGTCGTCCGGCACGGGCCGCCGCCCGCGGGGGCCCACAGCGACATCTGCCACGAGGAGCTGGCCCGCGTCGTCCTCGGCGCCGGGCGGGTGCCCCACTAGCGCCGGCCGGCCGGACGGCACGGAACGCGGTCGTCGCCGCGTCGAGCCGCGCAAGCCCGCGGCCGCGCCCGCAACGTCGGTGCGGGCGCGACCGCGGGTACGGGACTACCGGTGGGCCGGGAACTCCACGACCTGCTGGTAGGTGGGGCGGTTCTGCCACTGCATGGTGCGGTGGGTGATGCCGCCCAGGGCGCGGTGGTTGATGGTGTCCGCGCACCACTGGTCACCGGCCTTGCAGAGGTCGTCGCCGGGATAGACCTCCGTGGCGGGCTCGGCGGCGGCCGTGGCGAGCGACGCGAGGAGGGCGTCGCGGCAGGCCGAGAGGTCGCCCCCGCCGCAGTACTGCGCGCCCAGCTTCCCCTGCACCGGCTGTCCGAGGACGGAGCGGAGGTCCTTGTCGGCGTATCCCCACCAGCCGTACTGGAACGCGGAGCCCGCGTGCGATCCGGTGGGCCCGTGTCCGGCGGACGGTGCCTCGTCGATGCTCAGTTCACCGGTGAGGGCCTGGTAGAGGTCGTCGCCGAGCCCGGGCTTGAACTCGGCCTCGACGAGCCGCGGCCACCACGCGTCCATGATGCGCACGGCGTCGGGGTGGGCGTAGGTCTTCGACCCGGCCGACGTCTGGTTGCGCTGGGCGCCCGCCTTGCGCCAGGCCTCCAACTGCTGGACAGCCTTGGCCAGTTGCGGGTCGTCGACCGGCTTGCTGCGGATGACCTTGAGGATCTCGGGGAGCACCTGCTCGCCGCGCAGGTCGGTCACCGCGGCCTCTTCCATGGCCTGGGTGAGCGAGGCCCGGGTGACGCCGCCCTCCTCGGTCAGCTTCTTCACGCGGCCGTCGAGGAGGTTCCCGCGGTGGACCGCGCCGAGGCTGAAGTTGGCCGCGGTGAAGTCCTTGGCCTGCTTGTTGTTCCAGGAGATGTAGTAGTCCTGGTCGACGGAGTGCGGATGCTGGGCCGGTGGCGTGTACGCCGCCGTGTTCTCGGCCGGGTCGAAGTCCTGCCACTCGTAGGCCTGTTCGGCCCGCACCGGCAGCGACATGTCGACGTCGTCCGCGCGCACCGGGTTGTCGCCGCTGTTGTAGTAGGCAATGCTCCGCGAGTCGGCGTAGAACCAGTTGAAGGCGTAGCTGATGTGCTGCGCGGCCTTCTGGAACGACGCGGCGTCCGTCACGTAGGACGGGTCGTTCAGCATCTGGAAGCCGATGATCGAGTCGGCCTCGTGGCGGTACGTGGAGCGCAGCGAGGTGTACGCGACGGGTTTGCCGTCGACGGTGGCGCGGTGCGAGACGATGCCGTACTTCGTGCGGAAGACCTGCATCCGGTAGGAGCCGGCGGCCGTCGAGTCGGCGACGGTCGGCTTCCAGGCGTTCTTCTTCTCCAGCTTCTCCATCGGGGTGCAGGTGCCGCGGTACAGGTACGACGTGGACTGCTTGGTGGGCGCCGAACCGTCGGGCTCGCACAGCGGTACCGCGTAGGTGTCCGTGATGTCCTGGCCCGCGGAGGTCGCCGACCAGGCGTAGTCCTGGCCGCGGCCGAGCTGGATGTACATGCCGACGCCCGCGAAGGAGACGCCGCGCGCGCTGATACCGGGGCCCTGCAGCTCCTGCATCATCAGCAGCTGGGGCGCGAAGTAGCCGGTCTGGGGGCCGAACACGGCGACCGGGTTGCCGGAGGCGGTGTGCTTGCCGGAGACGAGCAGCGCGTTCGACATGCCCTTCTTGGAGGCCGAGTCCGTGAACAGGTCGGCGGGCAGCACCCCGTCGTCGTACATGCCCTGGAGCGGTTTCAGCCTCTTCGGCGCCTTCACCGGGTCCTTGGCCACGGACGTCGTGGACTCCGTGGCGGCCGAGCCCGTGCGGTCGTACACCAGGGGTTCGCGGTCGACGGAGCCCTGGTCGGGCAGGGCCTGGCCGCGCGCCTTCGCAGGCTTCGTGCCGTACGGGAAGCTGGTGCCGTCGTGGATGGTGGTGACGGCCTCGGGGTCGTTGCGCCCGCGGAACGACTCCCAGACCTCGGTGCCCTTCTCGACGCCGTACTTCTGCTGGGCCGCGAGGAGCGAGAGGGCCGCGTCGACCTCTCCCCCGCCGCCGTTGCCGAAGAGGCCGCCGACCACGGAGGCCAGCGCGATCATGTCGGTCACCTTGAACGGCTGGATCTCGCCGATGTTCGTGATCGCGTCGATCTTGCCGGTGAGGACGTACTCGCCCGGGAAGTAGCGGCCGTTCTTGGACTTCACGCGGTAGGCGTTGAGGCCGTCTATGTAGGCCTGCGCGTCGGCCATGGCCTGCTCGCCGCGGGCGCCGCCGCTCTTCTTGATGAAGTCGACCTGCTTCTCCAGGTCCTCCTCGGTGTACGGGGCCTGCGGCCAGAACTCCTGCTCCAGGCCTTGGTTGGCGAGGGCGCCGCCCGCGAAGGACGTCAGCTCGCCGCGGCCGATGTGGCGGAACAGGTCGATCAGCCAGAGGCGGTCCTGACCTGCGGCGTAGCCGGCGCCGAACTCGGTTCCGTAGCGCGTGGAACCTTTGACGTGGGGTACGCCGTTCTTCTTGTCACGGGTGATCGTCACATCGTCGCGGGGGCGGGTGACGGATCCGACCTGGTCGTCCGGGACGCCGAAGGAGGAGTCGTTGAAGAAATTCGTGAGGGTGTCGTCCGTGAGTGAGGGATACCCGGACGACAGCGCGTCATAGGGACCGATCTGATCGTCGGCGTGTGCGGGCTGGGTTCCGAACAGCTTGTTGCCGAGGATCTCGGCGAGCGTGGCGCTGCCGTTCGCACCGGGCGGCAGGATGTCCGCGCACTGACCTTCGCAGTAGTCGGTGGCCGGTACGGGTTCGTCGGCGGCGGCAGCCGTCGACAACGGGGAGAGCAGTCCCGCGGTGAGCACGAGGGCCGCGGCGGCCGTACCTCTCCTGAAAAGGCTTCTGTGCAGGGTGGTTCGTGGGATGCGTCGTCGCATGCCTGGTCCTCCCGACGATGGTGAGCCGGAGGTTACCGGCGGTTAGCCAACGACAGAAGATGAACATGCGTCACGTTTTCAGGATCACCACAGGGATCACTCAGCGGCTCCCCGGCCTCAGAACGTGCCGGTGATGGCCCCCATCGGAAATCGGATGGGACCGACCGGCCCTCGGAGGGATCCGAATCGCGTGTCGATACGTCTACTCGGCAACGTCGCTTCATGGCTGCGGCGACGCCGACGTACGTGTGACGGAGGTGCAGGGCGATGGCCGGATTCCGGAGTCTGGCAAGACAGGTGCGCGATCCGCGCAACGATCTGGCACTGCGACGGTACTCACTGCGCAAGTGCCTCGAAAGGTTTGCCCCCTACGGCCACCGGGCGACCTGGGACCATCTGTGCTCCCGGGCCGGCTTCGGTCCCGAGGACCGCTCCCCCGACCCGGCCAGGCTGGTCGCGGCGCTGGAGGAGCTGGAGGAGGCGCGGGCCGTCTGGCTCGCGTACGAAGTCGCCTTCGCGGAGCGCAGGCGCAAGGAGAAGCACGACGGGCTACGCCGCCCCGGCAGCGTGGACGACTGGCACCGGCTGACCTGGGGCGGCTTCGGGGTCGCCTGGTGCGACGACCCGTCGGTGCACCCCACCGAACCGCTGGCCGAAGTACTGCGTCGGCTGATCGCCGCGCTGGAGCGCGAGCCGGGCCACGGCTGCCCGGTGTGCGCGGGCAGTGGGCTCGTCTGGAACCACGACCTGGCGCACGAACCGTCGTCGGGCCCCGTCTGCACCCGCTGCGGCATCGTCGTGCCGCGGCCCGTTCTCACACCCGCGGCCCTGGCGGAGGCCAGGCGCGCGCGGCTGTTGGTCTCGGCGTAGCGCGACGGGGGTGCGGACCGGTGACCACCGGCGCACCCCCGGATTCACCAGGACCCGGCCCGCTTCAGCCCGGGATCACCTCGAGTCGCTGCCGGTCGAGCAGGTACTCCGGCAGGTACGGACGGCCGGTGGCCCCGAGCGGGAAGTCCATGTCGTACGCGAGGCAGGCGAGGGCCAGCGGTCCGAGCGCCACCCGGGCGCGCGGCGCCGCCGCGTCGCCCCAGTAACTCCCGTGCTGCGCGAGGGCTTCCGCGAGCGCGTCCGCGAACGCGTCGTGGTCCTGGGTGAGCAGCCGGTGGAACAGGGCGACCGGCTGGTAGTCGATCGCGTTCAGGAAGTCCTTGGGCGCGTGCGTCGCGACGTCCGGGTGGGACTTCTCCATCACGGCGACGAGCTTCTCGACGACGTCGTCCACGGGGCGGCGCAGCCAGTGGCTCTGCAGGACGTCGACCCAGTGCAGGACGTAGTCGTCGACCGGTGCGTCCCCGCCGCGCAGCGCGTCGAGCGGGACCTGGCAGAGCCGGGTGGTGCGGTCGCGCTCGCGGGTGACGAGGGTGAGGTAGTAGGCGTCGAGCCAGGCGCGGGCGTCGGTGTGCGCCTCGGGCCCGGCGGCCGGCACGGTCGGCTCCCGCTCGCCGAGCGGCACCACGACGTCCTTGGTCTCGGTGAACAGGGCGGTGCCGAGCTGCAGCGCGGCGACCCAGGCGTCCCAGGTCTCCACCCGGTCGGCGCGGGGGTCGCTCGCGGCGTGCGCGTGGGCGAGTGCGACGGCCGAGGCGAAGGCGTCCGGGAGCCGCTCCGGTTCCGCGCCGAGCCGCTCGATCGACTCGACCGTGGTGTCGGTGAGTTCGGCGGTGTCGGCCGGGCGGGCCGACGTCACGAGCCGGCCGGCCCGGTCGAGTCCGCGCAGCGCCTTCAGCATGCCGAGGAGGGCGTCCGGCGGCTGCTGCGCGACGGTGCGGGCCTCGTGGTCGATGACGGTGAGCGAGGTGAGGCGCCCCTCGTGCCACCAGTAGACGCGCGGCGAGAGCGAGCCGGGGCCGTCGTCGTGGGCCTTGACGGCGTACGTGGCGAGGTCGTTGACGGCGTCGGCCGCGCTGCCGTCGACGATCGGGTGGAACGCGAGCAGGTGCCGGGTCGGCACGACGACGAGCGCGCCCGCGTCGGGCATCCGCCGCCCGGTCACCTCGGCGACCAGCTCGGGCAGGATGAGCGCCTTGCCCGCGACGAACGGCGAGTCGCCGTACACGGAGTGCAGGACCGGGTGCCCGTCGAGCCGGACCTCCTCGTGCCGGATCGGGGCGCGGACGAGGTTGCGCTGTCCCGCGGCCCAGAGCGCGTCGGCGCCCGCACGTTCGACGTCGGTGTCGTCGAGGATCCGTACGGAGGTGGGGCTGTCGAGCGCGAGGGCGAGGTGGAGCCCGTCGGCGACGCCGCGGAGGTAGCCGAAGCCGTCGGCGGGCAGCGCACCGGCGGGCACCAGGCGCAGACAGGTCGCGGCGAGCAGTTCCTCGGCGCTCTCCCCGCCCGACGACGCGTCGGCGAGCGCGTCGAAGAACCCCTCGACCAGCTCGGGCCAGTCCTCCTCGGGGGTGGCGCGGCAGCGCTGCGCGAGGTTCGTCAGCGGATACCGACGCTCCCCCGCCTCCGCCGTGTCGCCGACGACCGTGGGGCGGGTACCGGTACGGGTGTGCAGATGATCGGCGACGAGGGCGCGCAGCCGGTCGGCCTGCGCGACGGTGAGCGAAGGGAGTTGAGCGTCGAGCGTGTCATGTGGTGTCACGCCCTCGACTCTACGAGGCGGGCCTGCGGCGTGCCGGTGTCCGGCAGGAACCACCGCCTGACGGCGTCACGAACTCCCGTGCCGGCAACGGCCTTTGTCGTCGCCGGCCGTCGGACGAACGTCAGGGCCTGATCACGTCCGTCTCGATCGCCAGTTTGAACTCGGCGAGCACGAGCGGCACGGCGAGACCCTTGTCGCCGCTGCGGGCGGAGATCTTCAGGCCGACCGGGGTGCCGGGGTGCACGAACATCTGCCAGGTGTACGAGCGGTACTGGCCGCCGCCGGTCGCCGAGATGTCCGTGGTGGCGGTCGAGTCGTAGCCGGTGGAGAGGTTCAGCGGGTCGCGCACGAAGCGGGCGCGGTACTCGGTGGCCCTGCTGTCCGCTTTCCAGAACACCAGGGCGGAGAGGGTGCCCCAGCCGTCGTGGCTGGGCCAGATGAGACCGGAGCGGGCGTCGGGGTACGTGGAGGTGCCTCCGCCGCCGGCCGGGTCGTGCATCTTCCACGGGTCGTACGACTCCTCGGCCGCCGCGTACGGAAACCGCACGAGGTGGTAGCCGTCGCTGTCGTACCTGAGGGTCTGTGCGCCGGAGCGGGCGGCCTCGTACTTGAGTGAGGTGATCGCGAGTGGCATGACGTGCTCTCCCCCGAGTGCTGTCGCTGCTGTCGGTGCCGGCTGGCACCATCGCGTGCATGACGTTCGTACAGGTGTGTCTGAACGGTGCTCGTGGTGCGGGCGACGGCGCGGTGGTGCCCCTGTCGCCGGGCTCGCTGGCGGACTCCGCCGCCGCGGCGGTCGCGGCCGGTGCGTCGGATGTGCATGTTCACCCCAAGTCCCCTTGTGGACAAGACACGTTGTCGCCCCGTTCGGTTGCGGCGACGCTCGACGCGATCCGGGCCCGGGTGGCGGTGCCGGTCGGGGTGACCACGGGCGCGTGGGCCGAGCCGGACGCGGCGGCGCGGGTGGCGCGGGTCCGCGCGTGGACGACGCTGCCGGACCACGCGTCGGTGAACTGGCACGAGGAGGGGGCCGAGAAGGTCGCCGCCGCGCTGCTGGAGCGGGGCGTCGGGGTGGAGGCGGGGCTGTGGTCCGGCACGGACGGGGCGGAGCGGTTCGCGGTGTCGCCGCTGCGGGAGCGGGTGTTGCGGGTGCTGGCCGAGGTCACGGACCCGGATCCGGCCACGGCCGAGGAGTCGGCGCGGGTGCTGCTCGCGGCGGTCGGCGCCGGGCACGGGCGGCCCGTGCTGCTGCACGGGGAGGAGGGCGGGGCGTGGCCGGTGCTGCGGCTGGCCGTGCGGCTGGGGCTTGCGACGCGGGTGGGGCTCGAGGACACGCTGGTCCTGCCGGACGGGGAGCGGGCCACGGGGAACGCCCCGTTGGTACGGGCGGCGCTGGGCGGGTGAGGCGCGGCGCCGGTTCCCGCAGGGCCGCGCACCGACTCCCCGCGGAGCCGCGCATCGCCGCCTAGCAGGTGGAATTCCCGTCGCGCCAGCCGTTTCCCGTGCGGAGAGTTGGGCGGGACGAGAGCCGTACCAGCCCGAGGAGAAACGCCCTCATGTCGACGCTGCGCGTCACCGCCGAGAGCCTGACCATCCACCCCCACCCGAACGCCGACGCCCTCGAACTGGCCCAGGTGGGCCTGTATCGCGCCGTCGTCGCCAAGGGGGCGTACCGGACCGGGGACACCGCCGTGTACATCCCCGAGCAGTCCGTGCTCCCGGCGCCGCTCATCGAGGAGTTGGGGCTGACCGGGCGGCTCGCGGGCGGGAACGCGGACCGGGTGAAGGCGGTGCGGCTGCGCGGGGAGCTGTCGCAGGGCATCGTGTGCCGGCCAAGAGCGCTGGCCGGGGTCGACCTCGGCGCGGCGGCCGGGGACGGGACGGACTTCGCGGAGCTGCTCGGGATCACCAAGTGGGTGCCGCCGGTGCCGCCGACCATGAACGGTGACGTGGAGAGCGCGCCGGAGCTGCTGCCGTGGGTCGACATCGAGAACATCGCGCGCTACCCGGACGTGTTCGCGCCCGGCGAGCCGGTGGTCGTCACGGAGAAGCTGCACGGGTCGGCGTGCCTGGTGACGTACGTCGCGGCCGACGAGCGGGTGTACGTGTCGTCGAAGGGGTTCGGCGCCAAGTCCCTGGCGCTGCAGGAGGATCCGCGGAACCTGTACTGGCGTGCCGTGCGCGGGCACGGGGTCGCCGAGGCCGCCGCCCGGATCGCCGGACGGCTCGGCGCGGCACGCGTCGGGATCTTCGGCGAGGTGTACGGCGCGGGGGTGCAGGACCTGACGTACGGCGCCGACGGCCGCAGGGACACGCTGGGTTACGCGGTGTTCGACGTTGCCGCGGAGATCGGCGGAGAAGTGCGCTGGCTGTCGGCAGACGCCCTGCTCGACGGTGAACTGCCGCTCGTACCGAGCCTGTTCACCGGACCGTACGACGTGGAGCGCGTCCTGCAGCTCGCCACGGGGCGGGAGACCGTGTCGGGGCGCGACCTGCATCTGCGCGAGGGCGTGGTGATCCGTCCGGTCGTGGAGCGGTACAGCCCGGTCACGGGTGGGCGGGCCATCGCCAAGGCGGTCAGCCCGGCGTACCTGACCCGCAAGGGCGGCACCGAGTACGAGTGACGGCGCCGCCGGTCAGGACGGCGCGGGACGCTCCCGGCGCTCCGCCATCAGGCGGGAGCCGGTGAGCCGCTCGCCGAAGACGTCGTCCGGGTTGGACAGGACGCAGGTGTCCAGGGAGAGGCAGCCGCAGCCGATGCAGTCGGTCAGGTGGTCGCGCAGCCGGCTCAGCTGCTTGATCCGCTCGTCCAGTTCGGAGCGCCAGGCCTCGGAGAGGCGTGCCCAGTCGTCGCAGGTCGGGGTGCGCTCCTCCGGGAGCTCGGCGAGCGCGTCGCGGATGGTGGCGAGGGGGATGCCGACGCGCTGGGCGGCGCGGATGAAGGCGACCCGGCGCAGGGTGTCACGGGTGTAGCGGCGCTGGTTGCCGGCGGTGCGGCGGCTGCTGATCAGGCCCTTGGCCTCGTAGAAGTGGAGGGCGGACACGGCGGCGCCGCTACGTGCCGACACCTGACCGACGCTGAGCTCGTGGATCTTCTCCGGGATCTGTGGCACCCGGCCGAGCCTATCCTCCGGGCGGCCCCGTTGTTAGCATGCCTGGAGCACTGAGCAAGCGCTTAGACATTCGACATGGAGGCGACGGAAGATGGCCGAGCCGCGGGTTTTCAAGAGCATCGACGAGCTGAAGGGCGCCGTGGGCGAGCAGCTCGGGTACAGCGACTGGGTCGAGATCGAGCAGCAGCGGATCGACCGGTTCGCCGAGGCCACCGGTGACCACCAGTGGATCCACGTCGACCCGGAGCGCGCCAAGGACGGGCCGTTCGGCACGACCATCGCGCACGGCTATCTGACGCTGTCGCTGCTCCCGCTGTTCGGGCCGCAGCTGCTGTCGGTCGAGGGCATGAAGATGGGCGTGAACTACGGGACGAACAAGGTCCGTTTCCCCGCCCCGGTCCCGGTCGGCTCCCGGCTGCGGGCCACCGCGAAGATCACGTCCGTGGACGACGTGCCGGGCGGCGTGCAGCTGGCCGTGGCGTTCACGGTGGAGCGGGACGGCGGCGACAAGCCGGTCTGCGTCGCCGAGTCGGTGTCCCGCTACTACCTGTGAGCCGGTGAGACAGGCCCTAGCTCCGGGTTCCCACCATCCGCAGGACGAGGTCGGCGTAGAGCGCGCCGACCTCGTCGGGCGTCCGGCGGCCTTCCGCGTTGAACCAGCGGGCCACGTCGATGCAGAGCGAGAGCACGGCGACGGTCGTGCCGGGCACGTCCGGGACGTCGAACTCCCCCGACTTCACGCCGTCGTTGATGATCTCGCGGATGGCCGCGTCGCTCTGCCGGCGCAGCGCCACGATGGCCGGGCGGTGCTCCTCGCCGAGGGAGTCCAGCTCGTACTGGACGACGCGCGCAGTCATGTGGTGGCCGGCATGCCAGCGCACGAAGGAGCGGACCGCCTCCGCGAGGCGCTCCGCCGCGGTGCCCTCGCCCTCGACCGCGCGGCGCAGGATCTCCAGCGCCTTCTCGTGGCCGATGCGGCTGATCCGGAGGAGGAGCTCCTCCTTGGTCTTGTAGTGGATGTAGAGCGCGGCCGGACTCATGCCGGCCCGGCTCGCGATGTCACGGGTCGTGGTGGCGTGGTAGCCGCGCTCGGCGAACGCCTCGACCGCGGCGACCATGAGGCGGCGGGCCGCGTCAGGGGTGACCTCGGACCACGGCATGTCGTCCGAGGGGGCGGCTACCTGCTCGTCCTGCGTCATCGCTGCGCTCGCATCCTGTAGGGGGCGGGCCCACCATACCCTCACAGGTGAGCGAGCGCTTAGGTCGCTCGCGTCCGGGGAGGTCAGGCGACCGTGTTGAAGGGGTCGTGGTCCGCGAGGATCTTCTCCAGGCGGGCCTTGTCCACCCGGCTCACGATCTGGTCGGCCTCCTGGCGGTCGCGGATGACCTTGGCCAGGGTGAAGGCGGACGTCGTGAGGTACAGGACGGCGATCGCCAGGAACGCGCGGATCCAGCCGCTCGCGTCGAGGCTGTAGATCCCGACGGCCGTCGCGGTGATCGCGACGGCGAAGGACGCGATGGCCTGTCCGTAGAAGGCCGTGGTGTTGTGCTGCTTGACCGGTGTCTCACTCATGCCGGACAGCATGGAGCGGATGTGACCGCAGCCACATCCGCTCGGCTACCTAGGTACGTACTCAGAACGCCGAGACGCCCGTCAGCGCGCGGCCGATGATGAGCTTCTGGATCTGGCTCGTGCCCTCGTAGAGGGTCATGACGCGGGCGTCGCGCAGCAGCTTGCCGACCGGGTACTCGTCGATGTAGCCGTAGCCGCCGAAGACCTGGAGGGCGTTGTTGGCGCAGCGGACCGCGGCCTCGGACGCGAAGAGCTTGGCCTTCGACGACGCGGTGGCGAAGTCCTCGCCGCGGTCGATGAGGTCGGCGACGCGCCAGGTCAGCAGCCGGGCCGCGTCCACATCGACCGAGATGTCGCTGATCAGCTCCTGGACCAGCTGGTACGAGGCGATGGGCTTGCCGAACTGCTCGCGCTCCGCGGCGTAGCCGACCGCCGCGTCGAGCGCGGCCTGCGCGATGCCGACGCAGCCCGCGGCGACCGACATCCGGCCCTTGGCGAGGGCGGCCATGGCGATCGAGAAGCCCTTCCCCTCCGGGCCGAGCATCGCGGAGGCGGGCACGCGCACGTCCTCCAGGACCAGCTCCGCCGTCGCCTGACCGCGCAGGCCGAGCTTGCCGTGGACGGTGCGGCGGGTCAGTCCGGGGGTGTCGGTGGGGACCAGGAAGGCGGAGACGCCCTTGTGTCCCGGGGCGTCCGTGGAACGGGCGAAGAGGAGGACGACGTCGGCCCAGGTGCCGTTCGTGATGAACATCTTGGAGCCGTTGATCACCCAGTCCCCGTCGGAGCCGCCGTCGCGGACCGCCCTGGTCGTCAGGCTCCCGGCGTCGGAGCCCGTACCGGGCTCGGTGAGGCCGAAGCAGCCGAGCGCCTCGCCCGCCGTCAGCCTCGGCAGCCACTCCCGCTTCTGCTCCTCGGTCCCGTACGACTGGACGGTCTTGGCGACCAGGCCGAGGGAGACCGAGACGATGCCGCGCACGGAGGAGTCGCCGCGGCCCAGTTCCTCGGTCACCAGGCAGTACGCGAGGTGGTCGCCGCCGGAGCCGCCGTACTCCTCGTCGATCGTCAGGCCCAGGAAGCCGACCTCGCCGAGCTTCTTCACGATGCCGCGGTCGACCTCCTCGCGGCGGTCCCACTCCACGACGTTCGGCGCGATCTCGCCGGCCACGAAGTCCTCGGCGAGCCGCCGGACGGCCGCCTGCTCCTCACTCAGCTCCAGATTCACGGACGACTCCCCAGGCACGGTGGCAGATGCTCTTAAATTAGCACTGCTAGTTTTACGGTGACAGCCCTACTATGTGCGGCATGGCCCGACCGCGCAAGCCCCTCCTCAGCACCGACCGCATCGTCGACGCGGCCCGCGCCCTCGTCGACGCCGAGGGGCTGGCCGCCGTCTCGACACGGCGGCTCGCGGCCGAACTCGGGGTCAGCGGGCCCTCCCTCTACAACCACTTCCGCACGAAGGACCAGATCCTCGAAGCCGTCGCCGACTCGGTGAGCGCACAGGTGGACCTGTCGATGTTCGACGCCGCCGACGAGCGGGACTGGCGCACGGCGCTGCACGACTGGGCCGTCTCCTACCGGGCCGCGCTGCGGGAGCACCCGAACATCGTTCCCGTGCTCGCCCAGGGACCGGGCCGGCGCCCCGCCGGACTCCGGCTCGCCGACGCCGTGTTCGGCTCGATGGTCGACGCCGGGTGGCCGCCCGCGCAGGCCACCTCCATCGGCGCGCTCATGCGGTACTTCGTGATGGGGTCCGCGCTCGGATCGTTCGCCGGCGGGTTCGTCGACGACCAGGACGCGTACGACCCCGCCGACTACCCGCACCTCGGGCAGGCGCACCTGCTCGCCGACCGGCAGGACGTCGTGGACGAACGGGCCTTCGAGACGGGGCTCGCCGCGCTGCTCGACGGGCTCGCGGTGCAGTTCGCCGCACTGCCGGTGGCCGCGCCCCACTGACGTTTCGGTGTGCGCCGAACCGTCCCTGGCCCATCCTTGAGCCATGGCTGTTTCGGCTGCGTCCAAGGAACCAGGTGCCGCCCGGCTCGCCGCGCTCACCGCACTGATCGCCGACGAGACCCGGGCCTGCTGTCTGCTCGCGCTGCTCGACGGGCGGGCCTGGACGGCGGGTGAGCTCGCGCGGCACGCGGGGGTCGCCGCGTCCACCGCGAGCGAGCACCTCGGCAAGCTCGTCGCGGGTGGGCTGCTCGCGGAGGAGCGGCAGGGCCGGCACCGGTACGTACGGCTCGCCGACGCGCAGGTCGCGCAGCTCGTGGAGGGCCTCGCCGCGTACGCCGTGCCGGGGGGCGGGGAGCGGCCGCGGACGCTGCGGGCGTCGTCCGCGCGCGATGCGATGGCGCGGGGGCGGACCTGTTACGACCACCTCGCGGGGCGGCTCGGGATCGCCGTGACCGACGGAATGGCGGAGCGGGGGCTGCTCCGCGTCGACACCGGGTTCTCGCTGACCGAGGCGGGCCTCGGCTGGTTCCGGGGGCTCGGGGTGGCGCTCGACTCCGGTGGGCGCCGGCCGCTGGTCCGCGGCTGCCTCGACTGGACGGAGCGGCGTCAGCACCTTGCGGGTGTAGCGGGGGCCGGGTTGTGCCACCACGCGTTCGCCTCCGGCTGGGTCGAGCGCATCGGCTCCGAACGAGCGGTCCGCCTGACGACGACCGGCCACGACGTCCTCCGGTCGGAGCTGGGTGTACACCCCCGCGAGTAGCCCCTCCGGCCTTCGGGTCCCTCCAGGCCGATGGGGGCTGTGTCATCAGCGGCTCCGCCGCGGGGCGCGACCAGCCCACCACACACCCGCAGACGCCGACCGGCAGAATCCGGCAGACGTATCCGCGAGACCCCACCCCGTCCGACCCGCACCAAGGAGAACCGTGCACCCGTCCACCCGCCCCACCGCGGCAGCGGCCCTCACCGTCATACTCTGGGCCTCCGCCTTCGTCGGCATCCGCAGCGCGGGCGCGCACTACTCCCCCGGTGCCCTCGCCCTGGGCCGCCTCCTCGCGGGCGCCCTCGTGCTCGGAGCGATCTGCGCCGTACGGCGCGAGGGGTGGCCGCCGCGCGAGGCGTGGCGGGGCATCGTCGTCTCGGGCGTGCTCTGGTTCGGGGTGTACATGGTCGCCCTGAACTGGGGCGAGCAGCAGGTCGACGCGGGCACGGCGGCGCTCGTCGTGAACATCGGGCCGATCCTCGTGGCGCTGCTGTCCGCCCGGTTCCTCGGCGACCCGCTGCCCCCACGGCTGCTCGCGGGGATGGCGGTGTCGTTCGCGGGCGCCGTCGCCGTCGGGTTCTCCATGTCCGGGGAGGGCAGCGCCGACGTCGTGGGCGTCGTACTGTGCGTGATCGCCGCGATCGGGTACGCCTGCGGCGTCGTGGCGCAGAAGCCGGCGCTCGGCCGGGCGAGCGCCTTGCAGGTGACGACGTTCGGGTGCGCGATCGGCGCGGTGGCGTGCCTGCCGTTCGCGGGACAGCTGGTGCACGACATGGCCCACGCGCCCGCGTCGGCGACGCTCAACATGCTGTACCTGGGCGTCTTCCCGACGGCGCTGGCCTTCACCACCTGGGCGTACGCCCTCGCCCGGACGACCGCGAGCCGGATGGGCGCGACGACGTACGCCGTGCCCGCGCTGGTCGTCCTGATGTCCTGGCTCGTCCTCGACGAGGTGCCGGGGCTGATCACGCTCGGCGGCGGGGCCCTGTGCCTGGCCGGGGTCGCCGTGGCGCGTTCCCGCCCCCGGTACGCGCGGGAATCGGCACCTGCGCCCGTCCCGTCCGAGAAGCGGCTGTAAGGTCCATGCGCCGGGCTGGGAAACATCGTCGTAACGCGGGAGCGGCGCATGGCAGAGATGGCGGGTGCCGCAATTCGCCCTGAAGCAGGGCGTAGTGGGGCTGCCGATTGCAGGCAGTTCGGGGTGCGGGTGCTGCGCGGGATGGGGCAGGTGGCGTTCCTGCCGCGGGCGCTCACCGGTGTCCTGTTCACCGTGGCGCTGTGCGCGGCCGGGTGGGAGTACGGGCTCTACGGGGTCGGGGGCGCGGCCGTCGGCACGGGCGTCGCCTGGCTGCTCGGGGTGGCTCGCGAGCGGCTCAGCCAGGGCATGGAGGGGTTCAACTCCTGCCTGGTGGGGGTGAGTTGCGCGGTGTTCCTGCGGCCCGACCGGGTGGCGACGGCGCTCGTCGCGCTGCTCGGGTGTGTGGTCGTGACGGTGGCGACGGCTGCCGCGGGGCGGGCGTTCGGGACGTGGGGGCTGCCCGCGCTGACGCTGCCGTTCTGTGCGGTGGCCGGCGCGATCACGCTGGCGGCGCCCGGCTTTCCGCGGGTGTGGAGCGGAGGCGGGGCCGGGCTCGCCGCACTGCCGAAGCCGGTGGAGGGCACCACGGAGGGGCTCGGGTTCGCCGGTGCGGCGCGGGGTTTCTTCGCCGGGTTCGGCCAGGTCTTCCTGATGCCGCAGTGGTACGTCGGGGCGTTCGTGCTCGCCGGGCTGCTGGTGGCCGGGCTGCGGGTGGCGGGAGTCGCCTGTCTCGGGAACGCCACCGGGATGGCGGCGGCCTGGGCCCTCGGGGTGCCCGCCGACCGGCTCGCGGACGGGACGTGCGGCTACAACGCGGTGCTCGTCGCGCTCGCGCTGTGCGGTGTCTTCCTGGCGCCCGGACCGCGCACGCTGCTGTACGCGCTGGTGGCGGCCGTCGTCGCGACCGCTTTCGCCCCGGCGTTCGGCGCGCTGGTCGCGCCGGTCGGCGGGCACACGTTCACCTGGCCGTTCGTCCTGACGACGCTGGTGTTCCTGGTGGCGGCGCGGTCGTTCCCGAGACTGACCGCGCCGCCCGCGCCGGACGCGTCAGGAGCGTGAACCCGCCCGGCCCGCGAGGACCTTGATGGACGCCAGGGCGATCACGGCGAGCCCGATGATGTAGGCCGACACAGCCATCGACGTACCGCTGGCCTCCAGGAGCAGCACCATCACGAACGGGGCCAGTCCGCCGCCGAGCACCGCGGCGATCTGGTAGCCGAGCGAGGCGCCCGTGTACCGCATCTCGGGCGTGAACAGCTCGGCGAACAGGGCGGCCTGCGGCCCGTACATGATGCTGAGGAAGCAGCTGGTGACGAAGGTGCCGACGGCCAGCCAGAGCAGCGATCCGGTGTCGATGAGCAGGAACATCGGCACCGCCCACACCGCGAGGCCCAGCGCGCCCGCCGCGTAGATGCGGATGCGCCCGATGCGGTCGGAGAGCGCCGCCGCGGCCGGGATCAGGGCGAGTTGGGTGAGGCTGACGCAGAGCGAGACCAGCAGGACGGCCTCGCGTTCCATGTCGAGCTCGCGGGTCGTGTAGTCGAGGACCCCGGTGATGAGGATGTAGAACGTGGCCGTGTTCACGGCGAAGGAGCCGCCCGCGAGGAAGACCGTGCCGAGGTGCTCGCGCAGGATCGTGCGCAGCGGCGAGTGGGCGGCGCTCGCCGCCTTCTCGGAGTCCGCGAGTTTCCGCTCGGCCTCCTTGAACTCGGGCGTCTCCTCGACCCGCGTGTGGATGTAGAAGGCGAGCGCCAGGACCAGCAGTCCCGCCAGGAACGGCACCCGCCAGCCCCAGGCCGCGAACGCCTCGTCCGAGGTGACCGCGCCCGCGACGAGGAAGACCGTGTTCGCGGTGATCACGCCGATGGGGACGCCGAGTTGGACCAGGCTGCCGTACAGGCCGCGCTTGTTCTCGGGGGCGTACTCGGTGGCCATCAGCATGGCGCCGCCCCACTGCGCGCCGACCGCGAGGCCCTGCACGATCCGCAGGAGGACCAGCAGGATCGGCGCGGCCACGCCGACCGTCTCGTACGTGGGGAGCAGTCCGATCCCCGTGGTGGACAGGCCCATCAGGGTCAGGGCGAGGACCAGCATGGGCTTGCGGCCGCGCTTGTCGCCGAGGTGTCCGGCGATGGTGCCGCCGATGGGGCGGGCGAGGAAGCCGACGGCGAACGTCGCGAAGGCGGCCAGTACGCCGGCGGTGGGGCTGCCGGAGGGGAAGTACAGGTCACCGAGGACGAGGGCCGCGGCGATGCCGAAGACGAAGTAGTCGTACCACTCGACGGCGGAGGCCAGGGTCGCGGCCGTGGCCACTCTCCGGCGGGAGCGGGTGCTGTCGTGGGGAGAGGTGGTGCTGTCCGTGCTGTCGGTGCTGGTGGTGCCGGGGTGAGCGGATGGTGCTTCGGCCATGCGGACACACTCCGATGGGGTGTGGGGACGTGGTGGCGGCGCCGCGTTTCCGGGGAACGTACCGACCAGACGGTACGGGGTCAACGGTCTGGCGGCACGGATCGATCGAGCAGGCCAGTAACGCCTCGGTAATGGCCGCTGCCTAGCGTCCGAACCCCTCGCCGGCCATCGGGCAACTCCCGTACGGATCAGCGGGGTTCGGACTGCACGGCCACGAGCCGTGCCCAACCAGACAGGGAATCCTCATGCTGCGACACCACGCCTGGCGCGCCGTCCTGGTCGGCGCCACCCTCACCGCCTCGGCCGCGTTCGGCTCGGGTGCGGCGAGTGCCGCCGGCGCGCAGTCCGACGTCGTCGCCTGCCACGCCGACGGCTACGTCTGCCTGACCACGAACGACCTCTTCGAGCCGACCGTCTCGGTCGCCGAAGGGGAGGACTACGCCTTCTTCCGCGCCACCGAGGTCACGAGCATGTCGAACGACACGGCCATGACGTACTGCGTCGACGCGGAGTACGGCTTCAAGCTGTCGCCTGGGCAGTCGATCGAGGTGACGCACACGGTGACCGGTCTGACGGCGGCGCCCGACGGCAACTGCCTCAGCTGACCGGTCCGGTGGCCCGCCTCCGTCCCCCCGGAGGCGGGCCCCCGTGCCACTGAACCCCTAGAACACCACCAGCGCCCGGCCGCCCTTGCCCGCGACCATGTTGTCGAACGCGGCGGGAATGCCGTCCAGAGCGATGTGCTCGGTCACCAGCGCGCTGAGGTCCAGGCGGCCCGCGCGGATGTGCTCGGCGAGGACGGGGAGGTCCTCGGCCGGGTCGGAGTTGCCGTAGACGCAGCCGGACAGGGTGCGGCCCCAGTGGAAGAGTTCCAGCGCGTTGAAGGTGACCTGCTGGTCCTTGCCGCCGATGCCGACGACCGTGGTGCGGCCACCGCGGCGCGTCGACTCCCAGGCCGTACGGATCGTCACCGCGCGGCCCACGCACTCCACGGCCACGTCGACGCCCTGCTTGCCGGTGAGGCCGCGGATCTCGCGGGCGGTGTTCTCGGAGGCGATGACGTAGTCGGTGGCTCCGGCCGTCCGCGCCAGCTCCTCCTTCTCCGGGGAGACGTCGACCGCGATGATCTTCGAGGCGCCGGCGATGCGGGCGGACTGGATCGTGGCCAGCCCCACCCCGCCCACGCCGTAGACAGCCACCGTCTCACCCTCGCGTACGCGCGCCGAGTGGTGGATCGCCCCGTATCCGGTGAGGACGGCACAGCCGAGGAGGGCCGCGTCCGTGAGCGGGACGCCGTCCGGGACCGGCAGGACGCAGTTCGCGGCGACGACCGTCTCTTCTGCGAACGCGGCGACGTTCAGGCCCGGGTGGAGGTCGCTGCCGTCGGACGACCGGTGCGCGTAGACGTCCCCCGCACCCGCCAGCGCGTTCGCGCACAGCCACACCTCACCCAGCGAGCAGGCGTGGCAACTACCGCACGAGGGCGCCCAGTTGAGGACGACATGGGCACCCGGTGCGACGTGCGTGACGCCTTCACCGACCGACACGACGGTGCCCGCGCCCTCGTGCCCGAGGACGGCCGGGACGGGGACGCGCATGGTGCCGTTGGTCAGGGACAGGTCGGAGTGGCAGACCCCGGCGGCGGCGAGCTTGACGCGGACCTGGCCGGGGCCCGGCTCGGGCAGGTCGATGTCGGTGATCTCCAGCGGGGAGCCGACGGCGGGCAGTACTGCGGCGCGAACCATGTGGATCTGAACTCCCTTAGAACTGGAGGGACTTGGTCTGGAGGTACTCGGACAGGCCGTGCGAGCCCAGCTCGCGGCCGACGCCCGACTGCTTGTAACCGCCGAACGGAGCGAGCGGGTTGAAGCGGCCACCGTTGATGTCGACCTGTCCGGTGTCCATACGGCGCGCGAAGGCGACGGCCTCCGCGTCGTCGCCCGCCCAGACCGCGCCCGCGAGGCCGTACACGGTGCCGTTGGCGATGCGCAGGGCGTCGTCCTCGTCCTCGTACCGGATGATCGAGACGACCGGGCCGAAGATCTCCTCCTGCGCGATGGTCATCTCGGGCGTGACGTCGGCGAAGACGGTCGGGGCGACGAAGTAGCCCTTCTCGTGCGGGGTCCCGGTGCCGCCGACGACGAGGCGCGCGCCCTCCGCGACGCCCTTCTCGATGTAGCCGCGCACGCGCGCCTGCTGCTTGGCGTTGACGAGCGGGCCGATGCGGTCGCCGTACTTGGCGGCAGCGGCGCCCGCGAGCTCCACGGCCTCGTCGTACTGGGAGGTGTGCACGAGCATGCGGGTCCAGGCGCTGCACGTCTGGCCGGAGTTGCCCATGACGTTGGCGATGCCGACGTTCACGGCCTTCGCCAGGTCCGCGCTCGGCAGGATCACGTTCGCCGACTTGCCGCCGAGCTCAAGCGCCACGCGCTTGACGGCCGCGCCCGCCGTCGCGCCGATCCGGCGGCCGACCGCCGTCGAGCCGGTGAAGGAGACGAGGTCGACGTCGGCGTGCTCGGCGAGGGCCTGGCCCGCGACCGGGCCCAGGCCGGTGACCAGGTTGAAGACGCCCGCGGGGATGCCCGCCGCGTCGACCGCCTCGGCGAACAGCTGGGAGGTGAGCGGGGTGTCCTCGGCGGGCTTGAGGACGACCGTGCAGCCGGCGGCGAGCGCCGGGGCGACCTTGGCGACGATCTGGTGGAGCGGGTAGTTCCAGGGCGTGATGGCGCCGACGACGCCGACCGGCTCGGCGTAGACGGTCGAATTGCCGACCTTCTCCTCGAAGGGGTACGAGGCGGCGAGCTCCGCGTACGAGCCGGACACCAGGATCGGTACGCCGGCGTGCACCATCTGCGAGAACGGCAGCGGCGCGCCGAGCTCGGCCGTGACCGTCTCCGCGACCTCGTCCTTGCGGGCGACGAGCACGTCGCGCAGGGCGGCGATCTTGGCGGCGCGCTCGGCGGGGGCCGTCGCGGCCCAGGCCGGGAAGGCGGCGCGGGCGGCGCGCACGGCGGCGTCGACGTCCTCGGCGGTGCCCGCGGGGACATGGCCGATCACCGACTCGTCGGCCGGGTTGACGACGGCGATGGTCTCGCCGCCGACGGCGGCGCGCCACTCTCCGCCGATGTACATCCCCTCGTGGGCCTTCATGGCTCTCCTCCCGGTACTGCCTGGTCGTCCTGAGCCCCCAAACTAGCGGTGATAGTTTTCCGGCGCCAGGGACGGACCGGAGACCCCCGTCACGCCACCAGTAATTCCTCAGTAACGGCATCTTTCTAGCGTGCGAACTCCCCCGTACCGTTCCCGGAGGAGCACCCCCGATGCACCTGCCCCGACCGCCCCGGCGCAGAACCGCCGTATGGGCGGCGGCCGCGTTCACCGCGACCGCTCTGGCCGCCGGCGTGATGCCGGCCGTCGCCGCCGACACCCCGTCCGCAGCGGCTACCGCGAAGATCGACTCGGCGCTGAGCAGCGCCGTCGCCAAGGGCGGCGACACGACGTTCTACGTCAACCTCACGTCCCAGGCGGACCTGTCCGGCGCCAAGAAGCAGAAGACGCACGCGAAGAAGGCCAAGGCCGCCTACAAGGAGCTGCGCGACCACGCCGACGACAGCCAGGCCTCCCTCAAGTCCTTCCTGGACAAGGAGAAGGTCGGCCACAAGGACTACTGGATCGCCAACACGATCCAGGTCACCGGTGACCAGGCCCTCGTCGACGAGCTCGCCAAGCGCTCGGACGTCGCCTCGATCGTCAAGGCGCGGCACTTCAAGCTCGACGGCATGGAGACGTCCGACGCCATGGTCACCAAGTCGCGCACCGCGACGGTGGGGGCCGAGTCGACGGCTGTCAGCCCCGAGACGCCCGACTGGGGCATCTCGGACATCAAGGCCGACCAGGTCTGGGACCAGTACAAGGACCGCGGCGAGGGCATCGTCGTCGCCAGCGTCGACTCCGGTGTGCAGTACGACCACCCGGACCTCGTCGCCAACTACCGCGGCAACAACGGCGACGGCACGTTCACGAACGACTACAACTTCTACGACCCGTCGGGCACGTGCGCCACCAGCAGCACCCCGTGCGACAACAGCGGCCACGGCACCCACACCATGGGCACGATGGTCGGCAAGAACGGCATCGGCGTCGCGCCGAACGCCAAGTGGATCGCCGCCAAGGGCTGCGCGTCCTCCGAAGACTGCTACGACGCCGACCTCCTGGCGGCCGGTCAGTGGATCCTCGCGCCGACCGACCACAACGGTCAGAACCCGCGCCCTGACCTCGCCCCGAACATCGTCAACAACTCGTGGGGCGGCGGCGTCTCGACGTTCTACAAGGACATCGTCGAGGCGTGGAACGCCGCGGGCATCTTCGAGGCGTTCGCCGCCGGCAACGACGGTGACGGCAAGACCTGCTCGACCACCCGCGCGCCCGGTGCGCAGGACACGTCCTACGGCGTCGGCGCGTACAACTCCGCCGGCTCGATCACCAGCTTCTCCGGCTTCGGCCCCTCCCCGGTCGACGGCTCGGCCAAGCCGAACATCTCGGCGCCGGGCGAGGACATCACCTCGGCGTGGCCGGGTTCGTCGTACAACACCATCTCGGGTACGTCGATGGCGACCCCGCACGTCGCGGGCGCCGTGGCCCTGCTGTGGTCGGAGGCCCCCTCGCTGATCGGCAACATCGCCGAGACCCAGAAGCTCCTCAACGAGGGCGCCCGTGACGTCGACGACACCCACTGCGGCGGCACCGCCGGCATGAACAACGTCTGGGGCGAGGGCAAGCTCGACATCCTCACCTCCATCGACAAGGCCCCGCACACCGCGGCCGACGTCACCGGCAAGCTCACCGACAAGGCGACCGGCGCCGCCCTGTCCCACGTCACCGTCACGGCCACCGCGGCCGACGGCACGGTCCGCACCGTCACCACCGGCGCCGACGGCACCTACCGGCTGACGCTGCCTCCGGCCACGTACACCTTCACCTTCAGCACCTACGGCTACGCGAACGGCTCGGCGGCCGGTGTCACCCTCACCACGAGCCAGGCCTTCACACAGGACATGGCGCTGACCGCGGCTCCCTCGCACAAGGTCTCCGGCACCGTCCTCGACGTCACCGGCAAGGCGCTCGCGGGTGCGAAGGTCGAGCTGAACGGCTCGCCACTGGACAACGCCACCACCGACGCCAAGGGTCAGTACTCCTTCGCCAAGGTCTCCGAGGGCTCCTACAACCTCGTGGTGAAGCCGGTCGCCCCCGTGCTGTGCAACGGCGTCTTCAACGGCACCGCCACCGTCGGCTCCGCCGACCTGTCCAAGAACGTCCAGGTCCCGAACCGCGCCGACAACGCGGGCAACTCCTGTGCCCCGGCCGCCTACTCGTGGATCAAGGGCTCCAGCAAGGTCTCCCTGTCGGGTGACGAGGACGCCGCGAAGGTCACGCTGCCCTTCCCGGTCAAGCACTACGGCGTCTCGTACACCTCGGCCTCCGTCACCACCGACGGCCTGATCAACTTCCTGTCCTCGCGCACCGGCGACTACAGCAACACCGTGCTGCCGTCGACCGGCGCCAACGGTGTCAAGGGCATCGTCGCCCCGCTGTGGGACGACCTGACGCTCGACAGCAAGTCCTCCGTGCAGACGGCCACCACCGGCAGGTCCGGCAGCCGCAAGTTCGCCATCGTGTGGAACAACGCCGCCTACGGCAACGGCACTTCGGGCCGCACCACCTTCGAGGCCGTCTTCGACGAGGCCACCGGCGCCGTGACCTTCCAGTACCAGACGGTCGCCGACAAGGGCGCGGGCGCCACCGTCGGCATCGCCGACCAGGCGGGCACCGACGCCCTGCAGTACTCCTACAACCAGTCCGTGATCGGCAACGGCACCGCCGTCCGCTTCACGCAGGGAGCCAAGTGATGAGAGCCCTCCACTCGCGGCGGGCCGTGCGGCTCGCCTCCGCCCTGGTCGCAGCGGGCCTGTGCCTGACCGCCGCCCCGCTGGCCTCGGCCGCCGACGGCGACGACGGCGTCATGAAGCTGACCAGCGCCCAGGCCAAGAAGCTCGCCGAGCGCATGAGCGTCGACGTGTACGGCGACCGGACGGCCACGGACACCGACACGAGCTCGGACGCGAAGGACGCGACCGCGAACTCCGTCTCGGGTACGGACTCCGCCACGGACTCCGGGTCCGGCGTCTCGGCCGCGACCGACGGCGCGTCGGTCGCCGGCGTGGGCGCGAAGGTCACCTTCAACGCCAAGTCCACGCTGGAAGGCGTGCGCGGCCTCGCCGACACGGTGCCCGTCGCAAAGGGTCAGTACTACACCGTGAACAGCCTCGGCAGCGTCCAGCTGCACAACGCCGACGGCTCCACCGCCTGGGCCCGTACCAACGCCTCGCTGTACACGGACTGGCAGGTCAAGCCGTTGCAGGCGTGGCGGGTCGAGCCGTACCCGGCCCGCATCGTGATGGGCTACAACGCCGTCAGCCCGTTCTCGCCCGCATCGGACCAGGGCTACGACACCGCGGACCTGACCGGCGACGGAACGCCCGACATCGTCACCTCGGCCGCCGTCGGCTTCACCCCCACTCCCCGGGCGTTCACCTCGCCGGGCTCCTCGCTGAGCCAGGGCACGTTCGTGACCGTCATGGACGGCAAGACCGGCAAGACGCTGTGGTCGAAGCTGTACTCGTACGTCACCAAGGTCAAGGTCGTCGACGGCACGCTGGTCCTCGCGAACTCGCCCCGCTACAACTCGGTCGCCCCTGCCTCCGAGACGGCCACGCTCACGGGCATCCGCTTCGGATACGCCGACGGTACGCTGACCCCGTCCGCGACGTGGACGTACGACACCAAGGAGAACCGCAGCGTCAGTTGGGGCGCCCTGGAGAGCACGGGCGACGGAAAGATCGCCGCGTCCTGGAGCCTGCGCAAGACCACCGATGTCGACGGGCACGGCACCACCGTCCTCCTGGACGTCGGCGACGGCTCCGTGGACTGGACGAGCGACAGCGACCTGTACGGCCGCCAGCTCCACCTGGACGCTGCGCGCGGCCGTCTCGTCGCCCTGGAGCAGCCGGACTCCAGCGACGCGGTCGGCTACTCGATCGTCGCGTACGACCTCAAGAGCGGTGAGCGCACGACGCTGACCACCCGTGAGAACTCCATGGCCACGGCCCTCACGGTCGGTGACGCGTCGTCCGGCGACGGCGCGGAGTACGCGGTGAGCGAGGCGACGCTCGACGAGAACTACGTCATCAACGCCAGCACGATCCGCGTCCTCAAGGGCACGGACGGCTCGACGGTCAAGTGGACTTACACCTTCAAGCGCGACGCCGCCAACACCTCCGACGGTCCCATCGTCTGGCGCCTGGACGCGGCCGGCGGCAAGCTCGTCAGCTCGGCGCGGAGCGACAAGGACATCACCACCGCCGACAACGAGGCCGACCTGCGCTACGGCGCCCTCACCGTCTTCAACGGCAAGGGCGCTGTCGACTGGCGGCAGGACGGCGTGAACGCGTCGCCGATGTTCCACGAGCTGCTCAAGTCCGGTGGCACCGACCTCGTGCGCACCGTCGACCTGAACCAGAACATCCACACGTACAAGCTGGGCAGCGGCAAGCAGCAGAGCCTCACCCCGCTCCAGGGCGACCTGAACTACGCGCAGGCCGTCGACCTCAACGGCGACAAGAAGAAGGACGTCGTCGCGGGCGGCAACTCGGACGGCGTGTGGGCCTGGTCGGGCCCGTCGCTGGTCAGCGGCGAGCCGAAGCAGCTGTGGAAGGCCACCGTCCCCGGCGAGGTGCACAACATCGCCACCGGTGACGTCAACGGCGACGGCAAGCCCGAGGTCGTCGTCGCCGCCGACACCGCGACCGTCATCCTCGACGGCGCCACCGGCAAGACCCTGACCACCATCGACGGAGGCGGCCAGTACGTCCGCTCGGTGACGGTCGAGGACGTGAACGGCGACGGCAAGGACGAGGTCCTCGTCCCGACCGACGCCCTGCGCGTCTACAACGCCCGCGGCACGAAGCTGTGGTCGTACTCCGCGCCGTCGAGCGCCGGTGACGTCGTGTTCTCCGACACGGTGTTCTCCGACGGGCAGGTGTACACGCAGTACTCCAGCGTGAACGCGCTCGATCTCGCCGACTCCGCCCAGAACGGGCTCGCCCTGAACGGCAAGACCGGCAAGGTCATCTGGACGGCCGACCCGAAGGCTCCGGCCAAGGCGGTCGACGGCAAGCTGCACGGCGCGGTCCTGGACCACGCGGTCTTCGCGTCGCCGAAGATCCCGTACGCGGACGGGCACGCGGTCGTCTACACCTGGATGGCGTTCACCGACCCGACCACCGCAGGCGACCTCAGCAGCGCCACCGCGCACACCGTCATGGAGATCCGCGACGGGCGCACCGGCGAGGTGCTGCACACGAAGGTCACCGGCAGCCCCTGGTCGTTCGGCAACTACTTCATCGACGACACCGCGACGGGCACCACCCCGCTGTACGCGATGGGCTTCGGCGTGTGGTACGGCTTCGACGCCGACGGCAAGGAGACCTACAGCTCGGTGGTCTCGCCGCTGCGCCGGGCCCAGTTCATCACCGGGCCGGGCGGGCGGAGGCTGGTGGCGGGTGGCACCGAGTCCGGGGCCGGCGTGTGGGACCCGTCCCTGCTGACCTCCGGCAATTCCTTCCAGTCCTCCACCGGTGGCGTGACGCTGATGGGCGGCCGGAACTACCTCGCCGCCGACCTCGACGGTGACGGTGCCGACGACATGGTGTCGCTGAACTTCGACCACCTGGGCAACAACCGGATGGCCGGTCTGCTGGGCGGCGGTGTGCTGTCCCTCGACGACGGCATCCACCAGATGACCACGTTCACGCTGTCCTGACCCGCGCACAGCGGTAGTCGACGAAACCCCCTGGGCCTCGGCCCAGGGGGTTTCTCGTGCTCACGACCACCCCGCCACCCCTCCCCAACTGCCAGTAATTCCACAGTAACGGCGGCTCCCTACCGTGCACGCGATCTCGTCCCGACCCGGAGGAGCACACCCCCGATGCACCTGCCCCGACCGCCACGGCGCAGAACCGCCGCATGGGCGGCAGCCGCGTTCACCGCCACCGCACTGGTGACCGGCGTGATGCCGGCCGTCGCCGCCGACACCCCGTCCGCGGCCGACACCGCTGCCGCCGCGAAGATCGACTCGTCGCTGAGCAGCGCTGTCGCCAAGGGCGGTGAGGCGACGTTCTTCATCACCCTGAAGGACGAGGCCGATCTGTCCGGCGCCAAGAAGCAGAAGACGCACGCGAAGGCCGCCACGGCTGCCTACAAGGAACTTCGCGAGCACGCCGACGACAGCCAGGCGTCGCTGAGGTCCTTCCTCGACAAGAAGAAGGTCGGCCACAAGGACTACTGGATCGCCAACACGATCCAGGTCACCGGCGACAAGGCCCTCGTCAACGAGCTCGCCAAGCGCTCGGACGTGAAGTCGATCGTCAAGCGGCGTTCGTTCAAGCTCGACGCCATGGAGACCTCCGACAAGAAGGTCACCAAGTCCCGTACCACGTCGGCGAAGAGCGACGCGTCGACCGACGCGACGACCGACAGTGACGCGACGCCCGAGTGGGGCATCTCCGACGTCAAGGCCAACCAGGTCTGGGACCAGTACAAGGACCGCGGCGAGGGCATCGTCATCGCCAGCGTCGACTCGGGTGTGCAGTACGACCACCCGGACCTCGTCGCCAACTACCGCGGCAACAACGGCGACGGCACGTTCACCAACGACTACAACTTCTATGACCCGTCGGGGACTTGCGCCACGAGCAGCACCCCGTGCGACAACGCGGGCCACGGCACCCACACCATGGGCACGATGGTCGGCAAGAACGGCATCGGTGTCGCGCCGAACGCCAAGTGGATCGCTGCCAAGGGCTGCGCCAGCGACACGTGCTACGACGACGACCTGCTCGCGGCCGGTCAGTGGATCCTCGCGCCGACCGACCACAACGGTCAGAACCCGCGCCCGGACCTCGCGCCGAACATCGTCAACAACTCCTGGGGCGACAAGTACGGGACCGAGCCGTTCTACCAGGACATCATCGCCGCCTGGGAAGCCGCGGGCATCTTCGAGGCGTTCGCGGCCGGCAACGAGGGCAACGGCACGACCTGCGCGACGACCCACCCGCCGGGCTCGCAGGCCGACGCCTACGCCGTGGGTGCCTACGACTCCGCCGGCAAGATCTCCAGCTTCTCCAGCTTCGGCCCCTCGCCGATCGACGGCTCGATGAAGCCGAACATCACGGCGCCGGGCACGGCCGTCAAGTCCGCGTGGCCGGGTTCGTCGTACAACACCATCTCGGGTACGTCGATGGCGACCCCGCACGTCGCGGGCGCCGTGGCGCTGCTGTGGTCGGCGGCCCCCTCGCTGATCGGCAACATCGCCGAGACCCAGAAGCTCCTCAACGAGGGCGCCCGTGACGTCGACGACACCCACTGCGGTGGCACCGCCGACGCCAACAACGTCTGGGGCAACGGCAAGCTCGACATCCTCACCTCCATCGACAAGGCCCCGCACACCGCGGCCACCGTCACCGGCAAGGTCACCGACAAGGCGACCGGCGCCGCCCTGTCCGGCGTCACCGTCACGGCCACCGCGGCCGACGGCACGGTCCGTACCGTCAACACCGGCTCGGACGGCAGCTACCGGCTGACGCTGGTCGCCGGCACCTACGCCTTCACGTTCAGCGGCTACGGCTACGCGAACGGCTCGGCGAACGCTGTCACCGTCGCCACGAGCCAGGCCTACACGCAGGACATGGCGCTGACCGCGACCGCCTCCCACAAGGTCTCCGGAACCGTCCTCGACGTCACCGGCAAGGCCCTCGCGGGTGCGAAGGTCGAGCTGACCGGGACGCCGCTGGACGCCGTCACCACCGACGCCAAGGGCCAGTACTCCTTCGCCAAGGTCGCCGAGGGCTCCTACAGCCTGAACGTCAAGCCGGTCTCCCCGGTGCTGTGCAACGGCGTGTACAACGGCACCGCCACCGTCGGCTCCGGCGATCTGGCCAAGACCGTCCAGGTCCCGAACCGCACCGACATCACGGGCAACTCCTGCGCGCCGGCCGCCTATTCATGGATCGCGGGTTCCAAGAAGATCGCCCTGTCCGGTGACGAGGACGCCGCGACGGTCACACTGCCCTTCTCGGTGAGTCTGTACGGCGTCTCGTACACGTCCGCCTCCGTCAACACCAACGGTCTGGTCAACTTCCTGTCCCCGCGCGTCGGCGACTACAACAACACCGCGCTGCCGACGACCGGTTACAACAGCGCGAAGGGCTTCGTCGCCCCGCTGTGGGACGACCTGACGCTCGACGGCAAGTCCTCCGTGCAGACCGCCACCACCGGCAAGACCGGCAGCCGCAAGTTCGCCATCGTGTGGAACAACGCCGCCTACGCGAACGGCACTTCGGGCCGCACCACCTTCGAGGCCGTCTTCGACGAGGCGACCGGGTCGGTCACCTTCCAGTACCAGACGGTCGCCGACAAGGGCGCGGGCGCCACGATCGGCATCGAGAACCAGGCGGGCACCGACGCCCTCCAGTACGCGTACAACCAGAACGTGCTCCAGAACTCCTCCGCCATCCGCTTCTCCCCTAAGGGCGCGTGATGAACAAGACTTCCCGGAGAGGCCTGCGCCTCGCATCCGCCCTGGTGGCGGCGGGCCTCGCGCTCAGCGCGGCCCCGGCTGTCGCCGTCGCCGCTGACCACGACAGCGGCGTGCTCTCCCTCACGGACGCCCAGGCCAAGAAGCTCAGCGAGCGCCTCCAGCCCGACGTGTACGGCGAAGCCGCCGCGGCGGACGACTCGTCCGGTTCCGCAGCCGACACGGGCACGGTCACCGACTCGGTCGCAGGCTCGGGTCCGGGCCTCATGGGTACCGCGGCCGCGGCCGCGGGCACCGATGCCCTCCCGGCCCCGACGGTCACCGCCACGGGCTCCTCCGAGGGCGCGACCGGCATGGCCGCCACCACCCCCGTCGCGGGCACCGACGGCGACTACTTCACCGTGCACGCCGGCGGGAACATCTCCCGGCGCTCCGCGGACGGCAAGGAGACGTGGAAGCGGGACAACACCTCCTACTTCAAAGAGTGGGACATCCCCGTCCTCACCCCGCGTTACAACAAGGACCCGTACCCGGCCAAGGTCGTCATGGGCTTCAACGTGGTCACCCCCTTCTCGCCGACGTCCGACGAGGGCTACGACACCGGTGACCTGACCGGTGACGGCGTACCGGACCTGGTGTTCACCGCCGACGTGGGCACCTACCCCTACCGGCCGTTCAACCACACCGGCAGCACCTTGCACACCGGCACGTTCGTGACCGTCCTCGACGGCGCCTCGGGCAGGACGCTGTGGACCAAGCTGTACGCGGGCGCGTACCAGATCAAGCTCGTCGGCAAGACGCTGCTGGTCGCGGACACGCCGTACTACAACACCTCCGCGTCCAGCAGCTCGACCTCCACGCTGACCGGCATCCGCTTCGACCACGCCGACGGCAAGCTGACCGAGGCGAGCTCGTGGACGTACGACACGGGCCTGTTCACGGGCGCCGCCTGGTCGGGCCTGGAGCCGCTGGGCGGCGGCCTGGTCGCGGCCTCCTGGAACAAGCGCAAGACCTCCGCCACCGACACCACGGCCGGTCACACCCTGGTCCTGGACACGGCCGACGGCAGCGTCAAGTGGCAGTCCACGAACCAGCTCTACTCGCGCCAGCTCCACCTGGACGCCTCCCGCAAGCGGCTTGTCGCGCTGGAGATGTCCGACGTGAACGACGCCGTCGGGTACGAGATCGTCGGCTACGACCTCGCCGACGGCAAGCGCACCACCCTGGACCAGCGGACCAACGTCTTCGCCATGGACCTGGAAGTCGGCGACATCCAGGGCGACGCGAAGCCGGAGTACGCGGTCAGCGAGGACACGCTCGACGAGAACATGTGGGTGAACGCCAACACGGTCCGGGCACTCAACGGCTCCGACGCCTCCGTGCTGTGGCAGCGCACCGTCAAGCGCGACGCCGACAACTCCCAGGACGGTGCGACTGCCTGGAACCTGACGGCGGTCGACGGCAGCCTCGTCGCCAACTACAAGGACGACCAGGACTTCAACTACGCGGTCAACAGCCACGGGGGCAGGTTCGCCCGGATCTCCGTGCTCAAGGGCAGCGACGGCACGGTGAGGTGGGAAAAGCGCGGCATGGTCGCCTCGCAGGCCTGGTCCCAGCCGTTCGCCCAGGGCAAGAGCCGGCTCCTGCGCACCGTGGACACGGACCAGAACATCCACGTATACAAGCTCGACAGCGGCAAGCAAGACTCCCTCACGCCCATCCAGTCCCAGCTGTGGTCGGCCGTCCTGATGGACGTCAACGGCGACGGCAAGAAGGACATCGTGGCCGGCGGCCAGTCCCAGGGCCTCTTCGCCTTCGACGGCCCGTCGATGACGGCCGGCAGGACGAAGCTGCTCTGGAAGACCACCGTCCCCGGCCAGATCCACAAGATCGTCAAGGCCGATCTCGACGGCAAGGGCACCGACGAGCTCGTCGTCGCGGCCGACAACGCGACGGCCGTCGTCGACGCCACCACCGGCAAGGTCCGCACGACGATCGACGGCAAGGGCCAGTTCGTGTGGTCGCTCGCCACCGGTGACCTCAACCACGACGGCAAGGACGAGATCCTCGTCCCCACGGACAAGATCCGCGCCTACGACGGCCGCGGCCGCCAGAAGTGGGCGTACACCGCCCCGGCGGCGAACACCGTCTTCGGTGACGTCAGCATCGTCGACGGTCAGGTCTACGGCCAGTACGGCAGCCGCGACGCGTTCGCGTACGACCACTCGGACCCGAACGCGAGCTCCCCCTGCGGCCGGCCGGCCGGAGCCGTCGCCGTGCACGGCAGCGACGGCAAGGCCGTCTGGGCGGACACGGACCCGAAGCCCGTGGGCACGGTGGTGCTCTGCGCCACCGCGATGCGGGGCGCCGCCTTCGCCTCGAAGGAGATCCCCTACGCGGACGGCCACGCGGTCGCCGACACCTGGTACATCCGGGACAGCAAGGGCGGTCTGACCGCGGTCACCGAGATCCGTGACGGCCGTACCGGCAAGGTGCTGCACTCCGCCAACACCGGCGGCCCCTGGACCCTGGGCAACTGGTTCACCGGTCCCGACGGCCTCTACATGGTGGGCACCAACCAGATCATCCTGTTCGGTGCCGATGGTGAGGACCACCGTGTGAGCGGCAGCGGCGTCTTCCAAACCGGCGGCTTCCTCACCGGCCCGAACGGCGTGCGCTACCTGGTCGGTGCCGGTCAGACCGGCTTCGACCTGCTGGACCCGGCCGGGGTGAGGACGGGCACCCTCTCCCGGCTCGCGTCCGGCAACATCTACGGCGGCCGCGAGTACGTCTCCGGTGACCTCAACGGCGACGGCACGGACGAGATCGTCTCGCTCAACTTCGACGACGTCGGCATCTACCGGATGGCGGAGCTCCAAGAGGGCGGCTACTCCTCGCCGTACACCGCGGTCCGCCAGCTCACGGTGTTCACCGTGTCCTGACGGCCGGACCCGAACGTCCCTCATGAACCCCCTGGGCCTCGCCCAGGGGGTTCTCAGAATGCTCGGTTACAGTTGCGCCCTCATGAACGCGCAGCAGACGGACCGCACTATTCCAGCCACCCCGCTGCTGCGATTGCACCTTTTCGGCGGCTTCGCGACAACTTGCGACAACGGCCCGGCGCCCGCCGAACGCTGGACGCGGCCCAGCGCCCGGACCCTGGTCAAGCTGCTCGCCGTCGTGCCCGACCACCAGCTCCACCGCGAGCAGGCCATGGACATCTGCTGGCCGGACGCCGACCAGCAGTCGGCGACCGGTTCGTTGCGGGTCGCCCTGCACGCCGCGCGGCGCGCGCTGGAACCCGAACTCGCGCCGCGCGCCAGCTCCTCGTACCTGATATCCGACGGCGCGCTGCTGCGGCTCGATCCGGCCACGGTACGGATCGACGCCGACGAGGCCGAGGCGGCGGCGCGGGCCGCCCTCGACTCCGGGGCACGGGGCGAACTCGCCGCCGCCCTTGATCTGTTCACCGGGGATCTGCTCCCCGAGGACCGCTACGCGAGCTGGGCCCAGGCCCGGCGCGGGCAGCTGGCCTCCCTGCGCGAGGAGGTGCAGCTCGCGCTCGCCGCCGCACACATGGCGCAGGGGGCCCTCACCGAGGCGGCCGCCGCGGCCGAGCTGGTGCTCGCGGACAGTCCCGCAGAGGAGGCCGCCCACCGGATCCTCATGGAGGCGTATCTGGGGCAGGGGCTGCGGCGGCTCGCGGTGCGCCAGTACCACCTGTGCCGGGAAGCACTCGACTCCGAGTTGGGGGTGCGCCCCGGGCCCGACACCGAGCGGCTGCACCGGCTCGCGCTGACCGACTCCCCCTCCCCCGCTCTGACAGCACCCTCGCTGCCCGCCCCGCTGCGGGCGCCGACGGAGGGTCCGCTGCGCGGCCGTGACAACGTTCTCCGGCGGCTGCTCACCGCCGACCGACCGCCGGTCACCCTGCTCACCGGTGAGGCCGGAGTCGGCAAGACGACCCTCGCCGCCGAGGTGGCGCGGCGGGCCGCAGCGACCGGGACCGCCGTGCTGTGGGGCGGCGGGCACGACGCCGAGGGGCACACGCCGTACGGGGCGTTCGCCGAGGCCCTCGACGGCTGGCTCGCCGAGTGGGATGCCGGGGAGCGGGCCGGGGTGGGCGCCGAGTATCCCGAACTGGCCGCGTTCCTACCGTCGTTGGGGCGGGTCAGGACGGACGGCGAGCGCTCCCCCGAGGAGGAGCGGGACCGGCTGTTCCGGGCTGCCGGCTCGCTGCTCGGTGAACTCGCCGCCACCCGGCCCGTGTTGGTCGTCCTCGACGATCTGCACGCCGCCGACGAGGGCTCGTTCCAGCTGCTGAGCCATCTGGCGCGGCGGGTCGCGGGCGACGGCACACCGCTCCGGTTCCTCGTGACGTACCGGGGCGAGGAGGTCCCGGAGGGCGACCCGCGCCGCTCGGCGCTCGTCGCGCTGCGGCGCGCGCGCCTGTCCGTGAGCGAGGACGTGGGGCGGCTCGACCGGGAAGCCTGTCTCGCCGTGGTGCGCGACGTCGGCGTCCCGGCGCAGCGCCTCGACCGCGTCTGGGAACTCTCCCTCGGCAACCCGCTCTTCGCGCTCGAACTCGCCCGGGGGCCCATCTCGGACGAAGCGCCCGACGGCGTACGGCAGTTGGTGGGCGAGCGGCTCGGGCGGCTCGACCGCGACACGCGGCGGGTCGTCGAGGCCCTCGCCGTCGTGGGCGGCGAGGTCGCACTGAGCGAGCTGCTCGACGTCGCCGAGCACGGTCTTCGACCGCCCCTGGACGCGGTGGCCGCTCTGGAGGACGCGATCGGCGCCGCGCTCGTCGAGGAGCGGCAGGTCGTGGTCGCGGGCCGGGCCGAGGCGGGGCTCGCCTTCCGGCACCCGCTCGTCCGCCTCACCTGCTACGAACAGCTCACGGCCGTCCGGCGTCGGCACCTGCACGCCGCCTTCGCGCGGACCGTGCTGCGCCGCCGCCCGGACGCCGTCGACACCCTCGCCTCGCACTTCGCCCGCGCCGACGATCCGCGCGCGGCCGAGTATCTGCACCGGGCCGCCGAACGCGCCGCGGCCGTCTACGCCAACGACACCGCCGACCGCTACTACCGCGACCTCGTCGCCCGGCTCGACGTGGACGCGGCCCGGGCCCGGCTCGCCCACGCTCAAGTCCTGCGCCGCATGGGCCACTTCGGGCAGGCGGCCGACGTGCTGCGGCTCGCGCTCGCCGAGTTCGTGCGGCGCGGCGACCACGACGACACCGTGCTCGCGGCGGCCCGGCTCGCCGAGACGCTCGTCAAGGCCGAGAATCCGGCGGCGGGTCTCGCGCTGCTGCACGAGCACCCGCCCACCGGCGACACCGGGCCCGAACCGACCGCCTCCCACCACCTCGCCCGGTGCGTGGCGCTCGGCGTCCAGGGCGGGTACGAGGCCGGGTACGAGGCGGCAGGGCAGGCCCTGGCCGCCGCGCTGCTGGTGCCCGGTCTCACCGGCCAGGGGCTGCTCGCCCGCTGCCACGCGGGGCAGGCCACCAACCTGGCGCTCGCCGGGCGGTTCCGCGAGGCCAGGGAGGCCGCGGATCTGGCGCTCGCGCCCGCCGAGGCGTACGGGGACTCGGCGCTGCTCGGCTCGGTGCTCTCCGTACTGCGCGAGAACGCGCGCCGCGAGGGGCGGCTGCGCGAGGCCGTCGACACGGGGCGGCGCGCCCTCGGTCTCGCCGAGGAGTCGGGCGATCCGACCGCCGCCGCGTTCGAGCGGGCCAATCTGGCCGAACTGCGGCTGCTGCTGTGCGAGTTCGACGAGGCACGGGAGCTGGCGGAGGCGGCCGTCGCGGGCGTGGAGGCGGGCGACGCGTGGTCGCTGCCGTACGCGCTCGCGGCGCTGGCCCGGGTACGGATGCGGGACGGGGCGGCCGGGCGGGCCGAGCCGCTGCTCGACCGGGCGGAGCGGCTGGCCGGGGCGGACCGGCAGGCCCACTTCGAGGTGCGCACCGCCCGCGCCGAACTCGCCCTGCTCCAGGAGCGGCCCGAGCGGGTCGTGGCGCTGCTGCCCGAGGAGGAGGCGCCGGTGCTCGCCGCGTGGGCCGAACTCCACGCCGGGCGGCGGGAGTCGGCCCGGGCGATCGCCGTGGCGGAGGTCGAGCGGGCGGAGGGGGCCGGG
>NZ_JAMOLN010000057.1 GCF_024448165.1 Streptomyces longispororuber
AGTGGTCGGCCTGCCGGACTCGGGGGGCGTCATGGCCACGTCGAGGTGGTCGCTCAGGTCGCATCCCTGGCTCGCCGACCACGTCGTGGCCGATGCCGTCGTCGTGCCGAACGCCGCACTCGTCGAGCTCGCCATCCGGCTCGGCGACCTGACCGCCGCGCCCCGCCTGGACGAACTGACCGTCGAGACGCCCGTGGTGCTGCCGTTGCGGGGGAGTCGTGCCGTTCAGGTCGCCGTGGGCGGACCGGACGACAGGGGCAGGCGCACGGTCGAGGTCTACTCGCGGGCCGCGGACGCCCCGTTGGACGCGGAGTGGACCCGGCATGCGCACGGCGTACTGGCGCCGGCCGCCGACCGGGGGACACCTGTGGACCCGGAGCCGGGTTCTGACAGCGGGACCGACGTCGCGCTGGACGGAGCCGCGTCGCGCGACGCGGGCCGCTACGGCGTGCACCCGTCCCTCCTCGACGCCGCCGTCCGCACGGTCGTCCCGGGCGGCATGCTCCCGTCCGTGTGGCACGGCGTGTCCTTGCTCGCGTCGGGCGCCGACACCGTGCGCGTACACCGGGGGGAGCCGTCGGACGACGGCACGGAGGCGTTCCTGCTGGCCGATGCCACCGGGCGACCCGTCATGACCGTCGAAGGGGTGCGCGGAACGCCGTTCGTGCCCGAACAGGCCGGGATCGTCGGCGCGTTGCCGTACGACTCGCTGTTCCGGGTCGACTGGACGGAGGTACCGCTTCCCGCCGTGGACGGTGCCGGTTCGCTCGACGCGCTCGGTGTGGTGTCCGTCGCGAGCGGCGAGGACGTGGCCGCCGCGGCCGCGGCCGCCGTCGCGGGAGAGGGCGCTCCGAATGTTCTGCTCTACGAGGCGCGGACCGGGCCGGGCGCGGGCGACACCCGTGCGGCGGTCGGTGCGGCCCTGACCGTGCTGCAGGCCTGGCTCGCCGAGCCCGGTCTGGAGTCGGCGCGGCTGGCCGTGGTCACCGGGGACCGGGACGGGCTCGACGCGGCCGCGGTGTGGGGACTCGTACGGTCGGCGCAGTCGGAGCATCCGGGCCGGATCGTCCTGGTGGACCTCGACGACGCCTCCCGGTCCGTCCTGCCGGCCGTGCTCCAGAGCGAGGAGCCGCAGCTGAGGGTGCGCGCCGGCGTCGCGGAGGTGCCGCGCCTCGTGCGAGTGCGCGGCACGTCTCCCGCACCAGGCACGGCCGGCACGGCCGGCACGGCTCCCGCGCGCCCGCTCGACACCGAGGGCACCGTACTGATCACCGGCGGCACCGGAACCCTCGGCGCACTCACCGCCCGGCACCTGGTCACGGCGCACGGCGTCCGTCACCTGGTCCTGGCCGGACGGCGGGGCGGGGCCGAGGAGTTGCGCGACGAGCTGACCGCGCTCGGCGCGTCCGTCACCGTCACCGCCTGCGACGCGGCGGACCGCGACCAGCTGGCGGCCCTGCTGCGCGCGATACCCGCCGAGCATCCGCTGACCGCCGTCGTGCACACCGCGGGCGTCCTGGACGACGGTGTGCTGACCGAGCTCACCGCGGAACGGGTCGACACGGTCCTGCGGCCCAAGACGGACGCCGCGCTGCACCTGCACGAACTCACCCGGGACCTGGACCTCGCCGCGTTCGTGCTGTTCTCCTCGGCGGCGGGCGTCCTCGGCAACCCCGGGCAGGCCAACTACGCGGCGGCCAACGCCTCCTTGGACGCGCTGGCCCGGCAGCGGCACCGGCTCGGCCTGCCGGCCGTGTCCCTCGCCTGGGGCTACTGGTCGACGGTCAGCGCCATGACCGAGCACCTGGGCGCCGCCGACCTGCGACGCAACCAGCGCATCGGCATGACCGGCCTCACCGCCGCCGAGGGCATGGCGCTCCTGGACGCCGCCCTGAGCACCCATCAGGGCGTGGACGGCACACTGGTCGCGGCGAAGCTCGACGTCACGGCCCTGCGCGCCACCGCCGCCGACGGACCGGTACCGGCGCTGCTGCGCGGTCTCGCGCCGACGGCACGGCCGGTGGCCAGGGCCGTCACCTCGTCCGGGCCCGCCGGGGTGGGGGAGCGGCTCGCCGCGCTGAGCGGTGACGAGCAGACCGAGGCGCTGGTCGATCTGGTGCGGACGCACGTCGCCGAGGTCCTCGGGCACGGTTCCGCGACCGCTGTCCGCGCGGACCGCACGTTCAAGGACGCCGGATTCGACTCGCTGACCGCGGTGGAACTGCGCAACCGGCTGGTCGCCGCGACCGGGCTCACGCTCTCGCCTGCCGTGGTCTTCGACTATCCGAAGCCGGTGCTGCTCGCCGGACATCTGCGGACCAAGCTCTTCGGCGATACGTCGCTGAGTACGTCGCTGAGTACGTCGCCAAGTACGTCGTCGCGTACGGAGGCCGCCGCGCCGGACGCCGACGCAGCCGGTGTGGTCGGCACGGAGGACGAGCCGATCGCGATCGTGGCAATGTCCTGCCGCTTCCCCGCCGGGGTGGACAGCCCGGAGGACCTGTGGCGGGTGGTGGCCGACGGCGTCGACGCCGTCACCGAGTTCCCCGACGACCGGGGCTGGGACACCGACCGGGTCTTCGACCCGGACCCCGACCACGCGGGCACCACCTACGTACGGCACGGCGCCTTCCTCGACGACGCCGCCGGATTCGACGCCGCCTTCTTCGGGATCTCGCCGAACGAGGCGCTGGCGATGGACCCGCAGCAGCGCCTCCTCCTGGAGACGTCGTGGGAGGCCTTCGAGCGGGCCGGGATCGACCCGACCACTCTGGCAGGACAGGACGTCGGCGTGTTCGCCGGCGTCAACAGCCACGACTACAGCGTGCGCCTGCACCAGGCGTCGGGCGTCGAGGGCTTCCGGCTCACCGGCAGTTCGGGCAGCGTCACCTCGGGCCGCATCGCCTACCACCTCGGCCTCGAGGGCCCGGCCCTCACCGTGGACACGGCCTGCTCCTCCTCGCTGGTGGCCCTGCACCTGGCGGCGCAGGCGCTCAACCGCGGCGAGTGCACGATGGCGCTGGCCGGCGGTGTGATGGTGATGGGCAGCGTCGAGACGTTCGTCGAGTTCTCCCGGCAGCGCGGCCTCGCCCCCGACGGGCGGTGCAAGGCGTTCGCGGACGGCGCGGACGGCACCGGCTGGTCCGAGGGCGCGGGGCTCCTCCTGGTGGAGAAGCTCTCCGACGCCCGCCGCCGCGGCCACCAGGTCCTCGCGGTGGTACGCGGCTCCGCCGTCAACCAGGACGGCGCGTCCAACGGTCTGACCGCCCCCAACGGCCCCTCGCAGCAGCGCGTCATCCGCAAGGCCCTGGCGCACTCCGGACTGTCGACGGCGGACGTCGACGCGGTCGAGGCGCACGGCACCGGCACCGTCCTCGGCGACCCGATCGAGGCGGAGGCGCTGCTCGCCACGTACGGGCAGGGCCGGGACCGGCGCGAGCCGTTGTGGCTGGGCTCGGTGAAGTCGAACATCGGGCACACCCAGGGCGCGGCCGGCGTCGCCGGCGTGATCAAGATGGTCATGGCGATGCGGCACGGCGTCCTGCCCCGAACCCTGCATGTGGACCGGCCGTCGACCAGCATCGACTGGTCGTCGGGCGCCGTGGAACTGCTCACCGAGGCCCGCGGCTGGCCGCGTGGCACCCGGCCGCGCCGGGCCGCCGTCTCCTCCTTCGGCATCGGCGGCACCAACGCGCACGTCATCCTCGAAGAGGCCCCCGAAGTCTCCGAAGTCTCCGAAGTCGCCGACGCCTCGGTTCCCGCCGCACCGCACCCGGCCACCGGCACCCCCGTCCTCGTACCGCTCTCGGCGAAGACGGCGGTCGCGCTGCGCGGTCAGGCCGAGCGGCTGTCCGGCTTCCTCGACGAGCGCCCCGGGGCCCGCCTCGACGACGTCGCCCACGCGCTGGCCACCGCCCGCGCCCGACTCGACCACCGGGCCGTCGTGGTGGCGACCGACGCCGCACGGCTGCGCACCGGCCTCACCGACCTCGCGGCGGGCACCGCGAACTCCGCCGTCGTCACCGGCACCCCGGCCCACGGCACCCCGGCCGACGGCAAGCTGGCCGTCCTCTTCACCGGGCAGGGCAGCCAGTGGGCCGGCATGGGACGCGGGCTCGCCGACGCCTTCCCGGTCTTCGCGGACGCCTTCGACGCGGCCTGCGCCGCCCTGGACACCGAGCTGGCCGGGCACGCGGAACACCCGCTGCGCGACGTCGTGTTCGCCGCGCCCGGCACGCCCGAGGCCGCGCTGCTCGACCGGACGCTCTACACCCAGACCGGCCTGTTCGCCCTGGAGACCGCGCTGTTCCGGCTCTTCGAGTCCTGGGGCGTACGACCCGACCTGCTCGCCGGGCACTCGATCGGCGAGCTCACCGCCGCGCACGTGTCCGGGGTCCTCGACCTCGACCAGGCCGCACGGCTCGTCGCCGCGCGCGGCCGGTTGATGCAGGCGCTGCCCGAGGGCGGCGCCATGGTCGCCGTACAGGCCACCGAGGCCGACGTGGCGGCGCTGCTCGGCCGGTCCGGGGGAGCGGGGGGAGCGGGGGGAGAGGTGTGCGTCGCGGCGGTCAACGGCCCCGACGCGCTGGTCCTGTCCGGCACCGAGGACGCCGTGCTCGCCGTCGCCGCCGAACTGGCCGGCCGCGGCCACAAGACGCGGCGGCTCACCGTCAGCCACGCCTTCCACTCGCCGCTGCTGGAGCCCATGCTCGACGAGTTCCGCACGGTCGCGGAGGGCCTGACGTACCGGCCGGGCCGGATCCCGGTCGTCTCCACCCTGACCGGTGAGCCGGCCGGGGACGGGCAGCTGTCCACGCCCGGCTACTGGGTCGACCAGGTGCGGCACGCGGTCCGGTTCGGCGACGCCGTCGCCGCGCTCGGCGACCAGGGCGCCACCACCTACCTCGAACTGGGCCCCGGCGGCGTTCTGGCCGCCCTCGCCCTCGCCGCGCCCGGCGTCCGGGAGCAGGACTGCGTCGCCACCCTCCGCAAGGACGGCACCGAACCGGCCGACGTCATGACGGCCCTCGCCCAGCTGCACGTGCGCGGCACGGCCCTGGACTGGCCCGCCGTCCTCGGCCACCGGACCACCACCGCGACCACTACCACCGCCGCGACCACCGCCGCGACCGCGACGGTGACCGCGACCGAGCTGCCCACGTACGCGTTCCAGCACCAGCGGTACTGGGTCGACACCGACACCGCGGTGGCGGGCGGCGCCGAGGCCCTGGGCGCCGTGAGCGCCGGGCATCCGCTGCTCGGCACCGTCGTCGAGGTCCCCGGCGACGGCGGCGTCGTCCTCACCGGACGCCTGACGCCGCGCAGCCGTGGTCTGTTCACCGCCACCGGCCGGGTGCCGGCCGCCGCGCTGCTGGAGATGCTGGTCAGGGCGGGCGACGAGGTGGGCTGCGGAGGCGTCGAACAGGTCGCCGTCGAGGCGCCGTTGACGGTCCCGGCCCACGGCCGGACCGAGATCCGGGTCGCGGTCGACGCACCGGGCCCGGACGGGCGCCGCCGCGCCTCCGTCCACGGCCGCGCCTCCGACGAGGCGCACGGGGCCGACCGCCCCTGGACGTGCCACGCCCGCGCCCTCCTCGTCCCCGGGATGCCGCAGCCTGCCTTCGACCTGCGCACCTGGCCACCGACCACCGGCCCCGCCACCGATCCCACCCTCGATGCCGACGGCCGGACCCTCGCCGAGGTCGCACTGCCCGACGAACTGGCCGACGAGGCAGCGGAGTTCACCCTGCACCCCGTCCTCCTCGACAGCGCCCTGCGCACACTGATCACCGCATCCGGCGGCGACGAGCCGCGCGACCTGTCCGCGTGTGCCGCCCTGACGGTGTACGCGCAGGGCGCCGCCGCGCTGCGCGTACGGGTCACCCCGGTGGACGACGGGCGCCGTCATCTCGTCGAGCTGGCCGACCACGCCGGTGAGCCCGTAGCGGTACTGGGCCCGCTGAGCCTGGACGCCGTACACGGAGAGACCGCCGGAACGCAGCAAGGGACCACGGCCCCCACCCCCGCGCCCGCCCGGCGCGTCGTCGGCCGCGGCGACGGGACGAGCGGGGCCTTCGCCGCACGGCTGACCGGCCGCCCGGTCGCCGAGCAACTCGCCGTGGTCATGGACCTCATCCGGGAGAGCGTCGCGGCCGTGCTCGGTCACCGCGAGGGCGACGGCTTCGAGTTCGATGCCGCTCAGCCCTTCAAGAGCTTCGGCTTCGACTCGCTCGGCGGGGTCAAGCTCCGCAACCGCCTGCACGACTTCACCGGCGTCGACCTGCCCGCCACCCTCGTCTTCGACTACCCCACCCCGGACGGCCTCGCCCACCACCTGTGGGCCGAGCTCCTGGGCGTGGAACCGGAGGTGCCGGGCGCGGACCCGGCGGTGGCGGCCTCGGACGAGCCGATCGCGATCGTCGCCATGAGCACCCGGCTGCCGGGCGGCGCCGACAGCCCCGAGGAACTGTGGAACCTCGTCATGGAGGGGCGGGACGCGATCTCCGGCTTCCCGGTCGACCGCGACTGGGACCTGGACGCCCTCTACGACCCGGACCCGGACCACGCGGGCACCTCGTACACGCGCCAGGGCGGGTTCCTGCACGAGGCCGCGCAGTTCGACGCCACCCTGTTCGGGATCTCGCCGCGCGAGGCGCTGGCGATGGACCCGCAGCAGCGCCTCCTCCTGGAGACCTCGTGGGAGGCCCTGGAGCGCGCCGGCGTCGACCCCCAGTCCACCCGGGGCAGCGACATCGGCGTCTTCACCGGCATCGTCCACCACGACTACGTGTCCCGGCTCCATCAGGTGCCCGAGGACGTCCAGGGCTATCTGATGACGGGTACGGCGGCCAGCGTCGCGTCGGGCCGCGTCTCGTACGTCTTCGGCTTCGAGGGCCCGGCCGTCACCGTGGACACGGCGTGCTCGTCGTCCCTGGTGGCCATCCACCTGGCCGCGCAGTCGCTGAGGCAGGGCGAGTGCTCGATGGCGCTCGCCGGCGGCGCGACCGTGATGGCGAGCCCCGACGCCTTCCTCGAATTCTCGCGTCAGCGGGGCCTGTCCGCCGACGGCCGCTGCAAGGCGTTCTCGTCGACGGCCGACGGCACCGGCTGGGCCGAGGGCGTGGGCGTCGTCGTCCTGGAGCGGCTTTCGGTGGCGCGCGAGCGGGGCCACCAGGTTCTTGCCGTGCTGCGCGGCAGCGCGGTCAACCAGGACGGCGCGTCCAATGGTCTGACCGCGCCGAACGGGCCTTCGCAGCAGCGCGTCATCAGGCGTGCGCTGGCCGGCGCCGGACTGGGCCCGGCTGACGTCGACGTCGTCGAGGCGCACGGCACCGGCACGGCGCTCGGCGACCCGATCGAGGCGCAGGCGCTCATCGCCACGTACGGCAAGGACCGCGATCCCCAACAGCCGCTGCTGCTGGGCTCGTTGAAGTCGAACATCGGTCACGCGCAGGCCGCCGCCGGTGTCGCCGGTGTGATCAAGATGGTGCAGGCGCTGCGCCACGCGACCCTCCCGGCGACCCTGCACGTGGACGAGCCGACGACCCAGGTGGACTGGTCCGCGGGCGCCGTCGAGCTGCTCACCGAGTCCCGGGAGTGGCCGCGCGTCGACCGGCCGCGCAGGGCCGGTGTCTCGTCGTTCGGCGCCAGCGGCACGAACGCCCACCTGATCCTGGAGGAGGCGCCCGCCGCGCAGGCCCCCGAGCCCGCCGTCGCGGGTCCGGACGCGGGCGGCGTGGTGCCGCTCGTGATCTCGGCCCGCAGCACCGCCTCGCTGGCCGGACAGGCCGCCCGGCTCGCTGCCTACGTCGAGGAGGCCGACCCGGCGGCACTGCCCCGCACCGCCGCCGCGCTGCTGTCGAGCCGGGCCCTGCTCGCTGAACGCGCCGTGGTCGTCGCCGCCCGCCCCGAGGACGCCCTCACCGGGCTCCAGGCGCTGGCCCGCGGTGAGAGCGGGTCCGACGTGGTGACCGGCAGCGCCGGTTCGGGCGCGCCGGGGAAGGTCGTGTGGGTCTTCCCGGGGCAGGGGTCTCAATGGGCGGGCATGGGGCGGGAGCTGCTCGACTCCTCGCCGGTCTTCGCGGACCGCATCGCCGAATGCGCGACCGCGCTCGCTCCGTACGTCGACTGGTCACTGGTGGACGTACTGCGCGGCGAGGCGGCTCCCGAGCTGCTGGAGCGCGTGGACGTGGTCCAGCCCGCGAGCTTCGCCGTCAATGTCGCTCTGGCCGCGGTCTGGGCCTCGCTCGGGGTGCGTCCCGATGCGGTGCTCGGTCACTCGCAGGGCGAGATCGCCGCGGCGTGCGTGTCCGGTGCGCTGTCCCTGGAGGACGCGGCCCGGGTGGTCGCGCTGCGCAGCCGGACCATCGCCGCAGACCTCGCCGGTCGCGGCGGCATGGCCTCGGTCGCGCTGAGCGAGAACGACGCGGTCGACCGTCTCGCACGCTGGGCGGACCGAGTTGAGGTCGCCGCCGTCAACAGCCCCGACTCCGTGGTTGTCGCGGGTGACGCCGAAGCCTTGGACGAGGCGCTCGCCGCTCTGACAGCCGACGGTGTCCGGGTGCGTCGCGTGGCCGTGGACTACGCGTCCCACAGCCGCCACGTCGAGGACATCGAGAGCACTCTCGCCGAGACCTTGTCCGGCATCGAGGCGCAAGCCCCCGTCATCCCCTTCTACTCCACCGTGACCGGCAGCTGGGTGGAGGACGCGGGTGTTCTCAACGGCGGCTACTGGTACGGGAATCTGCGCGGCCAGGTGAAGTTCGGCCCGGCCGTCGCCGACCTCATCGGGCAGGGTCACGGCACGTTCATCGAGGTCAGCGCCCACCCGGTCCTGGTCCAGCCGATCACCGAGACCGCCTTCGACACCGAGGCGGACCTGGTCGTGACCGGGTCGCTGCGCCGCGACGACGGCGGCCTGCGCCGGCTGCTGGCCTCCGCCGCCGAACTCTTCGTACGCGGCGTCCCCGTCGACTGGACCGCGACCCTGCCCGCCGCAACCACGGCCGGGCCGACAGCACCGCGCGCCGTCGACCTCCCCACCTACGCCTTCGACCGCCGGCGCTACTGGCTCCAGGAGGCCCAGGCCACCGGTGATCCCGGCGAGACGGCGGCCGAGAGTGCGGACGGTGACTTCTGGCAGGCGGTCGAGCAGGCCGATGTGGACTCCCTGTCCGCGCTCCTGGAGACGGCGTCGGACGACGAACGCACCGCGCTCGGCGCGCTCGTCCCCGTCCTCGCGCAGTGGCGCGGCAAGCGGCGCGAGCAGTCGTCCGTCGAGAAACTGCGCTACCACGTCACCTGGCAGCCGCTGGCCCGCGAGAGCGCCGGGGTGCCCGGCGGGCGCTGGCTGGTCGTCGTGCCGTCCGAGCGCCCGGCGGACACCGGCACCGGGATCGACGCGCTCCTCGACGAACTGGCCGCTCAAGGGCTCGGCATGGTCCGTGTCGAGGTCGCCGAACAGGACCGTACGCGGGAGCGGCTCGTCGAGCGGCTGGGCGGGGTGCTCGCCGAGCACGACGTGACGGGGGTGCTGTCGCTGCTCGCCCTGGACGAGCGGACGGCGGGCGGCCCGCAGAACCCGCTCGCCGTGACCGCCTCGACGCTGGCCCTGGTGCAGGCCCTGGCCGACACCAACGTCACCCAGCCGCTGTGGTGCCTCACCCGCGGCGCCGTGAACATCGGCATCAACGACACCCTCACCTCGCCCGCCCAGGCGGCGCTGTGGGGCCTGGGCCGGGCGGTCGCCCTCGAACGCCTCGACCGGTGGGGCGGGTTGGTGGACCTGCCCGCGAGCACCGACGCGCGGACGGCCCGGCACCTGCTCGGCGTGCTCAACGGCGCCGACGGCGAGGACCAGCTCGCGGTCCGGCGGTCGGGCGTCTACGGCCGCCGCCTGGTCCGCAAGCCACTGCCGGAGGCGACCTCCGCCGACGGCCGCTGGCAGCCGCGCGGCACCGTCCTCGTCACCGGCGGCGCCGAGGGGCTCGGCCGGCACGTGTCGCTGTGGCTCGCGCAGGCCGGCGCCGACCGGCTCGTGATCACCACGACCGCGCACGCACCCGACGACGCCGTCGCCGCACTCCGCGCCGAGCTCGCCGAGTCGGCCCCGGCGACGGGACCCGGCCCCCTGCCGACCGTCGAGGCCTGCCCGGACACCGACCGGGAGGCGATCGCCCGCCTGGCCGCCCACCCGGACCACCCGCTCACCGCCGTGGTGCACGCCGCCGACATCACCCGGACCGGCTCCGTCGACGACACGGGACCGGCCGACCTCGCCGAGGTGTTCGCGGCGAAGGTCGACAACGCCCTGTGGCTCGACGGGCAGTTCGAGGACACGCCGCTCGACGCGTTCGTGGTGTTCTCCTCGATCGCCGGCGTATGGGGCGGTGGCGGCCAAGGACCGTCCGGTGCGGCCAACGCCGTCCTGGACGCCCTCGTCGAATGGCGCCGGGCCCGCGGCCTGCGGGCGACGGCGCTCGCCTGGGGCGCGCTCGACCAGATCGGCGTCGGCATGGACGAGGCGGCGCTGGCCCAGCTGCGCCGCCGCGGAGTGCTCCCCATGGCGCCGCGGCCCGCGGTGACCGCGATGGTCCAGGCGGTGCGCGGCAACGAGAAGTTCGTGGCCGTCGCCGACATGGACTGGGCCGCCTTCGTGCCGGCGTTCACCTCGGTCCGCAGCAGCCCGCTGCTGGCCGATCTGCCTGAGGCGAAAGCGGTGTTGCAGGCGGCGCAGGCCGACAGCGAGAACAGCAGTGACGCCGCCGCGACCCTCGCGGACTCCCTGCGGGCCGTCTCGGACACCGAGCAGAACCGCATCCTGCTGCGCCTGGTGCGCAGCCATGCCTCGACGGTCCTCGGCCACGGCGGCGCCGAGGGCATCGGCCCGCGGCAGGCGTTCCAGGAGGTCGGCTTCGACTCGCTGGCCGCCGTGAACCTGCGCAACAGCCTGCACAAGGCGACCGGGCTGCGGCTGCCCGCGACGCTGATCTTCGACTACCCCACCCCGGAGGCGCTGGTCGGTCATCTGCGCGCCGAACTCCTCCGGGAGGACGCGGAGGACGGGCCGGACGCGCGCGAGGACGACCTCAGGCGGGTCCTGGCGTCCGTCCCGTTCGCCCGGTTCAAGGACGCCGGTGTCCTGGACGCCCTCCTCGGACTCGCCGACACCGACGGCGAAGGCGACGGGCCCACCGGCGCCGACGGCACCGGCGACGGTGCGGACGGGGCGGCCGGTGACGAGGACCTGATCGACGAACTGGACGTTGCCGGTCTGGTGCAACGGGCTTTGGGCAAGACGAGCTGACCGTGATGGTGAACGAACCGTGGAGGATGGTTATGTCCGCGCCGGACAAGCAGGTCGTCGAGGCCCTGCGGGCCTCGCTGAAGGAGAACGCCCGGCTTCAGCAGGAGAACAGCGAACTCGCGGCCGCGGCCACGGAGCCCATCGCGATCGTCTCGATGGCCTGCCGGTACGCAGGCGGCATCCGTAGCCCCGAGGACCTGTGGCGGGTGGTGTCCGAGGGCGCCGACGTCTACACCGGCTTCCCCGAGGACCGCGGCTGGGACGTCGAGGGTCTCTACCACCCGGACCCCGACAACCCCGGCACGACCTATGTGCGCGAGGGCGCCTTCCTGCACGAGGCGGGCCGCTTCGACGCCGCCTTCTTCGGGGTGTCGCCGCGCGAGGCCATGGCGATGGACCCCCAGCAGCGGCAGCTTCTCGAAGTGTCCTGGGAGGCCGTCGAACGGGCCGGCATCGACCCGCACTCGCTGCGCGGCAGCGACGTCGGCGTGTTCGCGGGCCTCGTGCACCAGGACTACGCCCCCGACCTCAGCGGCTACGAGGACTTCCTCAGCCTGGAGCGTGCCCTCGGCACCGCGGGCGGCGTCGCCTCCGGACGCGTCGCCTACACCCTGGGCCTCGAAGGCCCCGCGGTCACCGTCGACACCATGTGCTCCTCCTCGCTGGTCGCGCTGCACCTCGCCGCGCAGGCGCTGCGCCGCGGCGAGTGCTCGATGGCGCTCGTGGGCGGCGCGACGGTGATGGCGACACCGGGCGGCTTCGTCGGCTTCGCCCGGCAGCGGGCCCTCGCCACCGACGGGCGCTGCAAGTCGTACGCGGCGGGCGCCGACGGCTCCGGCTGGGCCGAGGGCGTGGGCGTCCTCCTCGTCGAGCGGCTCTCGGTGGCCCAGGAACGCGGCCACCAGGTCCTCGCCGTGATCCGCGGCTCCGCCGTCAACCAGGACGGCGCGTCGAACGGTCTGACCGCCCCCAACGGCCCCGCCCAGCAGCGCGTCATCCGCAAGGCCCTGGCCGGTGCCGGACTCACCCCGGCCGACGTCGACACGGTGGAGGGCCACGGCACCGGCACCGTCCTCGGCGACCCGATCGAGACGCAGGCGCTGCTCGCCACGTACGGGCAGGGCCGCGACCCGCGGCAGCCGCTGTACCTCGGCTCGGTGAAGTCGGTCATCGGGCACACCCAGGCGGCGTCCGGCGTGGCCGGCGTCATCAAGACCGTGCAGTCGCTGCGGCACGGCGTGCTGCCCAGGACCCTGCACGTGGACGCGCCGACGACCCAGGTGGACTGGTCGGCGGGCGCGGTGGAGCTGCTGACCGAGTCCCGGGAGTGGCCGCGCGTGGACCGCCCACGTAGGGCCGGTGTCTCGTCGTTCGGTGCGAGCGGCACGAACGCCCACCTGATCCTGGAGGAGGCGCCCGCGGAGGAGGCCGCCGAGCCGGTCGCGGACCAGGGCGGCGTGGTGCCGCTCGTCGTCTCGGCGGGCACCGCCACGTCCCTGGCCGCCCAGGCCGAACGCCTCGCCGCCTTCGTCGAGGACACCGGCACGGTGTCGCTGACGGACGTCGCCGGCACCCTCGTGACGGGCCGCGCCGTCCTCGGCGAGCGCGCCGTCGTCGTCGCCGACTCCCACGACGAGGCGCTCGCCGGACTCCGCGCACTCGCCCGCGGCGAGAGCGCGTCCGGCGTGGTCACCGGCTCCGGCACGCCCGGCAAGGTCGTGTGGGTGTTCCCCGGCCAGGGCTCCCAATGGGTGGGCATGGGGCGGGAGTTGCTGGACACCTCCCCGGTCTTCGCCGAGCGGATCGCGCAGTGCGCCGCCGAACTGGAGCGGTGGGTCGACTGGTCGCTGACGGACGTGTTGCGCGGCGAGGCCGACCCCGAGCTCCTCGACCGCGTGGACGTGGTGCAGCCCGCGAGCTTCGCCGTCGTCGTCGCGCTGGCCGCCCTCTGGTCGTCCGTGGGCGTCGAACCCGACGCGGTGCTCGGCCACTCGCAGGGCGAGATCGCTGCCGCCTGCGTCTCCGGCGCGCTGTCCCTGGAGGACGCGGTCCGCGTGGTCGCGCTGCGCAGCCAACTGATCGCCTCCGAGCTGGCCGGGCGCGGCGGCATGGCGTCCGTGGCCCTCAGCGAGGACGAGGCGGCCGCCCGCCTGGAGCGCTGGGCGGACCGCGTCGATGTCGCCGCCGTCAACGGCCCGAACTCCGTGGTCGTCGCCGGTGACGCCGAGGCCCTGGACGAAGCCCTGGACACCCTGGAGGACCAGGGCGTCCGCGTCCGGCGCATCGCCGTCGACTACGCCTCGCACTCCCGCCACGTCGAGCGGATCCGCGACGCCCTCGCCGAGTCGCTGGCCGGCCTCGCCGCCCAGGCGCCGGCGATCCCGTTCTACTCCACCGTCACGGGCGACTGGATCGAGGACGCGGGCGTCCTGGACGGCGGCTACTGGTACCGGAACCTGCGCGGCCAGGTGAAGTTCGGCCCGGCCGTCGCCGAGCTCATCGGCCAGGGCCACGGCGTCTTCGTCGAGATCAGCGCCCACCCGGTCCTCGTCCAGCCCATCACGGAGATCGTGTACGAGACCGGCGGCGACGCCGACGTCCTGGCGACCGGCTCGCTGCGCCGCCAGGAGGGCGGTCTGCGGCGGCTGTTCGCCTCGATGGCCGAGCTGTTCGTGCGCGGCGTGCCCGTGGACTGGGCCCGGCTCCTTCCCGCCGGCGCCGGCACGGCCCGCGTCGACCTGCCGACGTACGCCTTCGACCAGCAGCACTTCTGGATCCGGATGGGCGGCTCGGCCACCGACTCGGCGTCGCTCGGCCTGGCCGCCACCGACCACCCGCTGCTCGGCGCGGTGGTCCAGCTCCCGCAGTCCGACGGCCTGGTGTTCACCTCACGGCTGTCCCTCCAGTCGCACCCCTGGCTCGCCGGGCACGCGATCGGCGGCGTCGTCATCGTCCCGGGCACGGCGTACGTCGACCTCGCCGTCCGGGCCGGCGACGAGTTCGGCCACGGCGTCCTGGAAGAGCTCGTCATCGAGGCGCCGCTGGCGCTGCCCGAGCGGGGCGGCGTGCGCGTCCAGGTCGCGGTGAGCGGCCCGGACGCGACCGGCCGCCGCACCGTCGACGTCTACTCCCTGCGCGAGGACGCCGCGGGGGAGGGCGGCACCGACCCGTGGACCCGGCACGCCACCGGACTCCTGTCGGCCGACGCCAGGTCACCGCAGGCCGACGCCGACTTCACGGCCTGGCCGCCGCCGGGCGCCGAGCCGGTCGACATCGACAACTTCTACGGCGACCTCACCGAGCGTGGCTACGCCTACGGACCCGACTTCCAGGGCATGCGCGCGGTGTGGCGGCGCGGCGACGAGGTGTTCGCCGAGGTCGCCCTGCCCGACGAACAGCGCGAAGAGGCCGGCAAGTACGGCATCCACCCGGCGCTCCTCGACGCCGCCCTGCACACCAACGCCTTCGCCAACCCGGACGACGACCGCAAGGTGCTGCCGTTCGCCTGGAACGGTCTCGTGCTGCACGCCGCGGGCGCTTCCGCGCTGCGGGTGCGGGTGGCTCCGTGCGGCCCGGACGCGCTGTCGTTCCAGGCCGCCGACGAGACCGGCGGCCTGGTCCTGACCATGGACTCGCTGGTGTCCCTGCCGGTCTCCGCCGACCAGCTCGACGCCGCGGCGGCCGACGACAGCCGCGACTCGCTGTTCGGCGTGGAGTGGGCCGAACTGCCTCTGGAGCAGGGGACGCCGGCCCCGACGTGGGTGCCGGTGGCCGGCCCCGGGGACGTGACGGCGCTGGGCGCTGCCGGTGCCGACGTACCGGCGGTGGCGGTCCTGGAGGCGGTGGCCGGTGACGGTGACGATGCCGTACTCGCCCTCGCCTCACGGGTGTTGGCGGTGGTGCAGGCCTGGCTCGCAACCGACGGTCTGGACGAGGCGCGGCTCGTGGTGGCGACCCGGGGCGCGGTGCCCGCGGGTGACGGCACGGTGACCGATCCGGCCGGTTCGGCGGTGTGGGGTCTGATCCGCGCCGCGCAGGCCGAGAACCCGGACCGCATCGTCCTCATCGACACCGACCCGGCCGGCGAGGACGGCGCCGTACCGGTGCTCGGCCCGGCCCTCGCCCTCGGCGAACCGCAGATCGCGGTGCGCGGCGGCACGCTCTCCGCGCCACGGCTGGCCCGCGTCACCGGACAGGTCCCGGACGAGCTCGACGTGTTCACGGACGGCGGCACCGTGCTGCTCACCGGCGGCACCGGCTCCCTCGGCGCCCTCGTGTCCCGCCACCTCGTCACCCGGCACGGCGTACGCCGCCTGATCCTCGCCAGCCGCCGCGGCCCCGACAGCGAGGGCGTCGGCGAACTGGTCGCCGAACTCGCCGAACAGGGCGCGGAGGTCTCCGTCGTCGCCTGCGACGTCTCCCGGCGCACCGACGTCGAGGCCCTCCTCGCCGCCGTACCGGACGCACACCCCCTCACGGGCATCGTCCACCTCGCCGGCGTCCTGGACGACGGCGTGATCGCGACGCTCACGCCCGAGCGGCTCGCCGCCGTCTTCGCGCCGAAGGCCGACGCCGTACGCCACCTCGACGAGCTGACCCGCGGCCTGGATCTCGACGCGTTCGTCGTGTTCTCGTCCGCCGCCGCCCTCATGGGCTCGGCCGGACAGGGCAACTACGCCGCCGCCAACGCCTTCCTCGACGGCCTGATGGCCGAGCGCCGCGCCGCCGGACTGCCCGGCCTCTCCCTGGCCTGGGGCCTGTGGGAGCAGAGCGACGGCCTGACCGCCCACCTCAGCGCCGTGGACCAGGCCCGGATGAGCCGCGGCGGCGTCCTCGCGCTGACCCCGGCCGAGGGCCTGCGCATCTTCGACACGGGCCTGCACATGGGCCAGTCGCTCCTCGTCCCGATCAAGCTGGACCTCAAGACGCTGCGCGGGCAGGCCGCGTCCGGCGGGGGAGTGCAGCACCTGCTGCGCGGCCTCGTCCGGGCCGGCCGGCGCACCGCGCGGGCGGCCGCCGGGGACAGCAGCGCCCTGGTCCGCAGGCTCGCCGGGCTCACCCAGGACGAGCAGGAGGGCGTCCTGCTCTCCGTCGTCCAGGCCGAGGCGGGCGCCGTGCTCGGCTTCACCAGCGCCGAACTGACGCAGGGCACCAAGGGGTTCAGCGACATCGGCTTCGACTCGCTGACCGCCGTGGAACTGCGCAACCGGCTCAGCGCGGCGACCGGCGTCAAGCTCCCCGCCACCCTGATCTTCGACTACCCGACTCCGCAGGCCCTGGCCCGCTACCTGCGCGAGGAGCTCGGCGACAGCGCCGCCGACGCCGCCGGCGGCACCGCCGCGACCGCGGCCACGGTCGCCGTCGCGGACCCCGACGAGCCCATCGCGATCGTCGGCATGGCGTGCCGCCTGCCCGGCGGGGTCACCGGACCCGAGTCCCTGTGGAACCTGGTGCGGGAGGGCCGCGAGGGCATGTCCGCCTTCCCGGACGACCGCGGCTGGGACCTGGCCACCCTCTTCGACGCCGACCCCGACAAGGCGGGCACCTCGTACTCCACCAAGGGCGGCTTCCTGGAGGGCGCCGGACTCTTCGACGCGGGCTTCTTCGGCATCTCGCCGCGCGAGGCCCTCGCGATGGACCCGCAGCAGCGGCTCCTCCTGGAGACCTCCTGGGAGGCTCTGGAGCGCGCGGGCATCGACCCGAGCGCGGCCCGCGGCGACAGCATCGGCGTGTTCTCCGGCGTCTCCATCCACGACTACGTCGAGTCCCTCACGCACCTGCCCGCCGAGCTGGAGGGCTTCGCCACGACCGCCACCGCCGGAAGCGTGGCGTCGGGCCGGGTCTCGTACGTCTTCGGCTTCGAGGGCCCGTCCGTCACCGTCGACACGGCCTGCTCGTCGTCCCTGGTCGCGATGCACCTCGCGGCGCAGGCGCTGCGGCACGGCGAGTGCTCGATGGCGCTGGCCGGCGGCGTCGCCGTGATGGGCTCGCCCATCGGCGTCCTCGGCATGTCGCGCCAGCGCGGCCTGGCCGGCGACGGCCACTGCAAGGCGTACGCGGACGGCGCGGACGGCACCGTCCTCTCCGAGGGCGTGGCCCTGGTCGCCCTGGAACGCCTGTCCGTGGCACGGGAGCGAGGCCACAAGGTGCTCGCGGTGCTGCGCGGCTCCGCCGTCAACCAGGACGGCGCGTCGAACGGTCTGACCGCTCCGAACGGCCCGTCCCAGCAGCGCGTGATCCGCAAGGCGCTCGCGAACGCGGGCCTGTCGCCCGCCGACGTCGACGTGGTCGAGGGGCACGGCACGGGTACGGTCCTCGGCGACCCGATCGAGGCGCAGGCGCTCATCGCGACGTACGGCAAGAACCGTGACCCCCAACAGCCTTTGTGGCTGGGCTCGTTGAAGTCGAACATCGGGCACACGCAGGCCGCCGCGGGCGTCGCCGGTGTGATCAAGATGGTGCAGGCGCTGCGGCACGGCGTCCTGCCGCCGACGCTCCACGCCGAGCAGCGCACCACCAAGGTGGACTGGTCGGACGGCACCATCGAGCTGCTGACGGAGGCCCGCGAGTGGGCGGGCGAGACCCGTCCGCGCCGCGCGGGCGTGTCCTCGTTCGGCATCAGCGGCACGAACGCGCACCTGATTCTGGAGGAGGCGCCGCCTGCCGCGGAGGGCTCCGAGCCCGTCTCGGGTCCGGATGTGGGCTCGGACGTGGGCGGTGTGGTGCCGCTGGTGGTGTCGGCGCGCAGTACCGCGTCGCTGGCGGGCCAGGCCGAGCGGCTCGCGGCGTTCGTGGAGTCCGGGTCCGTGGGGTCCGGTGCCGGTGAGGTCTCTCTGGCGGGCGTGGCCGACGCGTTGGTGTCGAGCCGGGCGCTGCTGGGGGAGCGGGCCGTGGTCGTGGCCGGGTCGGGGGAGGAGGCGCTGGCCGGGTTGCGGGCGCTGGCTCGCGGCGAGAGCGCGGCCGGGGTCGTGGCCGGGTCGGGATCCGGGTCCGGTTCCGCGTCCGGGGCTGCGGGGAAGGTCGTGTGGGTCTTCCCCGGTCAGGGGTCTCAATGGGCCGGTATGGGCCGGGAGTTGCTCGATTCGTCGCCGGTGTTCGCGGAGCGGATCGCCGAGTGCGCGACCGCGCTGGCCCCGTACGTCGACTGGTCGCTGGTGGACGTGCTGCGCGGGGAGGCTGCTCCCGAGCTGCTGGAGCGCGTGGATGTGCTGCAGCCGGCGAGCTTCGCCGTGATGGTCGGTCTGGCGGCTGTCTGGTCGTCGGTGGGTGTCCTGCCGGACGCCGTGGTCGGTCACTCGCAGGGCGAGATCGCTGCGGCGTGCGTGTCCGGTGCGTTGTCGCTGGAGGACGCGGCGCGTGTGGTGGCGCTGCGCAGCCAGGCGATCGGTGAGCGGTTGGCAGGTCGGGGTGGCATGGCGTCGGTGGCGCTGAGCGAGGACGAGGCGGTGGCCCGGCTCGTGCGCTGGGCAGACCGCGTGGAGGTCGCGGCCGTCAACGGTCCGAACTCCGTGGTCGTCGCGGGTGACGCGGCGGCGCTGGACGAGGCGCTCGTGGCCCTGTCCGACGACGGTGTCCGGGTGCGTCGCGTGGCCGTGGACTACGCCTCGCACACCCGTCACGTCGAGGACATCGAAAGCATTCTCGCCGAGACCCTCTCGGGGATCAGCGCCCAGGCACCGCTCGTGCCCTTCTACTCCACCGTCACGGGCGGCTGGGTCGAGGACGCGGGTGTGCTGGACGGCGGCTACTGGTACCGGAACCTGCGCGGCCAGGTCGGGTTCGGCCCGGCGGTCGCGGATCTGGTCGGGCAGGGGCACGGTGCGTTCGTCGAGATCAGTGCCCACCCGGTGCTGGTCCAGCCGGTCACCGAGATCCTCGACGAGAGCGGCACGGACACGGTGGTGACCGGTTCGCTGCGCCGCGACGACGGTGGCCCGCGCCGGCTGCTCGCCTCGATGGCCGAGCTGTTCGTGCGCGGCGTCCCCGTGGACTGGACGGGCACCCTGCCCGCCGGAACCACGGGAACGACAACACCGCACATCGAGCTGCCGACCTACGCCTTCGACCACCAGCACTACTGGCTCCAGACGGCCCGCGCCGCCACCGACGCGGCCTCGCTCGGCCAGGCGCCGGTCGACCACCCGCTGCTCGGGGCGATGGTCCGGCTGCCGCAGTCCGACGGTGTCGTCTTCACGTCGCGTCTGTCGCTCAAGTCGCACCCGTGGCTGGCCGATCACGTGGTCGGCGGCGTCGTCATCCTCCCCGCCTCCGGCTTGGTGGAGCTGGCCGTACGGGCCGGTGACGAGGCCGGGTGCGGGGTGCTGGACGAGCTGGTGACCGAGGCGCCGCTGGTGGTTCCGGAGCAGGGTGGCGTACGCGTTCAGGTCGCCGTTGGCGGCTCGGACGGGAACGGGACGCGCACCGTGGAGATCTACTCGCAGCGCGAGGACGCCCCAGGCGGCGACGGTGACGGCAGCGGCGAGACGTGGACCCGGCACGCCACCGGCACGCTCTCGGCCTCGGCCGCCACCCCGCCCACGGACTTCGACTTCGCCGCCTGGCCCCCGCCCGGCGCCGAGACCGTCGACACCGACGGCTGCTACGCCGATCTGGCCGCGCGGGGCTACGAGTACGGCCCCGCCTTCCAAGGGGTACGCGCACTGTGGCGGCGCGGCGACGAACTCTTCGCCGAGGTCGCCCTGCCCGACGAACACCACAAGGACGCGGGGGAGTTCGGCCTCCACCCCGCGCTGCTCGACGCCGCGCTGCACGCCCACACGCTGACGGACGGCGCGGCTGACGGCGGCACGGTCCGCCAGGCGCTCGACTGGAACGGAGTGGTGCTGCACGCCGTCGGCGCCTCGGCCCTGCGGGTCCGCCTGCGGGCCGGCGGCTCCGGCCTGGTGGCGTTGGAGGCGGCGGACGAGGCCGGTGGCCCGGTCGTGTCGGCGGACTCGCTGGCCCTGCGGGAGCTGACCGCCGAGCAGCTGGCGAGCGCCGGTGAATCCACGGTGACGGACTCCCTGTTCCAGGTGGACTGGACCGAACTGCCCAAGCAGCAAGGGGAGGTGACGGGGAAGGCGTCGGCGTCGGCACCGGCTTGGGTGTCCGTGGCCACGGCCGAGGACGTGACGGAGTTGACCGCCTCCGTCGACAGCGATGTGCCTGCCGCGGTGGTCCTGGAGGCCGTGAGCGGCGACGGCGAAGACGTCGAACTCGCCCTGGCTTCAAGGGTGTTGGGCGTCGTACAAGCCTGGCTCGCGGCCGACGGTCTCGACGCCTCGCGGCTCGTGGTGGCGACCCGGGGCGCCGTCCCCGCAGGCGACGGCACGGTGACCGATCCGGCGGGCGCCGCGGTATGGGGTCTCGTACGCGCCGCACAGGCCGAGAACCCGAACCGGATCGTCCTGCTCGACACTGCATCATCCACAAACCTGGACACGAACACTGACACAAGCGTGGACACAAACCCGTCCACAACTACAGCTGCAAACAGCTCCACAAACAGTGACGCAAACACGGTCGCAAACACGACTGCAAACATTGACGCGATCACGGGCATCCTCGGATCGGCTCTCGCCGCCGACGAGCCGCAGATCGCGGTCCGCGGCACGGTCCTCTCCGTGCCGCGCATCGCCCGCGCCCAAGTCACCGGAACGGCACAGGTGTTCGGGTCCGAGGGTGCGGTTCTCGTCACCGGCGGCACCGGCTCCCTGGGGTCGCTCGCCGCCCGCCACCTGGTCACCGAGTACGGCGTACGGAAGCTCGTCCTCGCCAGCCGCCGGGGACCCGATGCCGAGGGCGCGGCGGAACTGGTCGCCGAGCTGACCGGACAGGGCGCCGAGGTCCGCGTCGTGGCCTGCGACGTCGCGGACCGCGACCGGGCCCGGGATCTGGTGGCCTCGATACCCGACCTGCGCGGCGTGCTGCACACGGCCGGTGTCCTGGACGCCGGAGTGATCGGGACGCTGACCCCGGAGCGCCTGGCCCGGGTCTTCGGGCCGAAGGTCGACGCCGTACGGCATCTCGACGAGCTGACGCGGGGCCTGGACCTCGACGCGTTCGTCGTCTACTCGTCCGTGTCGGCGGTCTTCATGGGTGCGGGCAGCGGCAGTTACGCGGCGGCCAACGCCTACCTCGACGGGCTGATGGCCCAGCGTCGTGCCGCCGGACTGCCCGGACTGTCCCTGGCCTGGGGCCTGTGGGACCAGAACGGCGGCGGCATGGCGGCCGACACCGATGACCTCGTCCGGTCCCGGATGGGACGGCGCGGCGGCCTCCAGATCATGAGCCTGACCGAGGGCATGCGGCTCTTCGACGCCGCCGTCGGATCCGGTCGATCCCTGCTGGTGCCGGCCAAGTTGGACCTGCGGGCCGTGCGCGCCGACGCCGCGGCCGGTACCGGAGTGCCGCACATGCTGCGCGGCCTGGTCCGTGCGGGACGGCAGCAGGCGCAGGCCGGTACCGCCCGGGACGGCGCACTGCTGCGCCGGCTCTCCGGACTCGCCGCCGCCGAACAGGAAGAGGTCCTCGTCGACCTGGTCCGCACCCAGGCCGCCGTCGTGCTCGGTCACGCGGGAGCGGATGGGGTCCCCGCGGACATCGCGTTCAAGGACACCGGATTCGACTCGCTCACCGCCGTGGAACTGCGCAACCGGCTGCGCGAGGCGACGGGCCTGAAGCTGCCCGCCACCTTGGTCTTCGACTACCCGAACCCGCAGGCCCTGGCCCGCCACCTGCACGCCGAACTCGTCCCGGACGGCGGCACGGACGGTACCGACGTGGACGAGGTGCGGCTGCGCCACGCGCTCGCCTCGCTTCCGCTGGCCCGCTTCCGGGAGGCCGGACTGATGGAGGCCCTGGTCGGACTCGCCGCCCTCGGTAACGGCGAACCGGCGGCCGCCGCGCCGGACGACGCCGGGGAGCAGACGGTGATCGCCGACCTCAACGTCGACGACCTCGTGCACCTGGCGCTCGGCGACAACTGACTCCACGACACCGGAAAGATTGGGGAACTCAAGTGAGTGCGTCGTACGAAAAGGTCGTCGAGGCGCTACGGGCTTCGCTCGAGGAGGTCGGTTCGCTCAAGCAGCAGAACCGCCGGCTCATCGACGCTTCCCGCGAGCCGGTGGCCGTGGTGGGCATGGCCTGCCGGCTGCCGGGCGGGGTCGCGGGTCCCGAGGACCTGTGGCGGCTCGTCCGGGACGGCGGCGACGCCGTCACCGGCTTCCCGGAGGACCGCGGCTGGGACCTGGAAGGACTCTTCGACTCCGACCCCGAGCGCGCGGGCACCTCCTACACCGACCGGGGCGGCTTCCTCCACGAGGCCGGTCTGTTCGACGCCGGCTTCTTCGGGATCTCGCCGCGCGAGGCCCTCGCCATGGACCCGCAGCAGCGGCTCCTCCTCGAATCGTCGTGGGAGGCGCTGGAGAGCGCGGGCATCGACCCGGTCTCGCTGAAGGGCGCCGACGTCGGCGTGTTCACCGGACTCTTCGGCCAGGGCTACGTCGCGCCCGGCGCCAGCGTGGTGACGCCCGAGCTGGAGGGCTTCGCGGGCACGGGCGGTTCCACGAGCGTGGCGTCGGGCCGGGTCTCGTACGTCCTCGGCTTCGAGGGCCCGGCCGTCACCATCGACTCGGCGTGCTCGTCGTCCCTGGTCGCCATGCACCTGGCCGCGCAGTCGCTGCGGCAGGGCGAGTGCTCGATGGCGCTCGCCGGCGGCGCGACCGTCATGGCCAACCCCGGTGCCTTCGTGGAGTTCTCGCGCCAGCGCGGCCTCGCCACCGACGGCCGCTGCAAGGCGTACGCGGACGCCGCCGACGGCACCGGCTGGGCCGAGGGCGTCGGCGTCGTCGTCCTGGAGCGGCTGTCTGTCGCCCGCGAACGCGGCCACAAGATCCTCGCCGTGCTGCGCGGCTCCGCCGTCAACCAGGACGGCGCGTCCAACGGTCTGACCGCCCCCAACGGCCCCGCCCAGCAGCGTGTGATCCGCGGGGCGCTGGCCAACGCCGGTCTCGCCGCCTCGGACGTGGACGTCGTGGAGGGCCACGGCACGGGCACCGTCCTCGGCGACCCGATCGAGGCGCAGGCGCTGCTCGCCACGTACGGCAAGGACCGCGATCCCCAACAGCCTTTGTGGCTCGGCTCGTTGAAGTCGAACATCGGGCACACGCAGGGCGCCGCCGGTGTCGCCGGTGTCATCAAGATGGTGCAGGCGCTGCGGAACGGCGTGATGCCCGCGACCCTGCACGTCGACGCCCCGACCTCCCAGGTCGACTGGTCGGCGGGCGCGGTGGAGCTGCTGACCGAGGCCCGCGACTGGCCGTCCGACGGCCGCCCGCGCCGCGCGGGCGTCTCCGCGTTCGGCGTGAGCGGCACGAACGCCCACCTGATCCTGGAGGAGGCGCCCGCCGAGGAGGCGCCCGCCGAGGAGGCGCCCGAGCCCGTCGCGGACCAGGGTGGTGCGGTGCCGCTCGTGGTGTCCGCGCGCAGCACCGCCTCGCTGGCGGGCCAGGCCGAGCGCCTCGCCGCCTTCGTGGAGTCCGGAGCCGGTGGCGCCCCGCTGGCGGCGCTGGCCGGGTCCCTGGTCTCCCAGCGGGCCCTGCTCACCGACCGCGCGGTCGTGGTGGCCGGGTCGGGGGAGGAGGCGCTGGCCGGGCTGCGGGCCTTGGCCCAGGGGGAGAGCGCGGCCGGAGTCGTCGCCGGTACCGGGACGGCCGGGAAGGTCGTGTGGGTGTTCCCCGGCCAGGGTTCCCAATGGGCGGGCATGGGCCGGGAGCTGCTCGACTCCTCGCCGGTCTTCGCGGACCGCATCACCGAATGCGCGACCGCGCTCGCTCCGTACGTCGACTGGTCACTGGTGGACGTACTGCGCGGCGACGCCGCACCTGAACTTCTCGACCGCGTGGACGTCGTCCAGCCCGCGAGCTTCGCCGTGATGGTGGGCCTTGCCGCGGTGTGGTCCTCGGCCGGGGTCAGGCCCGACGCGGTGCTGGGCCACTCGCAGGGTGAGATCGCGGCGGCCTGCGTCTCTGGTGCGCTGTCGTTGGAGGACGCGGCCCGGGTGGTCGCCCTGCGCAGCCAGGCCATCGCCGCCGCCCTCGCAGGTCGGGGTGGCATGGCGTCGGTCGCGCTGAGCGAGGGCGAGGCGGTGACCCGGCTGGAGCGCTGGGCGGACCGCGTCGAGGTCGCGGCCGTCAACGGCCCGACCTCCGTGGTCGTCGCGGGTGACGCCGAAGCGCTGGACGAGGCCCTGGCCGCCCTGACGGCGGACGGCATCCGCGTCCGCCGGGTTGCGGTGGACTACGCCTCGCACACCCGCCACGTCGAGGACATCGAGGCCACCCTCGCCGAGACCCTGTCCGGCATCGAGGCCCAAGCCCCCACCACCCCCTTCTACTCCACCGTCACCAGCGGCTGGATCGAGGACGCGGGAGTCCTCAACGGCGGCTACTGGTACGGGAATCTGCGCGGCCAGGTGAAGTTCGGCCCTGCCGTCGCCGACCTCGTCCGTCAAGGTCACGGCACCTTCATCGAGATCAGCGCCCACCCCGTCCTCGTCCAGCCGGTCACCGAGATCCTCGACGAGAGCGGCACGGGCACCGTCGTGACCGGCTCGCTGCGCCGCGACGACGGTGGCCTGCGCCGGCTGCTGACGTCGATGGCCGAGGTGTTCGTGCGCGGCGTCCGGGTCGACTGGACGGGCATCCTGCCCGCCGCAACCACCGGAGCCACGGCGGCGCGCGTCGACCTTCCCACGTACGCCTTCGACCACCAGCACTACTGGCTGCACGAGACGGAGACGGCGACCGACGCCGCGTCCCTCGGGCAGGCGACCGCCGGGCACCCGCTGCTCGGCGCCGTGGTGCGGCTGCCGCAGTCCGGCGGCCTGGTCTTCACCTCGCGGCTGTCGCTCAAGTCGCATGCCTGGCTGGCCGATCACGCCGTCGGCGGCGTCGTCATCCTCCCCGGTTCCGGTCTGGTCGAGCTGGCCGTGCGCGCCGGTGACGAGGCGGAGTGCGGCGCGCTGGAAGAGCTCGTGATCGAGGCGCCGCTCGTGGTGCCCCAGCAAGGCGGCGTACGCGTCCAGGTCGCCGTGGGCAGCCCTGACGACAGCGGCTCGCGGACCGTGGAGATCTACTCCCAGCGCGAGGACGCCCCCGACGACGGCGGCGACGGCAGCGGCGAGACGTGGACCCGGCACGCCACCGGCACCCTGTCGCCCGCGCCTTCCGAGCAGGACACCGGCACCGGCACCGACGTCGACGCCGACTTCGTCGCCTGGCCGCCGGCCGGTGCCGAGCAGGTCGAGGTCGGCGACTTCTACGCCGACCTGGTGGACCGCGGCTACGGCTACGGCCCCGCCTTCCAGGGCGTACGCGCGGTGTGGCGGCGCGGCGACGAGGTCTTCGCCGAGGTCGCCCTGCCCGACGAACTCCGCACGGACGCAGGCAAGTTCGGCGTCCACCCCGCCCTGCTCGACGCCGCTCTGCAGGCCGCCACGATCGGGAACACGGCGGACGAGTCCGCGGCGCCGGTCCTGGCCTTCGCGTGGAACGGTCTGGTGCTGCACGCCTCGGGCGCCGCCGCGCTGCGCGTGCGCATCGCGCCGAACGGGCCGGACGCGCTGTCCGTCCGGGCGGCCGACGAGGCCGGCGGTCTGGTGGTGACGCTGGACTCGCTCGTGTCCCGGGCCGTCTCCGCCGAGCAGCTGGAGACCCCGGTCGACGCGGCGATCGCCAACGCGCTCTTCCGGCTGGAGTGGACCGAGCTGCCCGCGCCGCCCGACTCGGACCTGCCACCGTCCTGGCTGCCCGTGTCGTCGGCCGAGGACGTGGCGGCCGTGGCCGCGAGCGGCGCCGCACCCGCCGTCGCCGTCCTGGAAGCCGTCGGCGGGGACTCCGAGGACTCCGCGGACGCCGTACTCGCCCTGTCCGCACGGGTGTTGAGCGTCGTGCAGGCCTGGCTGGCCGCGGACGCGCTGGAGGAGTCGACGCTCGTCGTCGCGACCCGCGGGGCCGTGGCAGCGGGCGGGACCGCGGTGACCGACCCGGCCGGATCCGCGGTGTGGGGACTCGTCCGCGCCGCCCAGTCCGAGAGCCCCGACCGGCTCGTCCTCCTCGACACCGACCCCACCGCCGACGGCGGCGTGGACTCGGTCATCGACTACGTCCTCGGCCCCGTGACGGCCACCGCCGAGCCCCAGATCGCCATCCGCGACTCGGCCATGTCGATCCCCCGGCTCGCCCGCCCCACGGGCGGCACCGCCGACCGGCCCGCGACGTTCGGCCCCGACGGCACCGTCCTGATCTCCGGCGGCGGTTCGCTCGGCGGCGTCGTGGCCCGGCACCTGGTCACCCGGCACGGCGTACGACAGCTGGTCCTCGCCAGCCGCCGGGGTCAAGAGGCCGACGGCGTGAGCGAGTTGACGGCCGAACTCGTCGAGGCCGGTGCGGACGTGTCGGTCGTCGCCTGCGACGTCTCCGACCGGTCCCGGCTCGCGGACCTGCTCGCCTCCGTGCCCGACCTGCGGGGCGTCGTGCACACGGCCGGCGTCTTCGACGACGGACTGATCGCGGACCTCACCCCCGAGCGCCTCGCCAAGGTGTACGCGCCGAAGGCCGACGCCGTACGCCACCTCGACGAACTGACCCGCGGCCTCGGCCTCGACGCGTTCGTCGTCTACTCGTCCGTGGCCGGGCTCTCCGGCGGAGCGGGCCAGGGCAACTACTCGGGCGCCAACGCCTTCCTGGACGGCCTGATGAGCGCCCGCCGCGCCGCGGGACTGCCCGGACTGTCCCTGGCCTGGGGCCTGTGGGAGCAGTCCCTCGGCATGGCGGGCCACCTCAGCGCCGTCGACCAGGCACGGGCCGGCCGCAGCGGTGTCCTGGAGATATCCGCGGCCGAGGGCATGGACCTGTTCGACCTCTCCCTCGCCTCCGACCAGGCACTCCTCGTCCCGGTCAAGCTCGACCTGAAGGGCGTACGGGCCGACGCGTCGGCCGGCGCCACGGTGCCGCACCTGCTGCGCGGTCTGGTCAAGGCCGGCCGGCAGCAGGCCCGCGCCGCGAGCGGTGCGGGGGAGCGGCAGCTGTCCGACCGGCTGGCCGGGCTCACGGCCGCCGCGCAGGAGGAACTGCTGCTCGACCTGGTGCGCACCCAGGCCGCCGTCGTCCTCGGCCACAGCGGCGCGGGCGCCATCCGCCCGGACACCGCGTTCAACGAGGCCGGGTTCGACTCGCTGACCTCGGTGGAACTGCGCAACCGGCTGCGCGAGGCGACCGGCCTCAAACTGCCCCCGACGCTCGTCTTCGACTACCCGAGCCCGCTGGTCCTCGCCCGCTATCTGCGCGGCGAGTTCGACGAGGTCGCGGCGCCCGAGCCCGAGGCGCGGCCCGCCGTCACCGGCACCGTCGACACGGACGAGCCGCTGGCCGTCGTCGGCATGGCCTGCCGGCTGCCGGGCGGCGTCACCTCGCCGGACGAGCTGTGGAAGCTCGTCGTCGACGGGGTCGACGCGATCTCCGACTTCCCCGAGGACCGCGGCTGGGACCTGGACGGCCTGTTCGACCCGGACCCGGACCACGCCGGGACCTCGTACGTCAGCCAGGGCGGATTCCTGCGCGGCGCGGGCCTGTTCGACCCCGGCTTCTTCGGGATCTCGCCGCGCGAGGCCCTCGCCATGGACCCGCAGCAGCGGCTCCTCCTGGAGACGTCGTGGGAGGCCATGGAGGGCGCGGGCATCGACCCGTTCGCGCTCAAGGGCACGGACGTCGGCGTGTTCTCCGGCGTCTCGGGACAGGGCTACGGCACCGGCACCATCGCCCCCGAGGTGGAGGGTTTCGCGGGCACGGGCCTCGCGTCGAGCGTGGCGTCGGGCCGGGTCTCGTACGTCTTCGGCTTCGAGGGCCCGGCCGTGTCGATCGACACCGCCTGCTCGTCCTCGCTCGTGGCGATGCACCTGGCCGCGCAGGCGCTGCGCCAGGGAGAGTGCTCGATGGCGCTGGCCGGCGGGGCGATGGTGATGGCGACCCCCGCCACGTTCATGGCGTTCTCGCGCCAGCGCGGCCTGGCCGGTGACGGCCGGTCCAAGGCGTTCGCGGACGGCGCGGACGGCATGGGCCTGTCCGAGGGCGTCGGCGTCGTGCTCCTGGAGCGCCTGTCCGTGGCCCGGGAGCGAGGCCACAAGGTGCTCGCGGTGCTGCGCGGCAGCGCGGTGAACCAGGATGGCGCCTCCAACGGTCTGACGGCGCCGAACGGCCCGTCCCAGCAGCGCGTGATCCGCAAGGCGCTGGCGAACGCGGGCCTGTCGCCCGCCGACGTCGACGTCGTCGAGGGACACGGCACCGGCACGGCGCTCGGCGATCCCATCGAGGCGCAGGCACTGCTCGCCACATACGGCAAGGACCGCGACCCCCAACAGCCTCTGTGGCTCGGCTCGTTGAAGTCGAACATCGGGCACGCGCAGGCCGCGTCCGGCGTCGCCAGCGTCATCAAGATGGTGCAGGCGCTGCGGCACGGCGTCCTGCCGCCGACGCTCCACGCCGACCGGCGCACGGCGCAGGTCGACTGGACCGCGGGCGCGGTGGAGCTGCTGACCGAGGCGCGCGACTGGCCGCGCACCGGCACGCTCCGCCGGGCCGGCGTGTCGTCCTTCGGCGTCAGCGGCACGAACGCCCACCTCATCCTGGAGGAGGCCCCGGACGACGACGCGACGGCCACCGAGGAGACCTCGCAGCCGCTGGTGTCCGCGGACGTGGTGCCGCTCGTGGTGTCGGCGCGCAGCGCCGCCTCGCTGGCGGGCCAGGCCGAGCGCCTCGCAGCCTTCGTGGAGTCCGACGCGGGCGAGGCATCCCTCGCGTCGCTGGCCGGGTCGCTCGTCTCCGGGCGCACCCTGCTGGGGGAGCGGGCCGTGGTCGTGGCCGGCTCTGGCGAGGAGGCGCTGGCCGGGTTGCGGGCGCTGGCTCGCGGCGAGAGCGCGGCCGGGGTCGTGGCCGGGGCGGGGTCCGGTTCCGCGTCCGGGGCTGCGGGGAAGGTCGTGTGGGTCTTCCCCGGTCAGGGGTCTCAATGGGCCGGTATGGGCAGGGAGTTGCTCGATTCGTCGCCGGTGTTCGCGGAGCGGATCGCCGAGTGCGCGACCGCGCTCAGCCCGTACGTCGACTGGTCGCTGGTGGACGTGCTGCGTGGGGAGGCGGCTCCCGAGCTGCTGGAGCGCGTGGACGTGCTGCAGCCCGCGAGCTTCGCCGTGATGGTCGGTCTGGCGGCTGTGTGGTCGTCGGTGGGTGTCCTGCCGGACGCCGTGGTCGGTCACTCGCAGGGCGAGATCGCTGCGGCGTGCGTGTCCGGTGCGTTGTCGCTGGAGGACGCGGCCCGGGTGGTGGCGCTGCGCAGCCAGGCGATCGGTGAGCGGTTGGCAGGTCGGGGTGGCATGGCGTCGGTGGCGCTGAGCGAGGACGAGGCGGTGGCCCGGCTCGTGCGCTGGGCGGACCGGGTCGAGGTCGCGGCCGTCAACGGCCCGACCTCCGTGGTCGTCGCCGGTGACGCCGAAGCCCTGGACGAGGCCCTGGCCGCCCTGACGGCGGACGGTGTCCGCGTCCGCCGCATCGCCGTGGACTACGCCTCGCACACCCGCCACGTCGAAGACATCCAGAGCACTCTCGCCGAGACCCTGTCGGCGATCAGCGCCCAGGCACCGCTCGTGCCCTTCTACTCCACCGTCACCAGCGGCTGGGTGGACGAGGCCGGCGTCCTGGACGGCGGCTACTGGTACCGGAACCTGCGCGGCCAGGTGAAGTTCGGCCCGGCCGTCGCGGACCTGGTCGGGCAGGGGCACGGCGCGTTCGTCGAGATCAGCTCCCACCCGGTGCTGGTCCAGCCGGTCAACGAGATCCTCGACGGCACGGACGCGGACGCCGGCACCGTCGTGACCGGTTCGCTGCGCCGCCAGGAGGGCGGTCTGCGCAGGCTGCTCGCCTCGATGGCCGAGCTGTTCGTGCACGGCGTCCCCGTGGACTGGAGCGGTGTGCTCCCGGCCGGGCAGGCGCGGCTCGACCTGCCGACGTACGCCTTCGACCACCAGCACTTCTGGCTGCACACGACCCCCGACCAGACCGACGCGAAGTCCCTCGGACTCGCCGGGACCGACCACCCGCTGCTCGGCGCGATGGTCCGGCTGCCGCAGTCCGACGGCCTGGTCTTCACCTCGCGGCTGTCGCTCAAGTCGCATCCGTGGCTGGGCGATCACGTGGTCGGCGGTCTGGTCCTGATCCCGGCCACCGGCCTGGTGGAACTCGCCGTGCGGGCCGGTGACGAGGCCGGGTGCGGGGTGCTCGACGAGCTGGTGACCGAGGCGCCCCTCGTGGTGCCGGAACAGGGCGGCGTACGCGTCCAGGTCGCCGTCGGCGGCCCGGACGAGAACGGCACGCGCACCCTGGAGATCTACTCGCAGCGCGAGGACGCCCCCGACGGTGACGGCAGCGGCGAGACGTGGACCCGGCACGCCACCGGACTCCTCTCGGCCACGGCCGGCAACCCGCCCACGGACTTCGACTTCGCCGCCTGGCCCCCGCCCGGCGCCGAGCAAGTGGAGCTGGACACCGCCGAGTTGTACGAAGGGCTCCTGGAGCGCGGCTACGCCTACGGTCCCGTCTTCCAGGGCGTACGCGCCGTGTGGCGGCGCGGCGACGAACTCTTCGCCGAGGTCGCCCTGCCCGACGACGAGCGCAAGCAGGCCGGCGGCTTCGGCCTGCACCCCGCACTGCTCGACGCGGCCCTCCAGGCCGGGACGTTCGCCACGGCCGACGCCCCCGACGACGAGTCGGCCGGGCAGCCCGTGATGCCCTTCTCCTGGAACGGTCTCGTCCTGCACGCCGCGGGCGCCTCGGCGCTGCGCGTGCGGGTCGCACCGGACGGCGCGGACGCGCTGACGGTCGCGGCGGCCGACGACACCGGCAGCCCCGTCCTGACGATGGACGCCCTGGTCATGCGCGCCGTGTCCATCGAGCAGCTGGGCGCCACGGCCGCGCGGGAGAACCGGGACTCGCTGTTCGCGGTCGAGTGGACCGAACTGCCCACGGCAGCGGGCCCCGAGCCCGCGCCGCCGTGGGTGCCGGTGACCTCGGCCGACGACACGACCGCCCTGACCGCGGGCGGCGGCGTCCCCGCCGCCGTGGTCCTGGAGGCCGTCGGCGGGGACGGCGACGACGCCGTACTCGCCCTGACCTCACGGGTGTTGGCCGTGGTCCAGGCATGGCTGGGCGCCTCCGGCGCCGAGGAGTCGCGCCTGGTGGTCGTGACCCGGGGCGCGGTGGCCGCGGGCGACGGCACGGTGACCGACCCGGCAGGCTCGGCGGTGTGGGGTCTGGTCCGCGCCGCCCAGTCCGAGAACCCGGACCGGATCGTCCTGCTCGACACCGACCCCGCTGCCGACGGCGGCGTGGAACCGGCGCTCGACGCCGTGCTCGCCGACGTGCTGGCCGGCGGCGAACCGCAGGTCGCGGTGCGCGGCACCGTCCTCTCGGTGCCCCGGCTCGCCCGGGTCGCCGCCGAGGACGCCCGTACGGCAGAGGTGTTCAGGACCGACGGGACCGTGCTGGTCTCGGGCGGCGGCTCGCTCGGCGCCCTCGCGGCCCGGCAACTGGTCGCCCGCAACGGCGTGCGCCACCTCGTCCTCGCCAGCCGCCGCGGACCCGACGCGGACGGCGTGCCGGAACTCGTCGCCGACCTCACCGGGCTCGGCGCGACGGTCTCCGCCGTGGCCTGCGACGTCTCCGACCGCACCCAGGTCGAGGCGCTGCTGGCCGCGATCGCGCACGACCGGCCGCTGCGCGGCGTCGTGCACACGGCCGGCGTGTTCGACCCGGGGGTGATCGGGGCGCTGACCCCGGAGCGCCTCGCCACGGTGTTCGCGCCGAAGGTCGACGCCGTACGCCACCTCGACGCGCTCACCCGGGACCTGGACCTCGACGCGTTCGTCGTCTACTCCTCCGCGTCGTCCGTCTTCATGGGCGCGGGCAGCGGCAACTACGCCGCCGCCAACGCCTTCCTCGACGGCCTCATGGCCCACCGCCGCGCGGCCGGACTGCCCGGACTCTCGCTGTCCTGGGGGCCGTGGGAGCAGGTCACCGGTATGGCGGGGAACATCGACGACGTCACCAGGACCCGGATGGGCCGGCGTGAGGGACGCGGCGGAGTCCTGGCGCTCCCGTCCGCCGAGGGCATGGAGCTGTTCGACGCCGCACTGGGCTCCGGGCACGCGCTCCTCGTCCCGCTCAAGCTGGACCTGCGCGCGGTGCGCGCCGACGCGGCGGCGGGCGGGGGAGTGCCCCACCTGCTGCGCGGCCTGGTCCGCGCCGGCCGGCAGCAGGCGCAGTCGGCCGGCGCCGGTGGCGGCGAGCGGCGGCAGCTGGCCGACCGGCTCGCCGGGCTCTCCGCGGCGAAGCAGGAGGCCCTGCTCCTCGACGTGGTGCGGGCGCAGGCCGCGGTCGTGCTCGGGCACAGCGGTCCGGAGAGCGTCCGCCCCGACACCGCGTTCAACGAGGCCGGGTTCGACTCGCTCACCTCGGTGGAACTGCGCAACCGGCTCCGCGAGGCGACGGGCCTGAAGCTCCCCGCGACGCTCGTCTTCGACCACCCGACGCCGCAGGCGCTCGCCCGCTACCTGCGGACCGAGATCGCCGTCGACGAGGCGTCGCCCGCCGACACGGTCCTCGCCGGGCTCGCCGGCCTGGAGGCGGCCATCGAGTCCGCGGGTCCCGACGCGGAGGCCCGCGACCGGATCACCGCGCGGCTGCGCGAACTGCTGAGGGCCGCCGAGGAGGCGGCCGACGGCCCGGCGGGTGCCGACGCCTCCGACGAGGGGGACCTGGAGAACGCCAGCGACGAGGAGCTGTTCGCGCTCTTCGAGCGGCTCGACTGAGCCGCGTCCGTGCGGGTGGGCGGGCCGACCGTGGCTCGCCCGCCCGCACGGACCCACGCACGCACGACTTCGCACCACCCCTGTACGACCCCGCACGGACGGTGCGGACACCCATTCACGGCAATCGCACGCATCCACTCCTGGGGGTTGAATCCAGTGGCCGACGAGGCAGAACTCCGCGACTATCTCAAGAGGGCCATCGCCGACGCCCGCACCGCCCGCAGGCGGCTGCGCGAGGTCCAGGACCAGGCGCGCGAGCCGATCGCCGTCGTCGCGATGGCGTGCCGGTACCCGGGCGGCGTGGCCTCGCCCGAGGACCTGTGGCGACTGGTCGCCGACGGCGGCGACGCCGTCGACGCCTTCCCGGAGGACCGCGGCTGGGACCTGGAGGCCCTGTTCGACGCCGACCCGGACCAGGCCGGCACCTCGTACGTCACGCAGGGCGGATTCCTGCGCGGCGCCGGCGAGTTCGACGCCGGGTTCTTCGGGATCTCGCCGCGCGAGGCGATGGCGATGGACCCGCAGCAGCGGCTCCTCCTGGAGACCTCCTGGGAGGCACTGGAGCGCGCGGGCATCGACCCGGTCTCCCTCAAGGGCACCGACGTGGGCGTCTTCTCCGGTCTCTCCGGCCAGGGCTACGGCGCCGGCGCCGGGGTGGTCACCCCGGAGTCCGAGGGCTTCGCGGGCACCGGCGCCTCGACCAGCGTCGCCTCGGGCCGCGTCTCGTACGTCCTCGGCCTCGAAGGCCCGGCGGTCTCCCTGGACACGGCGTGCTCGTCGTCCCTGGTGGCCATCCACCTGGCCGCGCAGGCGCTGCGGCAGGGCGAGTGCTCCATGGCGCTCGCGGGCGGCGCGATGGTGATGTCGACGCCCGGCAACTTCGTGGCGTTCTCGCGCCAGCGCGGCCTCGCCGCCGACGGCCGCTGCAAGGCGTTCGCGGACGGCGCCGACGGCATGGGCCTCGCCGAAGGCGTCGGCGTCATCCTCCTGGAACGCCTTTCCGCGGCGCGCGAACGAGGCCACAAGGTGCTTGCGGTCCTGCGCGGCAGCGCGGTGAACCAGGACGGCGCGTCCAATGGTCTGACGGCGCCGAACGGGCCTTCGCAGCAGCGCGTCATCCGCAAGGCGCTGGCGAACGCGGGCCTCTCGCCCGCCGACGTCGACGTCGTCGAGGCGCACGGCACCGGCACGGCCCTGGGCGACCCGATCGAGGCGCAGGCGCTCATCGCGACGTACGGCAAGGACCGTGACCCCCAACAGCCTCTGTGGCTCGGCTCGTTGAAGTCGAACATCGGTCACACCCAGGCCGCCGCGGGCGTCGGCAGCGTCATCAAGATGGTCGAGGTGCTGCGGCACGGCACGATGCCGGCCACGCTGCACGTGGACGTCCCCACGACCGAGGTCGACTGGTCGGCGGGCGCCGTCGAGCTGCTGACCGAGGCCCGGGACTGGCCGCGCGCGGGCCGCCCGCGCCGGGCCGGTGTCTCCTCGTTCGGCGTGAGCGGCACGAACGCCCACCTGATCCTGGAGGAGGCACCGGACGAAGAGGCGCCGGAGCCCGCCGCGGACCGGGGCGGCATGGTGCCGCTCGTGGTGTCCGCGCACAACGCCGCCTCGCTCACGGGCCAGGCCGAGCGGCTCGCGGCCTTCACCGAGGGCGCCGACGGGGTGTCCCTGCCGGACGTCGCGGGCGTCCTGGCGAAGGGCCGCGCGGTCCTCGCCGAACGCGCGGTGGTCGTCGCCGACTCGCAGGAGGAGGCCCTCACCGCCTTCCGCGCGCTGGCCCGCGGCGAGAGCGGCGCCAACCTGGTCTCCGGAAGCGTCGGTTCGGCCGGCCCCGGCAAGGTCGTCGGCGTGTTCCCCGGGCAGGGGTCCCAATGGGTTGGCATGGGACGGGAGTTGCTCGATTCGTCGCCGGTGTTCGCGGAGCGGATCGCCGAGTGCGCGACCGCGCTGGCCCCCTACGTCGACTGGTCCCTGGTGGACGTGCTGCGCGGGGAGGCGGCTCCCGAGCTGCTGGAGCGCGTGGACGTCGTCCAGCCCGCGAGCTTCGCCGTGATGGTGGGCCTTGCCGCGGTCTGGGCGTCCGCGGGTGTCGAGTTCGACGCGGTGCTGGGCCACTCGCAGGGTGAGATCGCCGCGGCGTGCGTGTCCGGTGCGCTGTCGTTGGAGGACGCGGCCCGCGTGGTGGCGTTGCGCAGCCAGGCGATCGGTGAGCGGTTGGCCGGTCGCGGCGGTATGGCGTCGGTCGCGCTGAGCGAGGGCGAGGCGGTCGGCCGTCTCGCACGCTGGGCGGACCGGGTGGAGGTCGCGGCGGTCAACGGCCCGAGCTCCGTGGTCGTCGCGGGTGACGCCGAGGCACTGGACGAGGCGCTCGCCTCTCTGACGGCGGACGGTATTCGCGTACGCCGCGTGGCGGTGGACTACGCCTCCCACACCCGCCACGTCGAGGACATCGAGGCCACTCTCGCCGAGACCCTGTCCGGCATCGAGGCCCAAGCCCCCACCACCCCCTTCTACTCCACCGTCACCAGCGGCTGGATCGAGGACGCAGGCGTCCTCAACGGCGGCTACTGGTACGGGAATCTGCGCGGCCAGGTGAAGTTCGGCCCGGCCGTCGCCGACCTGGTCGACCAGGGCCACCGCACCTTCATCGAGATCAGCGCCCACCCGGTGCTGGTCCAGCCGGTCACCGAGATCCTCGACGAGAGCGGCACGGAAACGGTCGTGACCGGCTCGCTGCGCCGCGACGACGGTGGCCTGCGCCGGCTGCTCGCCTCGATGGCCGAGGTGTTCGTGCGCGGCGTCCCCGTCGACTGGACCGGGACCCTGCCCGCCGGAACCACGACCGTCGGCGTCGACCTCCCCACGTACGCCTTCGACCACCAGCACTACTGGCTCCAGGGCACCGCGACCGACGGAGACGCGGCCTCGCTCGGGCTCGCCGGGACCGATCACCCGCTGCTCGGCGCGCTGGTCCGCCTGCCGCAGTCCGGCGGCCTGGTGTTCACCTCGCGGCTGTCGCTCAAGTCGCATCCCTGGCTCGCCGACCACACCATCGGCGGCCTGCCGCTCCTGCCGGGCACCGGCCTGGTCGAACTGGCCGTGCGCGCCGGTGACGAGGCCGGGTGCAGCGTCCTGGAGGAACTCGTGATCGAGGCGCCGCTCGTGGTGCCGGAGCAGGGCGGCGTGCGGCTGCAGGTCGCCGTCGGCGCCCCCGGCGAGCACGGTACGCGCACCGTCGAGGTCTTCTCCCAGCGCGAGGACGCGGGCGAGGAGCAGCCGTGGACCCGGCACGCCACCGCCACGCTCGCCGCCACGGCCCCGAACCCGCCCACCGACTTCGACTTCGCCGCCTGGCCGCCGCCCGGCGCCGAGCCGGCCGAGGTCGACGGCTTCTACGACGAGCTGCGCGCACGCGGCGTCGGCTACGGCCCTTCCTTCCAGGGCGTACGCGCGGTGTGGCGGCGCGGCGACGAGGTCTTCGCCGAGGTCGTCCTGCCCGACGAACAGCGCAAGGAGGCCGAGCGGTTCGGCATCCACCCCGCCCTCCTCGACGCGGCGCTGCAGACCGGTTCGTTCCGGGCCGTGAGCGATGCCGCGGCGGACGGCGAGGCCGGACGGCCGCTGCTCGCGTTCTCCTGGAACGGTCTGGTCCTGCACGCCTCGGGCGCCTCCGCGCTGCGGGTGCGGGTCGCGCCGAGCGGTCAGGACGCCCTGTCGGTCGACGCGGCGGACGAGACGGGCTCGCTGGTCGTCACGATGGACTCGCTGGTGTCGCGGGCGGTGTCCGCGGAGCAGTTGGAGACCGCGGCGGACTCGGCTGCCACCGACTCGCTGTTCCGCGTGGAGTGGACCGAACTGCCGCAGGCCCAGGGTGTGTCGGATGCCCCGGTGTGGGTGCCGGTGGCCACCGCGGGCGACGTCGCGGCGTCGGCCGCCGAGGTACCGGCGGTCGCCGTCGTGGACGCCGTCGGCGGGGACGGCGCGAGCGCCGTGCTCGACCTGTCCGCACGGGTGCTGGGCGTCGTCCAGGCCTGGCTCGACGCGGACGGCCCGGCGGAATCGCGGCTCGTCGTCGTGACCCGGGGCGCGGTGCCCGCGGGCGACGGCACGGTGACCGATCCGGCCGGTTCGGCGGTGTGGGGTCTCGTCCGCGCCGCGCAGGCCGAGAACCCGGACCGCATCGTCCTGCTCGACACCGACACCGATACCGGTGATGAAGGTGGCGTCGACGGGGTTCTGGGCGCGGCCCTCGCCACCGGTGAACCGCAGCTCGCGGCCCGCGGCACGACCCTCTCCGTGCCCCGGCTCACCCGGGTCACCCCCGCCCCGACTCCTCAACTCGCCGACGACGGCGCGGCGTTCGGGAAGCCCTTCAAGGCGGACGGCACCGTCCTCGTCTCGGGCGGCGGCTCGCTCGGCGAGCTCATCGCCCGGCACCTCGTCGTCGGACACGGCGTGCGCCACCTCGTGCTGGCCAGCCGCCGCGGACCTGACGCCGACGGCGTGCAGGACCTGGTCGCCGAGCTGACCGGACACGGCGCGACGGTCTCCGTCGTGGCCTGCGACGTCTCCGACCGTGACCAGGTGCGGTCCCTGCTCGCCTCGGTTCCGGAGGCGCACCCGCTGACCGCTCTGGTGCACACGGCCGGAGTGTTCGAGGCGGGGCTCATCGGCACCCTCACCCCGGAGCGGCTGGCCCGGGTCTTCGCGCCGAAGGTCGACGCCGTGCGCCACTACGACGAGCTGACGCGCGGCCTCGACCTGGACGCGTTCATCGTCTACTCCTCCGCCTCGTCCGTCTTCCTGGGCGCGGGCAGCAGCGGCTACGGCGCCGCCAACGCCTTCCTGGACGGCCTGATGGCCAAGCGCCGCGCCGCCGGACTGCCCGGTCTGTCCCTGTCCTGGGGCACGTGGGCGTACGCCACCAACATGACGAGCCACCTCAGCAGCGACGACCAGGTGAGCATGAGCCGCCGTACGAGCCGTGACGGCGTCGTCGCCCTCGAACCCGGCGAGGGCATGGAGCTGTTCGACGCGGCCGTCGGGTCCGCGGAGTCGCTGCTCGTGCCGGTCAAGCTGGACCTGCGGGCGGTGCGCGCCGACGCGTCGGCCGGCGGCACGGTGCCGCCGCTGCTGCGCACCCTCGTACCGGCCGGCCGGCAGCAGGCCCGCGCGGCCGGCGCGCAGGACGGCGGTCTGCTGCGCAGGCTGTCCGGGCTCGCCGACGACGAGCAGGAGGCGCTGCTGCTCGACCTGGTGCGCACCCAGGCCGCGGTCGTGCTCGGGCACAGCGGTCCGGAGAGCGTCCGCCCGGACACCGCGTTCAAGGACGTCGGCTTCGACTCGCTCACGTCGGTGGAGCTGCGCAACCGGCTGCGCGAGGCGACCGGCCTCAAACTGCCCGCGACGCTCGTCTTCGACCAGCCGACCCCGGTCGTGCTCACCCGCTACCTGCGCGGTGAACTCGGCATCGGCGACGACGTGCTGGCCCGCGTCACCGGAAAGATAGAAGACGTCGAGTCGCTGATTGCTTCCGTGAGCCTCGACGAATCCATGAGCGCGACTATCGCGCTCCGTCTTCAGGGCCTGGTGGCCCGTTGTAATGGGGTCGTCGAGCAGGCGGGCGTCTCCACCGTGGCCGAGAAGCTGGAATCCGCGTCGGCCGACGAAGTCCTCGACTTCATCCATGAGGAACTCGGGCTCGTGTGAATCCGGTACAGGGCATCCGGCTCCATCAACATTCTCGTGAGGACTGACGCATGGCCACGGACGAACAACTCCTCAACACCCTCAAGCGCGTCACCACCGAACTGCACAACCTGCGCAAGCAGGGGGCCTCGCACGCGGGCGAGCCGATCGCCGTCGTGGGCATGGCCTGCCGGCTGCCGGGCGGCGTGACGGGCCCCGCGGACCTGTGGCGGCTGGTGCGCGAGGGCGGCGACGCGGTGTCCGGGTTCCCCGACGACCGCGGCTGGGAGCTGGACGGCCTGTTCGACCCGGACCCCGACCACCCCGGTACCTCCTACACCGACCAGGGCGGATTCCTGCGCGGCGCGGGCGAGTTCGACCCCGGCTTCTTCGGGATCTCGCCGCGCGAGGCCCTCGCCGTCGACCCGCAGCAGCGGCTCCTCCTGGAGACCTCCTGGGAGGCCCTGGAGCACGCGGGCATCGACCCCGTCTCGCTCAAGGGCACCGACGTGGGCGTGTTCACCGGGGTGTCCAGCCAGGGGTACGGGTCCGGGAGCGGCGGCGTCGCGCCCGAGCTGGAGAGCTTCACCGGCACCGGCGTGGCGTCGAGCGTGGCGTCGGGCCGCGTCTCGTACGTCCTCGGCTTCGAGGGTCCGGCCGTCTCCGTGGACACCGCCTGCTCCTCCTCGCTGGTCGCCATCCACCTGGCCGCGCAGGCGCTGCGCCAGGGCGACTGCTCCATGGCCCTGGCCGGCGGCGCGATGGTGATGGCGACCCCCGGCACGTTCGTGGTCTTCTCCCGGCAGCAGGGCATGGCGTCCGACGGCCGCTGCAAGGCGTTCGCGGACGGCGCGGACGGCATGGGCCTGTCCGAGGGCGCCGGCGTGGTGGTCCTGGAGCGCCTGTCGGTGGCGCAGGAGCGGGGTCACGAGATCCTCGCGGTGCTGCGCGGCAGCGCGGTCAACCAGGACGGCGCCTCCAACGGCCTGACCGCGCCCAACGGTCCGTCCCAGCAGCGCGTCATCCGCAAGGCGCTGACCGGCGCGGGACTGGTCCCGGCGGACGTGGACGTCGTCGAGGCCCACGGCACCGGCACGGCGCTCGGCGATCCCATCGAGGCGCAGGCGCTGCTCGCCACGTACGGGCGGGGCCGCGACCCGCACAAGCCGCTGTACCTCGGCTCGCTGAAGTCGAACATCGGCCACACCCAGGCCGCCGCGGGCGTCTCCAGCGTCATCAAGATGGTCGAGGCGCTGCGGCACCGCGTACTGCCCCCGACGCTGCACGCCGCCGTCCCGACGACCGAGGTCGACTGGACGGCCGGCGCGGTGGAACTCCTCAACGAGGCCAAGGACTGGCCGAGCGAGGGCCGTCCGCGCCGCGCGGGCGTCTCCTCGTTCGGCATCAGCGGCACGAACGCCCACCTGATCCTGGAAGAGGCCCCCGAGCAGCCGGCACCCGCTCCGGAGCCGGTCTCCGGGGAGCCGGCGCCCACGGGCGTGGTGCCCCTGGTGGTGTCCGCGCGCAGCGAGCGCTCCCTGGCCGGACAGGCCGAGCGGCTCGCCACCTACATCGAGAGCCACGGCGAGGATGTTGCGGGGGCGCCGCTGCCGCTGCCGCGCGTGGCCCGGGCCCTGCTCGCGCAACGGGCCCTGCTGCCCGAGCGCGCGGTGGTCCTGGCCGGTTCCGACGAGGAGGCCCGCACCGGTCTCGCGGCGCTGGCCAGGGGCGAGCGCCCGGCCGGTGTCGTCACCGGCAGGGCGGCCGGCTCGGGCGGCCCCGGCAAGACGGTCTGGGTGTTCCCCGGGCAGGGCTCGCAGCGCGTCGGCATGGGCAGCGAACTGTACGAACGCCACCCGGTGTTCGCCCGCGCCCTGGACGAGGCGTGCGCCCACCTGGACGCGGCGCTCGCCGGGCGCGTCGACCACCCGGTGCGGGACGTCGTCCTCGGCCGGCTGGGCGGCAGCGCGGCGCTCCTGGACCAGACGGTCTTCACCCAGGCGGGCCTGTTCGCCGTCGAGACCGCCCTGTTCCGGCTCGTGGAGTCCTGGGGCGTGCGCCCCGACGCGGTCGTCGGCCACTCCATCGGCGAGATCTCCGCCGCGCACGCGGCCGGCGTCCTGTCGCTGGCCGACGCGGCGCGGCTGGTCGCGGCCCGGGGCCGGATGATGCAGGCCCTGCCGCCGGGCGGCGCGATGGTCGCGGTCGCGGCGAGCGAGGCGGAGGTCGCCGGGCTGCTCGGCGACGGCGTCGAGGTCGCCGCGGTCAACGGCCCGTCGTCGGTGGTCCTCTCCGGCGACGAGGACGCCGTCGTCGCCGCCGCGGAGCAGCTGCGCGACCAGGGCCGCAAGACGAAGCGCCTGACCGTCTCGCACGCGTTCCACTCCCTGCGGATGGAACCGATGCTGGCCGACTTCACCGCGGAACTGGCCGGGCTGGAGTGGCACGACCCGCAGATCCCGGTCGTCTCGAACGTGACCGGCCGCCTCGCCGAACCCGGCGAACTGGCGACGCCGGAGTACTGGGCGGGCCACGTGCGCAGGCCGGTGCGGTTCGCCGACGGCATCGCGGCCGCGGTCGGCCTCGGCGGCACCCTGTTCGTGGAGCTGGGCCCGGGCGCCGCCCTGACCGGCCTCGTCGAGGAGACGGCCACCGCCGCGGGCGCCGACGCGACCTGCGTGGCGGCGCTGCGCGACGGCCGCCCGGAGGAGCAGAGCCTGCTCGCCGCGCTCGCCGAACTGTTCGTGCGGGGCACCCCCGTGGACTGGGACGGCCTCCTGCCCGCGAGCGCCGCACCTGCCACGCGCCTCGACCTGCCGACGTACGCCTTCGACCACGAGCACTACTGGCTCAGGACGGCGGACGCGGCCACCGACGCGGCCTCCCTCGGGCAGACGGCGGCCGATCACCCGCTGCTCGGCGCGGTGGTCCGGCTCCCGCAGGCCGACACCCTGTTGTTCACCTCAAGGCTGTCCCTGAAGACGCACCCGTGGCTGGCCGACCACGCCGTCGGCGGCGTCGTCCTCGTCCCCGGCACGGGACTCGTCGAGCTGGCGGTCCGCGCCGGTGACGAGGCCGGCTGCGGGATCCTGGAGGAACTCGTCGTCGAGGCGCCGCTGGTGGTGCCGGAGCGCGGCGGCGTACGCGTCCTGGTCACCGTGGGCGCCCCGGACGACACCGGCGCCCGCCTCGTCGAGGTGCACTCCCTGCGCGAGGACGCCCCAGGCGACGAGGAGACCTGGACCCGGCACGCGGCGGGCACCCTGTCCGCCCACGCGCCCCACCGCACCGCCGACTTCGACTTCACCGCCTGGCCGCCGCCCGGCGCCCGGCGCGTCGGGACCGACGACTTCTACCCGGGCCTTTCGGAGCGCGGCTACGGCTACGGCCCCTCCTTCCAGGGGCTGCGCGCGGTGTGGCGGCGCGGCGACGAGGTCTTCGCCGAGGCCGCCCTGCCCGAGGAACACCGCGACAGCGCCGACCGGTTCGGCCTGCACCCGGCGCTCCTCGACGCCGCCCTGCACGCCGGAATGTTCGGTGCCGAGGCGGACGCGGCGGACACGGAGGACGAGGACGGGGCGGCCGGAGCACCGGTCCTGCCGTTCGCGTGGAACGGCCTCCAGCTGCACGCCGCGGGCGCCCCCGCCCTGCGGATCCGGCTGACCACCGCCGGGCCCGGCGCCGTGGCGCTGGAGGCGGCCGACGAGACCGGCGGCCTCGTCGTCACCCTGGACTCCCTGGTGTCCCGCCCGGTCTCCGCCGAACAGCTGGAGACGGCGGCGGACCCGGCGGCGACCGACTCCCTGTTCCAGGTGGACTGGACCGAACTGCCCCTGGATCAGCGGGTGTTGGCATCCGACGCACCGACGTGGGTGCCGGTGGACGGACCCGAGGACGTGACAGCCCTGGGCGCCGCCGCAGATGCCGACGTACCGGCGGTGGCGGTCCTGGAGGCGGTGGCCGGTGACGGTGACGATGCCGTACTCGCCCTCGCCTCACGGGTGTTGGCCGTGGTGCAGGCCTGGCTCGCGGCCGACGGTCTGGACGAGGCGCGGCTCGTGGTGGCGACCCGGGGCGCGGTGCCCGCCGGCGACGGCGTGGTGACCGACCCGGCCGGCGCCGCGGTCTGGGGCCTGGTCCGCGCCGCCCAGTCCGAGAACCCGGACCGGATCACCCTGATCGACACCGACCCGGCCGCCGACGACGGCGCCGTACCGGTGCTCGGCCTCGCCCTCGCCCTCGGCGAACCGCAGATCGCGGTGCGCGGCAGGACGCTCTCCGCGCCCCGCCTCACCCGCACCACCGCCCGACCCGCCTCCGACGCACCGCGGTTCACCCCGGACGGCACGGTCCTCGTCACCGGCGGCACCGGCTCCCTCGGCGCCCTCGTGGCCCGCCACCTCGTCACCCGGCACGGCGTACGCCACCTGGTCCTCGCCAGCCGCCGCGGCCCGGCCGCCGCCCACGCCCAGGAACTGGCCGCCGAACTGACCGGCCTCGGCGCGACCGTGTCCGTCGCGGCCTGCGACGTCTCCGACCGCGACCAGGCGAGCGCCCTGCTGGCCTCGATACCCGCCGCCCACCCGCTGCGCGGCGTCATCCACACGGCGGGCGTGCTCGACGACGGAGTGATCGGAGCGCTCACCCCGGAGCGCCTGGCGAAGGTGTTCGCGCCGAAGGTCGACGCCGTACGCCACCTCGACGCGCTCACCCGGGACCTGGACCTCGACGCGTTCGCCGTGTTCTCGTCCGCCTCGGGCGTGTTCGGCTCGGCGGGACAGGGCAACTACGCCGCCGCCAACGCCTTCCTCGACGGCCTGATGAGCGCCCGCCGCGCGGCCGGACTGCCCGGCGTCTCCCTGGCCTGGGGCCTGTGGGAGCAGGACGCCGGCATGACCGCCCACCTCGGCGACGCCGACCAGGCGCGCGCCGACCGCGGCGGCGTCCTGGCGATCTCGGCGGCCGAGGGCATGGAACTGCTCGACACCTCCCTCGCGTCCGGCCCGCCCCTGCTCGTCCCGATCAAGATGGACCTGCGCGGCGCGCGGGCGGGCGCGGCCTCCGGCACCCCGGTCCCGCACCTGCTGCGCACCCTCGTGCCGGCGGGCCGCCAACAGGCGCGGGCCGCGGCCGGCAAGGACACCGACCTGCCGCGCCGCCTCGCCGGCCTCTCCGAGGCCGAGCGCGAGGCACTGCTCCTCGACCTCGTGCGCACCCAGGCCGCGCTCGTGCTCGGCCACAGCGGCGCCGGGAGCGTACGGGCGGACACGGCGTTCAACGAGGCCGGATTCGACTCGCTGACCTCCGTCGAACTGCGCAACCGGCTGCGCGAGGCGACCGGCCTCAAGCTCCCGGCGACCCTGATCTTCGACTACCCGACCCCGCAGGCCCTCGCCGGTTACCTGCGCGACGAGTTCGCGGACACGGCGACGTCCGGCGCCGCCGCCACGACGGCGAGGACGACGCAGGCGACGGCGGTCGCGGACCCGGACGAGCCGGTCGCGATCGTCGGCATGGCGTGCCGGCTGCCCGGCGGTGTGACCGGCCCCGAGTCGCTGTGGCGCCTGGTGCACGAGGGCCGCGAGGGCATGTCGGACTTCCCCGACGACCGCGGCTGGGACCTGGACGGCCTGTTCGACGCCGACCCGGACAGCGTCGGCACGTCGTACGCCCGTCAGGGCGGCTTCGTCAGCGGCGCGGGCTCCTTCGACCCCGGCTTCTTCGGGATCTCGCCGCGCGAGGCCCTCGCCATGGACCCGCAGCAGCGCCTCCTCCTGGAGACCTCGTGGGAGGCCCTGGAAGGCGCGGGAGTCGACCCCGGCTCCCTGAAGGGCACCGACGTCGGCGTGTTCTCCGGCGTCTCCAACCAGGGGTACGGAGCCGGGGTCACCGCCCCGGAACTGGAGGGCTTCGCCAGCACGGGCACCGCGTCGAGCGTGGCGTCCGGCCGCATCTCGTACGTCTTCGGCTTCGAGGGCCCGGCCGTCACCGTCGACACGGCCTGCTCGTCGTCGCTGGTCGCCATGCACCTGGCCGCGCAGTCGCTGCGGCAGGGCGAGTGCTCGATGGCACTGGCCGGCGGAGTCACCGTCATGGCGACCCCCGTCAGCTTCGTGGAGTTCTCGCGCCAGCGCGGCCTGGCGGGCGACGGCCGCTGCAAGGCGTACGCGGACGGCGCGGACGGCACCGGCTGGGCCGAGGGCGTGGGCCTGGTCGTCCTGGAACGCCTGTCCGTGGCCCGCGAACGAGGCCACAAGGTCCTCGCGGTCCTGCGCGGCAGCGCGGTCAACCAGGACGGCGCCTCCAACGGCCTCACGGCCCCCAACGGCCCGTCCCAGCAGCGCGTCATCCGCAAGGCCCTGGCCGGCGCCGGACTCACCACGACCGACGTCGACGTCGTGGAGGGCCACGGCACCGGTACGGCGCTCGGCGACCCGATCGAGGCGCAGGCCCTGCTCGCCACGTACGGCAAGAACCGCGACCCCCAACAGCCTTTGTGGCTCGGCTCGTTGAAGTCGAACATCGGCCACACCCAGGCCGCCGCGGGCGTCGCCAGCGTCATCAAGATGGTGCAGGCACTGCGCCACGGCGTGCTGCCGCCCACCCTCCACGTGGACGCACCCTCGTCCCAGGTGGACTGGTCGGCGGGTGCGGTGGAACTGCTGACCGAGGCACGCGACTGGCCGCGCGAGTACCGTCCGCGCCGGGCGGGCGTGTCCTCGTTCGGCATCAGCGGCACGAACGCCCACCTGATCCTGGAAGAGGCCCCCGACGACGGACCGGCGACGGCCCGGCCCGAGTCGTATGAGGCCGACGGCCCGGTGCCGTTGGTCGTGTCGGCGCACAGTGAGGCGTCCCTGACGGGGCAGGCCGAGCGGCTCGCGGCCCTGCTGGAGAACGCCGACGCGGACACGTCGCTCGCGGCGGTCTCTGGAGCACTGGTCGCGAACCGGGCGCTGCTGGCGGAGCGCGCGGTGCTGGTCGCCGACTCCGCCGAGGAGGCGGCCACGGGACTGCGGGCCCTGACGCGCGGCGAGGCCCCGTCCGGGCTGGTCACAGGCCGGGTCGGCGTCTCCGGTGGTCCGGGGAAGGTCGTGTGGGTGTTCCCCGGGCAGGGGTCCCAATGGGCGGGCATGGGGCGGGAGTTGATCGACTCGTCGCCGGTGTTCGCGGACCGGATCGCCGCGTGTGCGGCTGCGCTTGAGCCGTATGTCGACTGGTCGTTGGTGGACGTGCTGCGCGGGGAGGCGGCTTCTGAGCTGCTGGAGCGCGTGGACGTGGTGCAGCCCGCGAGCTTCGC